>NZ_JACHZO010000017.1:0-151773 GCF_014193575.1 Rhizobium sp. BK289
CCTCTTCAATCGTAGCTACTAAGCGCTAACAATACCGCTTCTAGCGGTTCAAGCGCAGCGTTTCAAACCTCCACCTCTGGTGGAGGTCATGACTTGTGGCTTCCTGCAGCAATGCCACCGTGGCTGCTTTGGGCCTCAACAGCCAAACTCCAAGCGCTTATACCCTTCGCCTTATCCCGCATTTTCCAAGCCATCTATGCGCGATCAGGTTAATCGCAAGACGCGTTCTCAGGGTTGACCCGACACCATCTGCGTAATGAGCGCGATACGTTGAGCCCGAAAAGCGGGTCTTATCCGCCCGTGGCGTTCAAGCTCTGCCAAACCGTGAAGTGCTGCCCAGAAGGTTTCGGTAGCGGTATCCGCATCCTGGGAGAACGGCGCGATCACCGTCGCCATGGCTCCAAAACCATCGCGAAGCTGAGCCGGCGTGTCGGATCTGGCGAAACGAAGCCCGGTCGGCAGGACGAACATTGCCTCGTACATCGCAGGGCGATCGAAAGCGAAATCAAGATAAGCGGTTGCGACGTCTTCCACGCGCTCCTTTGACGTGGACGATGGCCGGATTGCGGCGCGGAGTATCGCGGCCAATTCGCCGAAACCTTCGAGCGCGACCGCTCCGACGATCTGATCGCGATTTTCGAAATGCGAATAGAGAACCGGCTGACTGTATTCTATTTCCTCCGCGAGACGCCGGATCGTGACGGAAGCCCAGCCGTCACGTTCCGCGATCGTCCTCGCAGCGACGACGATCCTGCGTTCACGTTCGCCTCGCTCTCGAGTCTTGCGTTCGCTGATACCCACCCTGCGTCCTCAATCTGCATGCGCCGCGATTTTCCTGATGCGAAACTATCAAAAGGAACGTCGATTGACAAACTAGCAATGCTAGAATAATTATTATCGCTATAACAGCTTCATACGCTCGGTTCATCAGCGAAGAGAATATCAATGAGTCTTCCCATGAAACTTTTCACAGGCACAACGTCACTCGATACCATCCTCGTCTGGCTGGCCGCCGGGGCGTTTCTCGTTGGCGCTGTCGTCAACGCGAGCGGACATCCGAAAATCCGCGCGGGGTTCGTGCAACTTCGATTTCCGTTCTGGTGGTGCTGGGTCACGGCTGCCTTTGAGCTCGCAACCGCGGTGCTTTTGGTTACAGCCGGCACCCGATATATCGGGATTGTATTGGGCGCCTGCATCATGCTCGTCGCGATCGCTGCCATTTTTCGTATCCGGAACTATCGAGAACTTCCGCCACCTTTCGTGTTCCTGTTGCTGCTGGCACTGGCGGGTATCAGCGGCCAAGTCTGAAATCTGGCGGCAAACAAGTGCCTTCCAGATGAAGGTCTGTGCATAGCTGCCCGAAGAAAACCCCCGCCGGGGCGTCGGGTGTCTCCACCCTCTGTCATCAATCCACCTGGAAGAAGACGCCAGTCGGAGCGACCTCGCTTCCGGACAGCGCAAAGCAATGGCCAGAAGGAGGCCAAAACCATCATGTCAAATCGCACGGCAAGCACAGTCGTCGTCTATCATTCCGGCTACGGCCACACCCAGCGGATGGCGAAAGCTGTAGCGGAAGGGGCGGGCGCGGTACTTTGCGCCATCGATGCGGATGGCAACCTTTCCGATGACGGATGGGCCGCGTTGGACGCCGCCGACGCCATCGTCTTCGGATCGCCCACCTACATGGGTGGCCCGAGCTGGCAATTTAAGAAGTTCGCCGATATGTCCTCGAAGGCTTGGTTCACCAGCAAATGGCAGGACAAGGTTTTCGGAGGCTTCACCAACAGCGCCAGTTTGAACGGCGATAAACTCAATACTCTCGAATACTTCGTTCTTCTGGCGGGGCAGCACGGAGGTCTTTGGGTCAGTTTGGGGGTAAAGCCGGCGAACGTGAAGGCTTCGAAGCGCGACGATGCAAACAGGATGGGATCCTACATCGCGCCAATGGCGCAATGCGATGCGACGCAGCCCCGAGCGAAATGTCGATCGGCGACCTGGAAACTGCTCGAGCTTACGGCGAGCGCGTTGCGCGAGTTGCGCAGCGGTTCGCGTCGGCTCAAGGTGCCTGATGCCGTAACCTCAGCATGTGAAAGACAGGGGATTCCGGCGAGCAGAGCAGTTTGCCTGCAACCTGATCGGCCGATTCGCACGTGGCGATGTCAGGAAACAGGCAATAACCGAGGTTGTTCGCTCTGCTCGCCCGGCTGCACCATTGATCCGTTTTCGCCGCCTGGTGATATCAGAGCAATGTCCGCCCGCCATTGACCGCGAGCTTCTGGCCGGTGATGAAATCTGCCTTGCTGGAAGCGAGAAAGACGACGGCATCGGCAATATCTTCGGGCGTGCCGAAACGGGCCATAGGCGTATGAGCGAGATAGCCGTCCCTTGCTTCTTGCGAAGCGCCGGCATGACGCTCGACCGGAATCCAGCCGGGCGCAACGAGATTGACCGTAATCCCCTCCGGCGCCAGCTCTCTCGCCCAGGAGCGCGTCATCGATAACATGGCGCCCTTGGCGGAGGCATAATTGCCGAAATTCGGATTGCCGAGCTCGGCGATCTCGGAACCGATGTTGATGACGCGGCCGGATTTGCGCGCCCGCCAATCGGGAAGTACGGCCTGAAGCAGCTCCAGCGGCGCCTTGACGAAGAATTCGAGCTGGTCGAGGTAAGTCCGCCAGGATTGCTCCATCAGCGGCATGTCCGGCTGGGGACCCGTCGCATTGTTGACGATGAGATCGACGGGTCCGAGCGATGCTCTGATCTTTTCCAGCCCGTCCACAAGCTGGTCCTTGTCGATCACGCTGAACCGGGCGGCAAATGCCTGCCCGCCACGCTGCCGGATGGTCTCGACAACCCTCTCGGCGCCCCGCGTATCGCTCGCATAATTGACGGCGACGGCCCAGCCAGCCTCGGCAAGCTCCAAGGCGATCACCGCACCCAGACCGCGAGAGGCACCCGTTACCAGCGCTACTTTCATGACATTCCTCCTTGGAACCTGTCCGGCCCCTTTTCCTCAATGGCATCAAGCTTGGGCAGCAGCATATTGATGCCGTCCCCGCACCTACGGAACAACATGCCCATGGTGGCCGAAAGCGCCTTCCGGCCACCATTTCAGATATGGATGTTACCAGCGATGGTGAACATGCGGCGCGATCAGACGCTCGTAGATCTCGCGCGTGGCTGCCATGACATCGGCTGAAAGGGGAGCCAGATCGGCCGCGGCGGCATTGGCCTTGGCCTGCTCGGCATTGCGGGCACCAGGGATGACGACGGTGACGGCCTCGTTCATCAGGATCCAACGCAGCGCAAAAGCTGCCATGCTCACGCCGGCCGGAACCAGCTTGCGCACCTCCTCCACGGCCTGAAGACCGACTTCGAACGGTACGCCGGCAAAGGTCTCGCCGACGTCGAAGGCCTCGCCATGGCGGTTGAAGCTGCGGTGGTCGTCGCTGGCGAATTGCGTGTCACTGGTGATCTTGCCGGAGAGCAGGCCGGAGGCGAGGGGAACGCGGGCGATGACGGCCACGTTCTTGCGCTTGGCTTCCTTGAAGAACAGGTGATCGGGACGCTGTCGGAAGATGTTGTAGATGATCTGGATGCTGAGCACGCCAGGATACTCGATCGCCTTCAGCGCCTCCTCGACCAGTGCGACGCTGACGCCATATCCCTTGATTTTTCCGGCCTTGTGCAGTTCGTCGAGACCGGCGAAGACTTCGGGCCGATAAAGAACTTCAGTCGGCGGGCAGTGAAGCTGCACGAGATCAAGGCTCTCGACGCCGAGGTTCTTCAGGCTGCGGTCGATGAAGCCTTCCAGATTGGCCTTGGTATAGCCCTCGGCCACATGCGGGTTCAGCCGGCGGCCAGCCTTTGTTGCCACCATCGGGCGCTCGCCGCCACGCGCCTTCAGGACGTCGGCGATGATCTTTTCCGAGCGGCCATCGCCATAAACGTCGGCGGTATCGATGAAGGTCATGCCGGCATCGAGGGCGGCGTTCAATGCTGCGCGGCCATCGGCCTCGCTGACATCGCCCCATGCGCCGCCGATCTGCCAGGCGCCGAAGCCGACATCGGTCACGATAAAGGGCGTCCGTCCGAAAGCATGATGTCTCATGAAAAGTCTCCTCTCTTTATTCGTAAGATGATAGCGCAGTAGCAGCCGCCCGACAGGGCCACAAGCGCGGATCGGCGATTGCGGATCGCAATCGCGTGACTGAGAAATATGACAGACTCCACCTGGCTTGCGAAACCATTGGATGAAGTGGTGCATGCGGTGTTCATCGCGTCTCCGTTTCCTTAAAAGGAAAGTCCGGATATCTGACTGCTATCGGAACCCATGCCCTCTTTCAGTTTCATTCATGCCGCCGATCTGCACCTTGGCAGCCCCTTTCAAGGCCTGGCTCTGAAGGATGCCGCCGTCGCTGCGGTCTTCGTCGAAGCCAGTCGCAAGGCGTTCTCGACGCTTGTCGATCTGGCGATTGAAAGGGGCGTCGATTTCTTTGTGATTGCCGGCGATGTCTATGACGGCGACTGGAAGGACAACAAGATCGGCCTGTTCTTCAATCGCGAGATGGCGCGGCTGGAGCGCGCGGGCATTCCGGTCTATCTGCTGCGCGGCAATCACGATGCGGCAAGCGTCATCACCAAGACCATCACATTGCCGCCAAACGTCCACGAATTTCCGACGGGCAAGCCGGGCAGCGTCAGGCTGGAAGCGCTGAAGGTGGCGCTTCATGGCCAGGGCTTTGCCGAACGCTCCGCCAACGACAATCTGGCGATTTCCTACCCCGCACCCGTCTCCGGCTGGTTCAACATCGGCATTCTTCACACCTCGCTCACCGGCCGCGAGCCGCATGCGCCTTATGCTCCATGCTCTGTCGACGACTTGCGATCGCGCGGCTATGACTATTGGGCGCTCGGCCACGTGCACGACTATGAACTGGTGGCGCAGGATCCGCTCGTCATTTTCCCGGGCAATCTGCAGGGACGCAACATTCGCGAACGCGGTGCCAAGGGTGCGGTACTGGTGACCGTCGAAGACGGACGCATCGTGCATGAGCGCATCATTGTCGACGAGGCCCGTTTTGCGCAGGCCGATATTGTCGTCGATCCGGAGGACGATCAGGCGGCGATCCTGCGCCATGTGGAGCAGGCGGTGCAGCCAATTGCCGATGAGATGGCGGGTCGTATGACCGCGCTGCGCGTCCGGCTTTCCGGTGTGACGCCATTACACGGTGTGATAGCTGCCAACCGCCAGCAATGGCGCGACGAGGTGGAAGCCGCCTGCCACCGCGTGCATGAGGATATCTGGCTGGAAAAGCTGGAACTGCGGCTGGAACCGCTGCCGGAAAGATCGGCAGAGGCGGACGGCGTGCTTGATCTGCGCCAGCTACTGGCAGATCATGCCGGCGATGCCGATATTCTGGCGGAAGCTCGCCGGTTGATCGACGAGATCGCCGTGCGCCTGCCGGGTGGCCTTGGCGCAACGGAATTGCCGCTGGACGACGGCATGGACACCCTCATCGAAGAGGCGCGGCAATTGCTGCTGGCGCGCGGGCAGAGGGCAGGCTGATGCGCTTCACCCGGCTCGATATTCTCCGCTATGGCGCGCTGACCGATCGCGCGATCGATTTTCGTTCCGGTGCGCGGTTGCATGTGATCTATGGTCCGAACGAGGCAGGCAAATCCTCGGCTCTCAGTGCAATCTCCGATCTGCTGTTCGGTTTCCCCACAGCGGCCGAGCAAAGCTTCCTGCATGAACCCGGGGCTTTGCGGATCGGAGCAGACATCCGCGCGCGCGATGGTACATGCTTGAGTTTCCGTCGACGCCGTGGCCGCAAGGGAACGCTTCTGGCTCCTGATGATAAGGAGACGGCGCTCGCCGAAGATGTACTTTCGCCCTTCCTTGGCAATTTAAGCCGCGATGTCTTCGAGCGTGCCTTCGGCCTCGACTCCCAACGGCTGCGGCAAGGCGCGACCGCCATGTTGCGCAGCGGCGGCGAGATCGGCAGCCTGCTGTTCTCGGCGGCGTCCGGCCTGACCGGCCTGTCCCGCCTGCGCCAGTCGTTGGAAGTTGAAGCCGACGGCATCTATGCAGCCAGGCGCTCGAAGGATCGCGGCTTCTATCAGGCTCTCGACCGGTACGAAGATGCCCGCAAGGCAGAGCGAGACAACGAGTTGAAGTCCGGCGACTGGAAGAAGCTGCTTGCCGAAGCGGCCGAGCTGGAGACGGAACTTGCGCGCCTGCAGGCGGAGCGCCGCAGCACACGCGAGGCGCTGGACCGGCTCCAGCGGCTGAAGACCCTGCAGCCCTTGCTCGCCGAGATCGATGCGGAAAGCCAAGCACTCGACGGCCTTTCCGATCTCGCCGCCATACCGGATGGCTTCGCCGATACGCTCGAACAGAGATTGCGCGAGAGGCAGGCAAGCGAAGAGGAACTGCGCCGTGCTCGGCAAGCTGTTGCGCGCGCCGAGGAAGACCTCGCAGGCATCCAGGTGGATGAAGCGCTGCTGCAGATGTCGGGCGATATCACGCAGCTCTTTGCCGATACCGGCAACTACCGCGCCCAGCGTCACGATCTGCCGCGCGTCGATCAGGAGCTTGCCGGTTACGACATGACGCTCTCGCAGCTTGCCCGTCGCCTCGGTCTTGCCGAAGCCGAGCTGGAACGGCAGCAGCCGAGCGATATTGACCGCGTGCGCCTTTCAGAGCTGGTGGAGCAGGGCAGGCAGCTTGCGCGGCAGAGGCAGTCGCTTGCCGAGCAAGCGGACAGTGAGCGCAAGCATTTGGCCACGCTCGAGAAGGACAGCCTCAACGGGCGGCTGATCGACCCGAGACCTTATATTGACCAGCTTGAGGCTTTGGGCAGCGATCTCTCTGCCTTGGCCCGCCTCGACGGACTGGAAACGCAGATACGTCGCACCGAAGCCGATCTTCATGAGGCAGCCGCGCGGCTGCAGCCACCTGTCGGTGACATTGGTGCATTGTTCTCGGTACCGCTGCCGGAAGTGCCGGAGATTACAGGACATCGCGATATCATCGACGCCGCTCGATCGAAGGTGCGTGAGGCTACCGCCAAGCTGCAGACCTACGATGAGCAACTGGCTGAGATAGCACGAACGCTTGTGGATGCCGAGCGCACCGGGCCGATCGTCACGCGCGAACAGCTCATCGCCGCGCGTGAAAATCGCGATGCGCAATGGGCCGTCATCCAGCAGAGATGGACGGACGGCGCCGTGCCGGAGACTAAGCTGCTTGCGGCACTGACCGTCAGCGTGGCCGAGGCGGACCGTCTGGCCGATGCCGCCCTGAGTGATGCGGATCGTGTCGCACGCCATGCCGATTATCGTTTGCGGCAGGCGCGTCTAATGCAGGAGCGGGAGGAGGCTTACGGTCGGTTCAGGGGTTGCGAGAAAGCGCTGAAGGATGCACAGGCAGCCTTTGCAGCCCTTTTTGAGCCTTGCGGCGTCGATGCCATCGACCCATCGACGATGCTGGAATGGCGCCGCGGAGTAGAGCTGCTGCGACGCGAGCGCAAGGCGTTGCGAGAGCTAGTCGATCAACGGGATGAGAATGCGTTGGCCGAAGACCGCGTCTTGCCCGCTCTGCAGGATATCGTCGAGGCAACCGGCTATAAGAGCGGCCGCCTTCCGCCGGCAGCGATTGCGGAAGGTCTGCGCAAGCATCTGCGTCTTCTGTCCGAACGCTGGAGCGAAAGCCGCACGCGAGAAGGGGAGATCGGCGCGGCGCGTGAACGGTTGGCCCGGTTCGACGACCAGCAACAGAGCTTGGAACGACAGTACACCGATTGGCGCGGCGCATTCGCCAAAGCCGCGGAACTGCTCGGTCTGCCGTCCGACACGACCCTGGACATGGCGAGTGCCGCCCTGAAGGCATGGCAGGAGCTGCCCGATGTCCTGGCGGAGCGCGAAAACCGCCTGCGTAGGGTCAATGGCATGCGGCGCGACATGGCGGATTTCGAGCGGCGACTGGCGACCCTTGCCGCCAATAGCGGTTATGAGCTGGACCATCTGCCACCGGATGCTGCTGCCGAGGCGCTGCACACCCGCGTCAACGCCACGCGCGGCGAGTTGAAGAAGCGCGACGCCCTGGAAGAAGAGCAGCAGCGCGGGGAAGGGCTCGTGGCACGCCAGGAGGCTGCGCTCGCAGCCATTGTTGCTGAACTCGATCATCTGACTGCAGATCTAGGCGGTATGGAGGACCTGCCGGCACTCCTTTCTCGCCTGCGCGAACGCACGCGTCTCACCGCCCGGCTCGTCGAAAGCCGCGATCGTTTCCGCCAGCAGGCTGACGGCAAGGCCGAAGACGATCTTCGCGCCGAGCTGGCCGGCTTCGAACGCGTCGCCGCCGATCTCGAAATCGAGCGGCTGACCGAGGAAGACCAGCGGCAGTTCGCCGTGCATGGCGAACTTTCCGCACGGCTGGCGGAGAACCGCCGCCAGCGGCAGGGGCTTGAAACAGGCGTCAGCGCCGAATACGCGGTTTTTGAAAAGCTCTCGGCCGAGCAGGAGGCAAAGGATCTCGCGCGGCAATGGGTTGTCCTGAAGATTGCGGCCCGCATGCTCGCCGGTTCGATGGAGGCTTATCGTGAGAAGCAGGCCGATCCGGTTATCCGGCGTGCCGGTGAGCTGTTCTCGCAGCTGACGGGTGGCCGCTTCTCCCGCCTGGTCGAAGCCCACGATGAAAGCGACGCGCTGCAGTTGCTGGCGGAACGGGCGGCCGGCGAACGCGTGCCGCTCGACGGCTTGAGCGAAGGCACTGGCGATCAGCTTTATCTCGCGCTGCGGCTGGCATTCCTCGAAGACTATTCCGCCCGCAACGAGCCTGCGCCGCTGATCGTCGACGACATCTTCCAGACCTTCGACGACGAGCGCGTTCGGGCGGGTCTACAGGTACTGGCCGCAACGGCCGATCGCTTCCAGACGATCCTCTTTACCCATGAGAGAAGTGTGGTCGACATTGCCAAAAGCGAAATCGGCAAGGATCTGGATCTGATCCAGCTCTGACCGGCTCGCAGATCGCGCTACGGCATCGACGGGAATGGTGCCCGATGCCAAGGGACGCTATCCGATCGTCTACCGTTTTGACATGTCCAATCCCGATAGCCTGATCGTTGGACAGACCTTCCCGGTCAAGAGCCGCGACGTTATCTATGTCTCGCGTCATCCGTCGGTTGATATTCGAAAATTCTTGAACCTTATCGGCACGCCATTGGGTATTGCCTCGCAAGGAGCGGCGACTGCGGCGAATCTGGGACAGTAGCCGGGCGATGGGGCTTTGCAGCTCTGGCGACGGCTGCTTGTGCCTCTATTCGTTGGTGAGTGCCGACATCTGTATGATCGTGACGGATCATGCCTTGTGAACGGGCGGAATTCGTCGCGAACTGAATGCGGAAATAATTACAGGGAACGTGAACAAGGGCAGCGATTTTCTACGCGGTGAGGGGCTGAGAGATCTCATATTGCATCGGTTGTTGCACTGCCGCATACTGGTTGTACACGCAGATTTTTTATCAGTGACAACCATAGATAATGATGATGTGGGCAGTTGATATTGAAATTGGTCAGCCTGGTGCACTTCGTAGAATATTGCTGAGATATCATGACGGTTGAAATTATCGGACGCGCAAGCGTTGCCCCCGGGGCGGGTTCGATTGAAGAACTGCAGCTTGTCCTCAAGGAAGGACGTTGCACGATAAGCCGTATACCTGAAGAGCGCTGGGATCTCGCTCGCTTTTGGCATCCGGCTGTGGGCGTTCCGGGCAAGGCCTACACATATGCAGCCGGCGTTCTTGACAATGTCTACGCCTTCGACCCCATGGTTTTCGGCCTCTCTCAGCGCGAAGCGATGCAGATGGACCCGCAGCAGCGCATCCTTCTCAATGTCGTCTGGCGGGCTTTGGAAGATGCAAATCTGCCGATTGACGGTTTCGAGGGGCAGCGGGTCGGCGTCTATGTCGGCGCATCTTCCCTTGAGCACGGGAACCTGACGCTTGAAGATCCGGCTTCGGGCGGCCCGTATTTCATGACGGGCAATACGCTTTCGATCGTTTCCAATCGCATCTCGCACATATTCGGCCTGCGCGGGCCAAGCATGACGATCGACACGGCCTGTTCCTCGTCGCTGGTTGCGCTCGACCAGGCGGTCAGGGCGTTGGAAGGCGGCGAAATCGATACCGCAATCGTTGGCGGCATCAATGTTCTGCTCCATCCGATGTCCTTTGTCGGCTTTGCACAGGCGCGCATGCTGTCGCCGGAAGGCCTCTGCCGCGCCTATGACGACGATGGACGCGGTTATGTTCGGGCAGAAGGCGGTGCGGCGATCGTGTTGCGTCGCACGGATGTCGCCCTGCGCGAGAAGGACCGCAGCTATGCCAGGATCCATGCCGTTGGCGTCAATTCCTCGGGGCGGACCAACGGCATCTCCATGCCGTCGCGGGAGGCGCAGGCAGCCTTGCTGCAGTCGATCTATGAAGGGCATGGGATCGATGTCAATCGCATTGCCTTCATCGAAGGCCATGGAACGGGAACGAAAGTCGGCGATCCCGCCGAAATCTGGGCGATCGGCGAAGTCATAGGACGCAACCGGCGGGCGCCGGTGCCAATCGGGTCGATCAAGACCAATATCGGCCATACCGAACCCGCATCCGGCCTGTTCGGACTGCTGAAGGCAATCATCGCGCTGGAGAATAATTTCCTTCCGGCTTCCCTGCATTTCGACCGCCCCAACGAGGCGATCGACTTCGAAGGTTTGAACGTCCGCGTCAATACATCCGCGATCGAATTGCTCCCTGCGAAGCAACCGCGTTTTGCTGGTATCAACTCTTTTGGTTTTGGTGGCACCAACGCACACGTCGTCATCAGTGATCCCGATCCGGTTGCTCCGCCCGAGCCGCAAATCAGAGGCGAGGGGCTAGTTTTTGCGGCGAGCGCCCATACGGCTTCCGCGCTTTCAAAGTTGCTCGCGGAATACAAAATGCGTCTTGAAAGCGCCGAGCCCAGGGACGCCCGGCAGATCGTCTCCTCCGCCGCTGCCAATCGCGAGCCTATGCGTCATCGTTTTGCGGCGCGGGCGAAGGATAGTGCGGCGATACTTGCCGCGATCGACGCGCACCTGTCCGGCAAAATGTCGGTCGGCGAGGCGGGCGAGGCACCGGCGCAAGCCGCCAGGATTGCCTTCGTCTTTTCCGGCAATGGGTCGCAATGGGCAGGCATGGGTGTGGGTGCCTACGAGGAAAACCGCCATTTCCGCCAATGCTTCCAATCCTTCAGCGCCCTTTTCGAATATTATCTCGGCGAGAAGCTGACGGATATACTGGTCGCCGCGGATCTTTCCGCTCGGCTTGCCGACACCAAGATTGCGCAACCGCTGCTGTTTGCAATCCAGGCGTCTCTCTCGGACTGCCTGTGGTCGATGGGTGTCAGGCCGGATGCCGTTCTCGGCCATTCGGTCGGCGAAATCGCCGCAGCTTATGCCGCCAAGGCGCTGACGGCTGCCGAGGCGGTCGCAATCGTCGCCAAGCGCTCGCTGCATCAGGATCTTCTTGCCGGCGAAGGCAAGATGGCTGCCGTTGTACTGGGCGAGGATGCCGCCTTGGCTTTTGCGAGGTCCCATGGCCTCGACAATATCTGTATTGCGGCGATCAATGCGCCGAATTCGGTAACGATCTCCGGGCCGGTCGACGAGGTGGAAGCTTTCAGGGATGCGGCGCGCAAATCCCAGATCGTCGTGCACATTCTCGATATCAACTATCCGTTCCATCACCCGATCATCGATCGTGCCAGGGATGCCTTTCTGACCGATCTGCCCGATCTGGCGCCTGATAGCGGGGCAGGGACCTTCATTTCGACCGTGACTGGCGAACTGCGCGACGGGCGGCTGCTCGATACGCAATACTGGTGGCGGAACGTCCGCGATCCCGTACTCTTCAAGGCCGGCTGTCAGACGGCCATGGCGATGGGATGCAACCTCTTCATCGAAATTTCGCCGCGCCCGATCCTGTCCAACTATGTGACGGAGATCGCCAAGCAAGCTTCGGTTCAAGTCATTGCCATACCGACCTTGCTGCGCGAAGCGCCCGTTGCCGGTCACGATCCGGTTTCACAATCATTCGCGAGGGCAGTCGCCAACGGTGCGCCGGCGCTACGCGCACGCGGCAGCGCCACGCGCAACGCTTTCGTCAGGCTGCCGTCCCTGCCGTTCGAACCGATGGAGTTGCGCACGCAACCGACAGCCGACGAGATCGATATTTTCGGTCGCGACCGAAAGAATCCCTATACGCTGCTCGGCTGGCGGACCGACCTCAATGGTTCGACGTGGAAGAACCATCTCGACGCTCGTCTTTTTCCGGATCTTGCCGAGCATGTGGTCGACGGCAAGGCAATCATGCCCGGCAGCGGCTTCGTCGAAATCGCCGTTACGGCGGCACAGCAATATTATGGGGCGGACGAGGTTGAGATCGGCAATCTCGAAATCATGCGGCCGCTTGAGTTGTCGCAGGATCACATGGTCGAGCTGTCGACCATCCTGTCGTCCGAAACCGGCGATATCGAGATCCGGTCGCGCGAACGCCTCAGCCGTGACGAATGGACGGTGCATGCCGTCGGGCGATGCCGCAAGCCTCTGAGCGGCGAGAGCTTCGCCGAAGCTGTCGAACGATCGGGCAGGGATCGCAAATCTCTTCTGACCTCCGAAGTGACCTATGAAACCGCAGAACGTTTCGGACTGCATTACGGCCCGCATTTCCGGCTTTTGGCAAAGGCGATCGCTTTCGGTCACGATCTCATCGAGGTGGATCTGAAGCCGCCGGCCGCACCTGCGCATCCTTTCGGAACTTACAATCTCAATCCCATGTCGGTCGACGCCGCGTTTCACGGTCTCGTTGCATTATTCGATCAGTTGTCCGGCGATGAGGCCGGCGCGCCCTATATCCCCGTTCACTTCGGCACCGTGACGGCTTTCGGCAGGCGAAGATCGATTGTCAAGGCGCGGATCGAGATCGATCGGTTCAGCGCAAATTCGGTCAAGGCATGTTTTGCCTTGTTCGATGCGAGTGGCAAGCCGGTAGCGGTTCTCGATGATTGCCGCTTCCGCCGCACGCAACTGCGCCGCCGGGCAACGCTGGAGTCCGTTGCGTTTCACTACGAGAGCATACCATCGACTACTCTTGCCGGCAGGGGCGAAGTCGGCACCGGCGCATTGCAGATTTCATCGCAGTCGAGCTTCGAAGGAAACCGGGCGCTCAACAATGCGAGCCTTCTTCTCGATGCGGCGATCTATCGCGCCTGCCACGACATAGCGCTGACCTTAGCCGATCGCAGGGGCAGCGTCGCGTTCTCCAACCTACCCGGCGATGCCGAGTTCAGGTCGTTTCTCGTCAATTGCCTCTATATTCTCGAGGACGCCGGCATAGCGACGGCAAATGAGGGCAAATGGGAGGTTCCGCAAGAGCCGACATTGCCTCCGCTGGCTGAATTGCTGCAGGAAATCTATCGCGAGGATGCAGAGCGCGTGGCGGAGGCCGTTCTCGTAGGCAATGCCTATCGCGAGACACTCGAGCATTTGGCGATGATCCGGCCGCATGTCGTGGAGCAGGAGCCAGCGAATCGAGGCACAAGCATTTCGAGTGGAGCGACCCTGGAGCATATGCTTCTTCACTCTCCTTTGAGCGAAAGGCGGCTTTCCCTGCTTGCGGAGGCCCTGACGTCCGCCATCAAAGCCAATGCCGGGGAGATCGAGCACATTCTTGAGATCGGTTCCGTATCTGCCGCTTTCAGCCGCAAGCTGGCGGCCGCTGCCTCCGTGGCTGGCGCATGCCTTCTCATCGCCGAACCGCGCGAGCACGCCCGCCGCGCGCTGGAGATCGCTTTCGAGCGCGATGCGCATGTCATCGTGACGGACCCCGCCAGGCTGGCGGATCGCACCATTGCCGACGTCGTCGTCGCGTCCGGCGATCAGAGCCAGCATCTGATGCGGCACAATGACGACATCAGGCGGATTTTGCGGAAGGTCGCCGTCGGCGGTGGTCAATTGTTGCTGGCCGACCGTGCGCCGAGCGCCTTCAATGATTTCGTCTTCGGCCTGTCCGACGGCTGGTTTGCAGATAGCCAATCGCCGGAATTCCCGGTCGGGCGGCTCGGTACGCCGCAACAGATCGAAGATCTGCTGGAAACACTTGGCTTTGCCAAGCCTCGGATCCGCGAACTGACCTTCCCCGAAGGTTCCCTGATCGCAGTGACGGCTGTATCTGAACGGCGACCGGAAACGTCGAGCGCCGCTGAAGCCGCCGAGCCGATCCTGATCCTGTCGGAGCAAGGCAGGAACGGCCTGGCCAAACTCGATAAGAGAATGACGGTCATCGATCTCGGTGCGTCGCCTTCAGATCTTGCCAATATCGTCAGTGCAATCGATCGCGATACTCGTGGGATCGTCTATCTCGCAAACAGGAAGTCCGGCGAGGCGACGGAACTCTCGCTGTCCCGTCTGTCGGTCTTTGCCGAATTGACTAATCTATTGTCGCGGAAAAGCGATGGAGCAAAGTTCCGGCTGATCGTCGTTGCCCCGGGCGGTTCCCCGCTGGCGGCTAGTCCTGTCGACGAGGCCAATGCGGGCCTTTGGGCCTTCGGACGTGTCCTTCAAAACGAATATGATGCCTTCGATGTGCATCTGCTGGATGCCGATGCGGATGACAAGCGGATTGTTGCGGTCATCGACGCGCTGGTGGCGGCGGAGACGGAGAACAGGGAGTGGGTTCTGGATCGCCTGACCGGAAAAGTCCGCGAAATCAGAGCCGCTGCCGGCCCCTTCGGTGCCGGCGAAGCGAGCCGCCGCGATTTCGAGGCTGCAACGATTCGCCAGCGTGTCGCCGGTCGCCTGGACAGCATGGCCTGGGAGGAAACCAGCCTTCCCGTGCCTGGCGAAGGCGAGGTCGTCGTTTCGGTCGAAGCCACCGGCCTCAACTTCCGCGATGTCATGTGGGCGATGGGTCTCCTGCCCGAAGAGGCCCTGGAAGATGGCTTCGCCGGTACCACGATCGGCATGGAATTTGCGGGCAGAATTTCGGCCGTGGGCGATGCGGTCGATGATCTCCAGCCGGGCGACAGGGTTATGGGCATCGGGCCGGCTGCATTCTCGACCCATGTTCGGGTCCGGCGCGACGGCGTGACCAAGCTGCCGGAGCGAATGAAAGCCGCTGCTGCCGCGACGGTGCCGGTTGCTTTTCTGACGGCCTATTACGCGATGGTCGAGCTCGGGCGCATTCAGCCGGGTGAGACCATTCTGATCCATGGCGCTGCCGGCGGCGTCGGTCTGGCGGCACTCCAGATCGCCAAGCATAGAGGTGCCAGGGTGATCGCCACGGCCGGCACGGTCGAGAAGCGCGGCTTCCTTGAAATGCTCGGCGCCGATCATGTGCTCGATTCCCGCTCTCTGGATTTCGTCTCGGGCGTACGCCGTCTTACCGGCGGCGAGGGCGTGGATCTCGTTCTCAACTCGCTTTTCTCCGAAGCGATGGAGCGAAGCATCGAGCTGGTCAAACCCTTCGGTCGTTTTCTGGAACTTGGCAAGCGCGACTATTATGCCGACCGCAAGATCGGCCTGCGGCCTTTCCGGCGCAATGTCAGCTATTTCGGCATCGATGCGGATCAGCTGCTGGTCAATGCGCCCGATCTTGCGCGGCGTATTTTCACCGAGATCGGACAGCTTTTTGCTGAAGAAAAGCTGACGCCGCTGCCATATCGCGCCTTCGCCCATGACGAGATCGGCAATGCATTCCGCTTGATGCAGAATGCCGGCCATATCGGCAAGATTGTCGTGCGGCCACCCGTTCCGGGGGTCGATAGCGTCTTGCGGGCTCCGGCAAAATCCTTGCGTTTCGATGCCAGGGGCATTTTCCTGGTTGCGGGCGGTATCGGCGGCTTCGGGCTTTCCGCCGCCGATTGGCTCGTCTCCAGAGGCGCGCGCCGCATAGCCTTGTGCTCGCGCCGAGGCATTGCCGATACGGAAACCAGCAAGGCGATGGCCGATTGGGCAAGGCGAGGCGTCGTGGCGACGCTGCATGCCTGCGATATTACCGATACTGCCGCGGTCGAAACGCTGCTTGCGTCGCTTCGCGCCGAAGGAGCGCTGAAGGGTGTCGTTCACGCCGCTATGGTCCTGGATGATGCGCTTCTTGCCAATCTGACGCCCGAGCGCAATCGCCCTGTTCTCGAGGTCAAGATGCGCGGCGCCGAAACTCTCGACCGTTTAACGCGGGGCGACGAGCTTGAGCTCTTTCTGCTCTTCTCTTCGGCAACGACCATGCTCGGCAATCCTGGGCAAGCCAATTATGTGATGGCAAACGGCTATCTGGAAGGCCTGGCCCGCGCGCGTCGCGCTGCCGGCAAGCCGACCTTGGCCGTCGGCTTCGGCGCCATCGCCGACAAGGGCTTCCTTGCGCGCAACGGCGAGGTCAATGATCTTCTGTCCAAGCGCCTGGGCAACGCCGCATTGAAGGCGCGCGATGCGCTGGAACAGGTGGAGCGCTATATTCTGGCCGACACCGGCGCTGTCGATGCCGCAGCCGTCATGATCGCAGAGATCGACTGGAATGCCGTTCGCCTGTTGCCGATCGCCGATCGTTCGCTTTTCGAACCGCTGATGCGGTATACGGGCAGCCGTCAAGCTCTGAACGAGGGAGACAGCATCGATCTAAGGGAGTTGATCAGCGGCAAATCGGAGGAGGAGGCCCGAGCCGCCCTGCATGCGCTCGTTGCTGCGGAAATCGCCGCGATTCTGCGTGTCACTGAGGATAGCGTGACGCCCGACAAGGTCTTGAAGGATATCGGCCTCGATAGCCTGATGGCGATGGAACTCGGCATGAGCTTCCAGCAGAAGACCGGTTTCGACATTCCTTTGAGCGGTGTCGGCGAGGGCACGACGGTCGGCGACGTTGTCGGCCGTTTGCGGGACCGTGTCATGAATCGCAATGGCGACGATGTGAAGGCTGCTGCCGCGGGCAATGACCAGATCGTCGAGCAGCTGGCGCGCAGCCATGCCGCGGAACAGGAAAAAAGGGCCGCTCAGTGACGATGCATGATGTTAATGACGGCAGCCAGGCGGAGCAGAAGAAGAGCAAGCTGCTGGAGCAGATGCGGCGCGTCGGCGAATCCTCCGGGCGCAACCGGGCCGAACGTTTGAACAGGCAGCCGCCGGCACAACAGCGCCAGGCAGCGCGGTTCGAAGACTTGCCGGAGTACAAGCGCGTCGCAACGCAGCGCATCGCCGGCGAATTGCTCGGCGTTGCCAACCCCTTCTATCGCTCGCACGATGCTGCGGCCGGGGCGACGACACGCATTGGCGGACGCGAATTCATCAATTTCGCCTCTTATGACTATCTGGCGACCAATACCGATCCGCATGTCGCGGCAAGCGCCAAACAGGCGGTCGATCGTTTCGGTATCTCGGCTTCGGCGAGCCGCCTGGTCGCGGGCGAGCGTCCGGGGCATATCGAATTGGAACGGAAGCTTGCCGCGGTCTATGGCGTCGATGCCGCCGTCTGCTTCGTCAGCGGCTATCTGACCAATGTCGCGGCGATCGGCTGCCTCATGGGGCCGCAGGATCTGGTGATCCACGACGAATTCATTCACAACAGCGCGCTCGCCGGCATCAAGCTGTCGGGTGCAGCACGCCGGCTCTTCCAGCATAATGACGTCGACAGCCTAGAGACCATCCTGAAGACACTGTCATCCGATTTCCGCCGCATCCTGGTCGTCGTCGAAGGCATCTATTCGATGGATGGCGATATCGCCGATCTGCCGGCCCTGCTGGAGCTGAAGGCGCGTTACGGTTTCTGGCTGATGGTCGACGAGGCGCATGCGCTCGGCATTCTCGGCAAGACGGGGCGTGGTACTTTCGAGCATTTCGGCCTCGATCCCCGGGACGTCGATATCTGGATGGGCACGCTTTCAAAGACGACCTCGAGTTGCGGCGGCTATATCGCCGGCAGCCGTGCGCTTGCCGATATTCTGAAGGCGGAAGCCGGCGGCTTTGTCTATAGCGTCGGGCTGTCGCCCGTTCTTGCCGCCGCCGCTATCGCCGGTCTCGATATCCTGCAGTCCGAGCCCGAGCGAACCGAACGTCTCGGGCGCAACGGTCGGCTGTTCCTCGAAGAGGCTAGGGCGGCAAGCCTCGATACCGGCCTCAGTGCTGGCCATTCGGTCGTGCCCGTCATCGTCGGCGATTCGCTTCGGGCAGCGCAGCTTTCGAACGATCTGCTGGCCGAAGGTATCAATGTCCTGCCGATCATCCATCCGGCCGTCCCCGAAGGCATGGCGCGGCTTCGCTTCTTCATCACCTGTAACCATACCGAAGAGCAAATTCGGCACGCCGTCGCGCTGACGGCAGAAAAACTGAAGAGTTTGCTGGACCGCAATTTCGGGCTCGCATCACTCGATATGGACAAGATGATGCAATTGCTGCCAATGGGCCTAGCCCCGACCGGCCCGTAAATTCAGGACGATTGTCTCATGCACGTTATCGTCACGGGAGGTTCGAGTGGAATTGGTCTGGCGATAGCGAAACTATATGCGGCCAGGGGGGATCGCGTTTCGCTTCTCGCCCGTCATCCCGGACGCCTCGAGGAGGCGCGAGCCGAGATCGCATCGCTTCAAGGCATCGACGGCGCCCTTATCCGGGTATGTTCCGTGGACGTGGCTTCGGCCGAGGAGACCGCGCAGGCGGTGGAGCTTTGCGAGGCGTCCTTCGGCCCCTGCGATATCCTCATCGCCTCGGCTGGTATCGTCGAACCCCAGGTCTTCGACGCGATGCCGGTATCGGTTTTCGATGAGCAGATCGCCATCAATTTCCTCGGAACGGCAAATGCCGTTCGCGCTGTCTACAAGGGCATGAAGCGGCGGCGCGGCGGCCGGATCATGATGATCTCCTCGGGTGCTGCCCTGATCGGCATCTTCGGCTATACCGCCTACTGCGCATCGAAATCGGCATTGGCCGGATTTGCTGAAGCCTTGAGTGCCGAGGCGGCGGCCACCGGCATATGCGTTTCCATCTGCTTTCCGCCCGATACGCTGACGCCACAATATCGGCGCGAAATCTCCCGCAGACCGCGCGAGGCGGAAATCTTGATGGGATCCGTCAAGCCTTGGAGCGCGGAGGCGGTGGCCGCGAGAATCGTTCGCGGGCTGGATCGGGGACAGGCCAAAATCCACTTCGGATTGTCTCTGACCGCGCTTGCCTATTTCGGGTCGCAGATAAAGCCGGTGCTGAAATGGTGGCTTTCGCGCAAAACGCGAAAAATATTTGGGCAGGATGCATATCCCGGTCTTGCCGAGACGGCCGAGCAAGGTTTTGATCGTGATAAGTAATACGAAACAATTGTCGGATCCGTTCCCGCGGATTTGGAAAACGTTGCGACAGGCAGCAGGCATTTGGATGGCGCGATCTTGAAGCTGCATGATTTTCCAATTCTTTTGACGGTCGCCTGCTTCGTGTTTTCCTGCGTCATCGTCTTCCTGACCGATCCGTTTGCGATGCCGGTGGCCGTCAATGCGCAGAACCGCACGGCAAGAAGCTGGCGGCGCCTCGTTTGCGATTGGGCGGTGCGAATTCCGGTCATTGCACTGATCTATGCCGCCTTCTTCGCGATTTCCTGGCGCCCCATCTACAGCACGCAGGCGGTCATCAGCTTCTTCGTCATTTTCTCGGGAATTTCGCGGGCAAAATTCGAATTCATCCGGGAGCCCTTGGTATTTTCGGACATAGCGCTGGTGGTCGATGTCTTCAAATACAAGGAGATCTTCTACGCGACGTCGCTGAACATCGTCTTCTGGGTGATTGCCTTCGCTTACGTATTCGGCCTCAGCGGCCTTTACATGTATATGGAGCCATCGGTTCTGCCGGCTTCCAACGGCTTGCTCTGGGTTCTCCTGATGCTTGCCGTTGTCTTTGCGCCCTGGCTTGCCCTGTTCAGCCGAGTTGTTAGCGAACCGGTATGCCGTTTCACGCAGAAGTTCTTGGGCAAGGTCGATGTCAAGATCGATACCGTGCGGTTCGGCACCTTCGCTTCCGTGGTCTTTCATTTCGTCATCTGGGTCGGTGTCCGGCGCGAGGCGATCGTCTCGGAATTATCCGGTCGTTTCATCTCGGCGCTTCAGGAGCTTTGGGATCACGGCGAGGACGAGCCGCTCATTGTCGTCTGGCAATCCGAATCCTTCATCGACCTCAGGCATTTCGGCGTCAAAAACGTCAAGCTCCCGAATCTCGACCGCTTGCGAGAGCGGGCCGCGCAATGGGGCCGCATGACCAGCGTTTTCGAGGGAGGCTACACGCTCCGGACGGAATTTGCTGTCTTGAGCGGGTTGCTGCCCGAAAATGTACATATCGACGCCAGCTATCCCTATCTGCGCGCCAGCCATTACAAGGATGTCGTCTGGCCGGCGCGACTCAAGAAAGCGGGCTGGAAAACGCAGTTCATTCACCCCTACGACAAGACCTTCTTCCTCCGTCACAAGGCATTGCCGCAACTCGGCTTCGATCGAATGATGATGCTGGACGAATTCGATCACAATCCGGACCGCGATGGCCCTTATGTCAGCGATCTCTCGCTGACGAAGAGCGTGATTCGGACGATCGACGATGATGGCACCGACAAGAATTTCGTCTTTGTCGCATCCATGGCGAATCATGGCCCCTGGGAGCCGGGTCGTTGCGGGGATCTGGTCGATCCCGTGGATATTTATGGCGAGCTGCTGATGCGCGCCGATCACGCGCTCGGCAATCTTGCCCATCATCTCGACAGGCTGGATCGCCCAGTTTGGCTTTTTTTCTATGGCGATCACGCGCCTTTGCTGAAGGCCTTCGCCGACCCGTTCCCGGATCCGCGGACCGATTATGTCATCGTTCCTCTTGGCCGCGCACGAGCCCATTCGCAAAAGCCGCAGCCACCGCGGGAAGAGGCGCCGTGGAACCTGATCGGCACGTTGCTGCATTATGCGGGCCTTCGGGCCGAGGTTCCGGAGTAATGGGCGACGGGCAGGGGAAACGGGACGATACCCCTCGCACGTTCCTGTTTCTGCAGGGGCCATCCTCGCCGCTCTTCATCGAGATCGCCGGACTCCTGGAAATGGCAGGCAGCCGCTGCATTCGCATCAACCTCAATGCCGGCGACTGGGTTTCGTGGCGCTGGCGCAACGCCTTCAATTATCGCGGCGATTTTGCCGGCTGGCGCGCCTATGTCAGCCGGCGAATCGAGGCCGAAAATGTCACCGACATGATATTGCACGGGGAAGAGCGTCCCTATCATAAGGTCGCCATCAAGGAGGCGCGCCGGCTGGGTGTCGGCATCAACGTCGTCGAGATGGGATATTTGCGGCCGGATTGGGTGACTCTGGAGCGCGACGGGCTCTCCTCCAATTCGCATTTTCCGGATGATCCCGGCCATATTCTCGAAGCGGCGTCCGATCTGCCCGATCCGGACTGGACGCGCCGTTACAGCCAGACGTTCCTCGCCGAAGCGCTCTACGACCTCGTCTATTATCTGCCGACCGTCTTTCTATGGTTTCTCTATCCGGCCTATCGGCGTCATGGGCTCTATCATCCGCTTATGGAATATGCCGGGTGGTTGAGGAGACTTCCCTCAAGCAGCAGAAGGTCGCGTGAAGCGGAGGACGTGGTCGAGCATCTGCTTGCTGGTGGCAAGCGATTCTTCGTCTATCCACTGCAGCTTCAGACCGATTTCCAGCTGCGGGCGCACTCGCCCTTTCATCGGCAGCAGGATGCCATCAGGCTGATTCTCCGGTCTTTTGCGGAAAATGCCGCGCCGGAAACGCATCTCGTCCTGAAACTGCATCCGCTCGACAACGGACTTATGGATTGGAGGGCCTATGTCGACAACATCGGCGCTTCCTGTGGATTGTCCTCCCGTCTCCATTTCATAGATGGCGGCGATCTCGACCGGCTGATGGCCGCGAGCGAGGGGATGGTAACGGTCAATTCCACGGCGGCACTTACGGCATTGCGGGCCGGCAAGCCCGTCAAGGCGCTGGGCGCGGCGATTTACGATATAGAGGGCCTGAGTGACCGGGGGGATCTGGATCGATTCTGGCATGAGCCGAGGCCGCCATCGCCGGAGCTGCGCGATGCATTCTTCAAGCTGCTCGCGACCGCCATACAGGTCCGCGGCAATTTCTGCTCGGGGGAGGGCGCGCGTGCCGCCGCCGTTGAGATTGCCGAGAGATTGTTGTCACGGACGGTCAATCTGCCCGACGGCTATGTCGACCCGCCGCCGCGGCGACGGCCATCGAAGATTCATGTGCCGTGAGCGTGACGAAAAGGAAATGGTCGCAGGAAGGATCTTCGACCCTGAAATTGACAATACAGCGACTTACATGTGGACTGGAGCCGAACCTGGCGCAGCGATTCGACGCCGGGAAAGCGAATAACGGTTTGCCGGGAGCAAACATCATGGATGACAGCAGGATGGAAAGGTTCATGCTGAAGGAGCTGCTGATGATCATCGCAGCCCTTGTACTTGTTTCCGCCGTGCTTCTGGCAGTCGTTATTTTCGGCAATTACTGAGCTGCACTTAACCGGACACGAAAAACCGCCGTTCGGACACGAAAAGCATCGTTCCGATCTGAAAAAATCGCTGATTGAATTCGAGAGGGAGTGGTGGGCGATGAGAGACTCGAACTCCCGACATCCTCGGTGTAAACGAGGCGCTCTACCAACTGAGCTAATCGCCCTTCTGCGAAGCGGGTCATCGGCCCGCCGCGTTCGGTGGCCGTGATCTATGCGGAACGGGGAAAAACCGCAAGAGTGTTTGTGAAGATTTTTTGATTTTTTTGGATTTTGCGCATCTTTGGCCACCCGTCATCCACATCCATAAATGTGAAGACATGCCGATCAATGCGGTGCATATCAGGTGCCGATGAAATGCATGAGGCGGGAACCTGCCATGCCAAATCGACGGAACGGAAAATTACGGACAGGCTTGTCGATAACAATTCACACTCTGTCATCGATTTGTATTCAAACCTGCTTGACACCCAAACACGAACCCCGTAGTTAGCCGCTCATCGAACGGCGAGGGCCGCTTTGATGGGTGCGAAAGCATCCGGAATGCTTGAAATGAAATGCGGGTGTAGCTCAGTCGGTTAGAGTGCCGGCCTGTCACGCCGGAGGTCGCGGGTTCGAGCCCCGTCACTCGCGCCATTTCAAGGTAAATTCCGGATCTGGCACCGCGCCGAAAGGCCAAGCAATGCGCGGGTGTAGCTCAGTCGGTTAGAGTGCCGGCCTGTCACGCCGGAGGTCGCGGGTTCGAGCCCCGTCACTCGCGCCATTCTCTCCAAGCCATTACAATCAAACATCATTTTATTGCGATTGCGAAAGAGCCTTTTCGCGTTTGCGCCAATTTGTCGCGTTGTCGTCGCAACATATTGATATCAACCGCTCGACAGGACCTCGAACGACAGATTCAAAAGGCTTGCGCGCGCGCTCCGCCTGCGCTAACCACGGCTCTGTTGCAACGCTCTTTCGCTTGCTGGGCATTTGCTCAGATGCGCCGCCCCGGCGCTGACCGCAAGCAGGGATGGACATGATGACTGGACTGCTCAGTTCCTATATTCCGATAGCGATTTTCATTGGTATTGCCCTGGTGATTGGCCTGGCGCTGTTGATTACGCCGTTTGCCGTCGCCTTCAAGGCGCCTGACTCGGAAAAGCTGTCGGCCTATGAATGCGGCTTCAATGCATTCGATGACGCCCGCATGAAGTTCGATATCCGCTTCTACCTGGTATCGATTCTCTTCATCATCTTCGATCTGGAAGTCGCCTTCCTCTTCCCGTGGGCCGTCTCCTTCGGCGCGATCGGCTGGTTCGGCTTCTGGTCGATGATGGTGTTCCTGCTGGTGCTGACCATCGGCTTTATCTATGAATGGAAGAAGGGAGCCCTGGAATGGGAGTAGCCCCAAGCAACACGACGCTCGTAGCGCCGCAGCCGAAGGGGATCATCGATCCCGCGACCGGTAGGCCAGTCGGCAGCAACGATCCGTTCTTCGGCGAGATCAACAACGAACTCGCCGACAAGGGCTTTCTGGTCACCTCCACCGACGAGCTGATCAACTGGGCCCGCACCGGCTCCCTGATGTGGATGACGTTTGGTCTCGCCTGCTGCGCTGTCGAAATGATGCAGGTTTCCATGCCGCGTTACGACGTCGAGCGCTTCGGTTTTGCGCCGCGTGCCTCGCCGCGCCAGTCCGACGTCATGATCGTCGCCGGCACGCTCACCAACAAGATGGCGCCCGCACTCCGCAAGGTTTACGACCAGATGCCCGAGCCGCGCTACGTCATCTCGATGGGCTCCTGCGCCAACGGTGGCGGCTATTATCACTATTCCTATTCCGTCGTGCGCGGCTGCGACCGTGTGGTGCCGATCGATATTTACATTCCGGGCTGTCCTCCCACGGCAGAGGCGCTGCTTTACGGCGTGCTTCTGCTGCAGAAGAAAATCCGGCGCACCGGCACGATCGAACGGTAAGGCAGGGGACAGGTATCATGAGTGAAGCCCTGAACGAACTCGCGGCTTATCTGACGGAAGTTCGCGGCGCCCTGATCTCATCGAGCGAGATCAAGTACGGCGAGTTGAATGTGACGACGACGGCCGAAAACGTTATCGCCCTGCTGACCTTCCTGCGTGACGACGCCAAATGCGGTTTCGTCAACATCACGGATATCTGTGGCGTGGACTGGCCGCAGCGCGCCGAGCGCTTCGATGTCGTCTACCATCTTCTTTCGCCGAAGAAGAACCTGCGCATCCGCGTCAAGGTTCCTGTCGGCGAGGATCAGCCTATACCCTCTGCTTGTGGCCTTTTTCCCGGCGCCGATTGGTTCGAGCGCGAAACCTGGGACATGTACGGCGTTCTTTTCACCGGACACCCGGATCTGCGCCGTATCCTGACCGATTATGGTTTCGAAGGTCACCCGCTGCGCAAGGACTTCCCGACGACCGGTTTCGTCGAAGTCCGCTACGATGATGCCGCCAAGCGCGTCGTCTATGAGCCAGTGGAACTGAAGCAGGAATTCCGCAATTTCGACTTTTTATCTCCTTGGGAAGGCACGGATTACGTGCTGCCAGGCGACGAAAAGGCGAAGCAGTAAGCTGAGGCAATAGGCAGTAGCCAATAGGCAATAGGAGAATGGCAAACGGCGATTAATTCCTATCAGGACCTTACGGTGTGGCAGCGCGCCATGGATCTTGCTGTAGAATGTTATGCTCTGACTAAGGAATTTCCGAAGGAAGAGATTTACGGCCTGGTCTCGCAAAATACGGCGTGCATCCGTATCGATCGCGGCAAATATCGCGGAAGGTTATGGGCGCGAAGCGACAGGAGCTTATGTCCATCATCTGAAGATTGCACAAGGTTCGCTGAAGGAGTTGGAGACGCATCTGATAATTTCGACGCGAGTAGGCGTCGTCACCCTGGAGCAAGTTGGGTCGGCGATATCGATGAGTGACGAAATCGGAAGGATGCTGCGTTCCCTTATCCGCCGGCTGCAGGACGAACGACATGGATATGAGAGCTAACGGTTACACTATTGCCTATTGCCTAGTGGCTAATGCCTGCAATAAGCGGAGCGCATTGCAATGACAGAACATAACGTTCGCAACTTCAACATCAATTTCGGTCCGCAGCATCCGGCTGCGCACGGCGTTTTGCGTCTTGTCCTCGAATTGGACGGCGAAATTGTGGAACGCGTCGATCCGCATATCGGCCTGCTGCATCGCGGCACTGAAAAGCTGATCGAATCGAAGACCTATCTTCAGGCCGTTCCTTATTTCGACCGCCTCGACTACGTGGCGCCGATGAATCAGGAACACGCCTATGCGCTCGCCGTTGAAAAGCTGCTCGGCATCGATATCCCGATCCGTGGCCAGCTGATCCGCGTGCTCTATTCGGAAATCGGCCGCATCCTGTCGCATCTTCTCAATGTCACGACGCAGGCCATGGACGTCGGCGCGCTGACGCCGCCGCTGTGGGGCTTCGAAGAGCGCGAAAAGCTGATGGTGTTCTATGAGCGCGCCTCCGGCTCTCGCATGCACGCAGCCTACATTCGTCCGGGTGGTGTTCACCAGGATCTCCCCGAAAAGCTCGTGCAGGATATCGGCGACTGGTGCGATCCCTTCCTGAAGGCGCTCGACGATATCGACGACCTTCTGACCGGCAACCGTATCTTCAAGCAGCGTAACGTCGATATCGGCGTGGTCTCGCTGGAAGACTGTTGGGCCTGGGGCTTCTCCGGCGTGATGGTCCGCGGCTCGGGCGCCGCATGGGACCTGCGCAAGGCGCAGCCCTATGAATGCTATTCCGATCTCGAATTCGACATTCCGATCGGCAAGAACGGCGATTGCTACGACCGTTACCTCATCCGCATGATCGAAATGCGCGAAGCCGTCCGCATCATGAAGCAGTGCGTCAATCGTCTGCTGGGCGATGCCAGGGTCGGACCGGTCTCCTCGCTCGACGGCAAGGTCGTGCCGCCGAAACGCGGCGAGATGAAGCGTTCGATGGAAGCGTTGATCCACCACTTCAAGCTCTACACCGAAGGCTATCACGTGCCGGCGGGCGAGGTTTACGCGGCTGTCGAAGCGCCGAAGGGCGAGTTCGGCGTCTATCTCGTCTCCGACGGCTCCAACAAGCCCTATCGCTGCAAGATCCGTGCGCCGGGCTATGCGCATCTGCAGGCCATGGACTTCATGTGCCGCGGCCATCAGCTCGCCGACGTCGCCGCGGTGCTTGGTTCGCTCGACATCGTGTTCGGTGAGGTGGATCGCTGATGCGAGCCTGGCAGGTTGCTATCCCTGTGGTCTTGTTTGCCTGCGGCGTTTCGGCCCAGCAGACGGGCAACACACAGGCCCTGCCGAACATCAATATGCAGGGTTCGACCGCAATCGGCGGGAAGTCTGCAAAAGGTGGAAGTGAGGTACAGGCGAGCGCGGATTCCACGATCGCCGATCTCCTTTCCCGTGGTTATCAAATCAAGGCCGCTGTGCCGAACGGTGGCAAGTTTGTTGTGTTTATGCAGAAAGACCAGTCGGCCTATGCCTGCGAATTCTCGTCCCTGACGAATACGCGGTGTGGGTCCCTAAACTGAGATAAGGCGTGAAAGATGTCCGTTCGTCGACTTGCCGAAGATCAATTCCAGCCTGCCGCCTTCGCCTTCAATGCGGAGAATACGGTCTGGGCTGAAAAGACGATCAAGAAATATCCCGATGGTCGCCAGCAGTCCGCGATCATTCCGCTGATGATGCGCGCGCAGGAGCAGGAAGGCTGGGTCACCAAGGCGGCTATCGAAACGATCGCCGACATGCTGGACATGGCCTATATCCGCGCGCTTGAGGTCGCAACCTTCTACACCCAGTTCCAGCTGCACCCGGTTGGCACGCGCGCCCACGTCCAGGTTTGCGGCACGACGCCTTGCATGCTGCGCGGTGCCGAAGGGCTGATCAAGGTCTGCAAGAGCCGGATCAACGACCATGCCTTCGAGCGCAATGCCGATGGCACGCTTTCTTGGGAAGAGGTCGAATGTCAGGGCGCCTGCGTCAACGCGCCGATGGTGGTGATCGGCAAGGATACCTATGAGGATCTGACGCCGGCACGCCTCGAAGAAATCATCGACGCGTTCGCCGCAGGCAAGGGCAGTGAAGTTCCGACCGGCCCGCAGATCGATCGCGTTTTCTCCGCTCCCGAAGGTGGTCTGACGAGTTTGCTGTCGGATGAGGCGAAGGCAAAGGGCGCAGCAGGCAAGGCCAAGACGACCGCCGAGGCTGTTTCGGTTCCGCCGTCCGAAGCTGCCCATGCCAAGAGCACGGACGCGGAAACCAACACGAGCCTGAAGACGCCGGCAACGGCACCGAAGGAAGCAGCCAAGAATGCCAAGGCCGCTGAAACGCAGCCGCTTTCGGGAACCGCGGCGTCCGCAGCTGTATCGGAAAAGGCGGGCAGCGCCCAGAAGCCTTCGCTCGATGACAAGGATCGTCCGGCTGGTATCGAAAAGCCCGCACAGCCGGATAATCTGCAGCTCATTTCAGGTGTCGGTCCGAAGATCGAAGGGACCTTGCATGAAATCGGTATTTTCACCTTCGCACAGGTTGCGAGCTGGAATGAGGCCGAGCGCCGCTGGGTCGATGGCTATCTGAATTTCAGGGGCCGGATCGAACGTGACGATTGGGTCAGGCAGGCTGAGGCACTCGCTAAGGGTGGCGAAGCGGAATATATCAAGGTCTTCGGCAAGAAGCCGCGGTAAGAGGTGAAGCATGTTACAGGATCAGGATCGCATCTTTACCAATATCTACGGCCTCAAGGATAAGTCTCTGAAGGGCGCGATGTCGCGCGGCCATTGGGACGGCACGAAGCAAATCCTCGAAAAGGGTCGTGACTGGATCATCAACGAGATGAAGGCTTCCGGCCTTCGTGGCCGCGGCGGCGCAGGCTTCCCGACCGGTCTCAAGTGGTCCTTCATGCCGAAGGAAAGCGACGGTCGTCCGCATTATCTGGTCGTCAACGCCGACGAGTCCGAACCGGGCACGTGCAAGGACCGCGATATCATGCGCCACGATCCGCATACGCTGATCGAAGGCTGCGTCATCGCCGGTTTCGCCATGGGTGCGAATACCGCTTACATCTACGTTCGCGGCGAGTACATGCGCGAGCGCGAAGCTCTGCAGACAGCGATCGACGAGTGCTATGATGCCGGATTGCTGGGCAAAAACAACAAGCTCGGCTGGGATTTTGATGTTTTCGTTCATCATGGCGCAGGCGCTTACATCTGCGGCGAGGAAACCGCGCTGCTCGAAAGCCTGGAAGGCAAGAAAGGCCAGCCACGCCTGAAGCCGCCATTCCCGGCCAATATGGGTCTCTACGGCTGCCCGACCACCGTCAACAACGTCGAATCCATCGCCGTTGCCCCGACGATCCTGCGTCGCGGCGCCGGCTGGTTCTCCTCTTTCGGCCGTCCGAACAATGTCGGCACGAAGCTGTTCATGCTCTCCGGCCACATCAACCGTCCCTGCACGGTTGAGGAGACGATGGGCATCACGTTCCGCGAGCTGGTCGAAAAGCATGGCGGCGGTATTCGCGGCGGCTGGGACAATCTGCTGGCCGTCATCCCCGGCGGCGCATCGTGCCCGGTCGTTCCGGCCGCCGATATCATCGACTGCCCGATGGATTTCGACGGCCTGCGCGAGGTCAAGTCGTCCTTCGGCACGGCTGCGGCGATCGTCATGGACAAGTCGACCGACATCATCAAGGCGATTGCCCGTATCTCGGCTTTCTTCAAGCATGAGAGCTGCGGCCAGTGCACGCCGTGCCGCGAGGGCACGGGCTGGATGTGGCGCGTTCTTGAGCGTATGGCACGCGGCAACGCCCAGAAGCGCGAGATCGACATGCTGTTCCAGGTGACGAAGCAGATCGAAGGCCATACTATCTGTGCGCTCGGTGACGCCGCCGCATGGCCGGTGCAGGGTCTGATCCGCAATTTCCGTCCGGAGATCGAAAAGCGCATCGACCAGTACACCGCCAATGCGACGAGCCACGGCGCGGTGCTGGAAGCAGCCGAATAAGGACCGATGATGGCGAAGATCAAGGATATCAGGCAGGGAAGCGGAGCGACCGATCACGTATCGGTCGATTTCGGCCGCATCGCCGCCGATATGCTGCGGGATTCGCCAGCCATGCCGATCCATCCGCTGATGGCGCATCCGGCAGCGGCGTTCGCTGCTGCGGCAGCCATTGGTTTCGGCGTTACATCACAGATCGCCGGCGCGTTCTTTGGTGCGTTTCAAGGTGCGGTCGAGGCGGCAAGCAAGCGTGCCGCCGAGCCGGGCGAAGAGAAGGATGTCCTTGCCGCTGCGGAGCCGACGGCAAGGAAAGAAGGGGCAGGGGAGGTGAAGCCGGTCAAGGCATCGCCTGCCGCCAAGCCGGTCGTTTCGAAGCCGGCGGCTGTCAAGCCGAAGCCGGCAGTCGCAAAGAGGGCCGAAGCAAAGCCGGTTGCCGCTGCTGAGATCGTGACGGCGCCCGCCAAGAGCAAGGCCCCTGCCGAGAGGAAGGCCAAGGCTGAGGTGGTGGCGCCGATAGCCGCAAAGCCGGCGCCCGTTCGCAGCCGCAAGGCCGCGGTAAAGGCTGACGACCTCAAGCGTATTTCGGGTGTCGGCCCGAAGCTCGAGCAGGTGCTGAACGGACGTGGTATCAGGCGTTTCGCCGATATCGCCGCCTGGAGCGATGCCGATATCGAGCGGATCGACACGGAACTCGGCTTCGATGGTCGCATCCGGCGCGATGACTGGGTCGGCCAGGCGAAGGCGCTGCTGCCGAAAGGGCGGAGTTGAGTTTTCCTCGGCTGCATCCGGTGGCCGGGGAGGGTGAATGAACGCGATTGGGATGATTGCGGGGATGCCCGCGATGTTGCGATCGCAAAGCTGGTCTTGCGGGGACAAGGCTTGGCAAAGCTTATTGTGAGCAAACCGGTGCTATCAGGCGTTTGAGCCGCCCCGATGGCAATCCGGTCTGCGATCATGAAATTGTCTGCGGCCAGATCGGGCTGGAGACGTGACATAGGACTGAGTGGACGATGGCTAAACTGAAGATTGACGGTAAAGAGATCGAAGTTCCGGATCACTACACGCTTATCCAGGCGTGCGAGGAAGCCGGCGCCGAAGTCCCGCGCTTCTGCTTCCATGAACGACTGTCGGTGGCCGGCAATTGCCGCATGTGCCTCGTCGAGGTGAAGGGCGGCCCACCGAAGCCACAGGCATCCTGCGCCATGGGCGTTCGCGATATCCGCGGCGGCCCGAACGGCGAGCTTCCGGAAGTCTTCACCAACACGCCGATGGTCAAGAAGGCCCGTGAAGGCGTGATGGAATTCCTGCTGATCAACCACCCGCTGGATTGCCCGATCTGCGACCAGGGCGGCGAATGCGATCTGCAGGACCAGGCCATGGCCTTCGGTATCGACAGCTCGCGCTATCAGGAAGACAAGCGTGCCGTCGAAGACAAATATATCGGCCCGCTCGTCAAGACCGTGATGAACCGCTGCATCCACTGCACGCGCTGCGTCCGCTTCACGACGGAAGTTGCCGGCATTTCCGAACTCGGTCTCATCGGCCGCGGTGAAGATGCTGAAATCACCACCTATCTCGAGCAGGCAATGACCTCCGAGCTGCAGGGCAACGTCGTTGACCTTTGCCCGGTTGGCGCGCTGACCTCGAAGCCCTTCGCCTTCACGGCTCGTCCGTGGGAGCTGAACAAGACCGAATCGATCGACGTCATGGACGCCCTCGGCTCGGCGATCCGCGTCGATACCCGCGGCCGCGAAGTCATGCGCGTTCTGCCGAGGGTCAACGAGCAGATCAACGAAGAGTGGATCTCCGACAAGACCCGTTTTATCTGGGACGGCCTGAAGACGCAGCGCCTCGACAAGCCCTATGTCCGCAAGGACGGCCGCCTGCAGCCGGCGACCTGGAGCGACGCTTTCGCCGCCATCAAGTCGGCCGTTTCCGCCACCAGCGGCGGCAAGATCGGCGCGATCGCCGGCGATCTCGCCTCGGTCGAGGAAATGTATGCCCTCGGCGAGCTGCTGAAGTCGCTGGGATCGGAAAATCTCGACTGTCGCCAGGACGGGACGGCGCTTGATCCGTCGCTTGGCCGTGCAAGCTACATCTTCAACCCGAGCATCCAGGGTATTGAAGCCGCCGACGCGCTGTTGATCATTGGCGCCAATCCGCGCTTCGAGGCTGCCGTGCTGAATTCGCGCATCCGCAAGCGCTGGCGCCGCGGCAAGTTCCCGATCGGCGTGATCGGTGAAGCCGCCGACCTTCGCTACTCCTATGATTATCTCGGCGCTGGGCCGGACACGCTGGCCGATCTCGTCAGCGGCTCGCACAGCTTCGCCGATGTGCTGAAGAATGCGCAGAAGCCGATGATCATCATCGGCCAGGGTGCTCTCACCCGCGAAGACGGTGCCGAGGTTCTGGCAAATGCCGCCAAGCTCGCTACCGCCGTCGGCGTCGTCAAGGAAGACTGGAACGGTTTTGCCGTGCTGCACACGGCAGCTGCGCGCGTCGGCGGCCTCGATCTCGGCTTCGTGCCGGGCACAAAGGGCGTCAACGCCGCTGCCATGCTATCGTCGATGGATGTCCTCTTCCTGCTGGGCGCAGATGAACTTGACTTCAGCCGCAAGGGCGCGAAGTTCACGGTCTATATCGGCTCGCATGGCGATAACGGCGCTCAGAACGCCGATGTCATCCTTCCTGCGGCCGCCTATACCGAAAAGTCGGGCACCTGGGTCAACACCGAAGGCCGTGTCCAGATGGGCAACCGCGCCGGTTTCGCACCAGGCGACGCCCGCGAGGACTGGGCGATCATCCGTGCTCTTTCCGACGTGCTCGGCAAGAAGCTTCCCTTTGATTCGCTGAGAGAATTGCGGGCCAAGCTCTACGCAGCCTTCCCCCATTTCGCCGGGATCGACGAGATTGCCGAAGGCGATAGCGCCCAAATTGCCGCACTTGCGAAAAAAGCCGGCGCGATGGGCAAATCGGCATTTGCTTCGCCGATCAAAGACTTCTATTTGACGAACCCGATAACGCGCGCATCGGCTGTCATGGCCGAGTGCTCGGCATTGGCCCGCAACAATTTCCGCGTTGCGGCAGAGTAAGGGCAGAGGACTATGGATTCATTCGTTTCGACCTATCTCTGGCCGGCGCTGATCATGATCGGCCAGTCTCTGCTGCTTCTGGTCTGCCTGCTGATCTTCATCGCCTACATTCTGCTTGCCGACCGCAAGATCTGGGCAGCCGTCCAGCTGCGCCGCGGCCCGAACGTCGTCGGCCCGTTCGGTCTGTTCCAGTCCTTCGCTGACTTGCTGAAGTTCATGTTCAAGGAGCCGATCATTCCGGCCGGCGCCAACAAGACCGTGTTCCTGCTGGCTCCGCTGGTTTCCGTGGTGCTGGCACTGTCGACCTGGGCCGTCGTGCCTGTCGCGCAGAATTGGGTCGTCGCCGATATCAACGTCGGCATCCTCTACATTCTGGCGATCTCGTCGCTTGAAGTTTACGGCATCATCATGGGCGGCTGGGCTTCGAATTCGAAGTATCCGTTCCTCGGCGCGCTGCGCTCGGCGGCACAGATGGTGTCCTACGAAGTCTCGATCGGCCTCGTCATCGTCACCGTCCTGCTCTGCGTCGGTTCGCTGAACCTGACGGATATCGTGCTGTCACAGCAGACCGGCCTCGGCACCAAGCTCGGCCTGCCGGCCTCGTTCCTCGACTGGCACTGGCTGTCGCTGTTCCCGATGTTCATCGTGTTCTTCATTTCGGCTCTGGCTGAAACGAACCGTCCGCCTTTCGACCTTCCGGAAGCGGAATCGGAGCTGGTTGCCGGCTTCATGGTTGAATACGGCTCTTCGCCCTACATGATGTTCATGCTCGGCGAATATGCCGCCGTCGTCCTGATGTGCTCGCTGACGACGATCCTCTTCCTCGGCGGCTGGCTCCCTCCGATCGATATCTGGATCCTGAATTGGGTTCCGGGCATCATCTGGTTCCTGCTGAAGTCGTGCCTGGTTTTCTTCATGTTCGCGATGGTCAAGGCCTTCGTGCCGCGCTACCGCTACGACCAGCTCATGCGCCTTGGCTGGAAGGTTTTCCTGCCGCTGTCGCTCGCCATGGTCGTTATCGTTGCATTCGTGCTGAAGCTGACGGGATGGGCATGATGATGTCTTTCCCCGCTTCTGGCAGTTTTGGAGGTTAAGATGGCCGGTTTGTCCAATGCCGTCAGCTCGCTGTTCCTCAAGGAATTCGTCGGCGCGTTCTTTTTGTCGATGCGTTATTTCTTCAAGCAGAAGGCGACGATCAATTACCCCTTCGAGAAGGGGCCGGTCAGCCCGCGCTTCCGCGGCGAACATGCGCTGCGCCGTTATCCCAACGGTGAAGAGCGCTGCATCGCCTGCAAGCTCTGCGAAGCCATCTGTCCTGCCCAGGCCATCACCATCGAAGCCGGGCCGCGCCGCAACGACGGCACCCGCCGCACGGTGCGTTACGACATCGACATGGTGAAGTGCATCTATTGCGGCTTCTGCCAAGAGGCGTGCCCGGTCGACGCTATCGTCGAAGGGCCTAACTTCGAATTTGCCACCGAGACCCGCGAAGAGCTCTACTTCGACAAGGCGCGGCTACTCGACAATGGCGACCGCTGGGAACGCGAAATCGCGCGCAACATCGCGATGGATTCGCCGTACCGCTGAGCGGAGTTTTGAATATGCCGTGACAGGCGGCCACGATTGTCGCCGTTGCGGTTGAATCTAGACCGGGGCTTTGCCGGACCTATTGTCCGGCCGAGCTCCATCGGGCAGGGAAACTCCCGGCTGCCCGGGGGAAGACGAAAAAGGCACCAACATGGGTCTGCAGGCTCTTTTTTTCTATATCTTCGCCTTTGTCGCTGTGGCGTCGGCGTTCATGGTCATCTCGGCGCGGAATCCGGTCCATTCGGTCCTGTTCCTCATCCTGGTATTCTTCAACGCGGCTGGCCTCTTCCTGTTGATGGGGGCTGAATTCCTGGCGATGATCCTGCTGGTCGTTTATGTCGGTGCCGTGGCGGTTCTCTTCCTCTTCGTCGTCATGATGCTCGATATCGACTTCACCGAGCTGAGAGCCGGCATTCTGGAATATGCCCCGATCGGCGCGCTGATCGGCATTATCCTCGCCGCCGAACTGATTGTCGTCATCGGCGGCAGTGTGATTTCGCCCACTATTGCCAAATCCGTCGCCATGCCGATCCCGGCGCCGGCGACCCGGACGAACACCGCCGCCCTCGGCGACGTGCTCTATACCAATTACGTCTATTTCTTCGAGATCGCTGGCCTCGTTCTGCTGGTCGCGATGATCGGCGCAATCGTGCTGACGCTGAAGCATCGCACGCACATCAAGCGCCAGAACATTTCCCAACAGGTCGCCCGCACGCCCGCGACTGCCGTCGAGGTGGTCAAGGTCAAGCCGGGGCAGGGCGTCTGAGGCGGGGCACGAGGATCAAAGGAACAAGAACATGGTCATCGGACTTTCCCATTACCTCACGGTCAGCGCCATCCTCTTCGTGCTCGGCGTTTTCGGTATCTTTCTCAACCGAAAGAACGTCATCATCATCCTGATGTCCGTCGAGCTCATATTGCTCGCCGTCAACATCAACATGGTCGCCTTCTCGTCGTTCCTCAACGACATCGTCGGCCAGGTTTTCGCTCTGTTCATTTTGACTGTCGCCGCCGCCGAGGCTGCCATCGGTCTTGCAATTCTCGTCGTCTTCTACCGTAACCGCGGCTCCATCGCCGTCGAAGACGTCAACGTGATGAAGGGCTGATAAAGCTATGTTCTTATATAAGGCTATCGTCTTTCTTCCCCTGATTGGCGCTGTTATCGCCGGCCTTTTCGGCCGTGCGATCGGCGCCAAGGCTTCGGAATATGTTACCACCGGCCTGATGATCATCGCGGCCGTCCTCTCGTGGATCGTCTTCTTCACGGTGGCGCTCGGCCATACGGATGGCCCGATCAAGGTTGAAGTGCTGCGCTGGATCCAGTCCGGCGGCATCGACGTTTCCTGGGCGCTGCGCGTCGACACGCTGACCTCGGTGATGCTGATCGTCGTGAATTCGGTCTCGACCCTGGTTCACGTCTATTCGATTGGATACATGCATCATGATCCGCATCGTCCGCGCTTCTTCGCCTATCTCTCGCTCTTCACCTTCGCCATGCTGATGCTGGTGACCTCCGACAACCTCGCCCAGATGTTCTTCGGCTGGGAAGGCGTCGGTCTCGCCTCCTACCTGCTGATCGGGTTCTGGTTCAAGAAGCCGTCGGCCTCCGCAGCGGCGATCAAGGCCTTCATCGTCAACCGCGTCGGCGACTTCGGTTTCGTACTCGGCATTGCCGGCGTCTTCGTTCTCTTCGGCTCGATCAATTTCGATGTCATCTTCGGCAACGCACAGAGCTTTGCCGCAGGGCAGGGCGGTCAGCCGGGCGATATCGTGCTCAATTTCCTCGGCATGCATCTCGATCGCGGCCATGCTCTGACGGCCGTCTGCCTGCTGCTCTTCATGGGCGCGATGGGTAAATCGGCGCAGTTCCTGCTGCACACCTGGCTGCCGGACGCCATGGAAGGCCCGACGCCGGTTTCGGCGCTCATCCATGCCGCAACCATGGTCACCGCCGGCGTCTTCCTCGTCGCCCGCATGTCGCCGATCTTCGAACTGTCGCAGGATGCGCTGACCGTCGTTACCATCATCGGCGCGATCACGGCCTTCTTCGCCGCAACCGTCGGCCTCGTGCAGAACGACATCAAGCGCGTCATCGCCTACTCGACCTGTTCGCAGCTCGGCTACATGTTCGTCGCCCTCGGCGTCGGCGCTTATGGTGCTGCGATCTTCCATCTGTTCACCCACGCCTTCTTCAAGGCGCTGCTCTTCCTCTGTGCCGGCTCGGTCATCCACGCCGTCGACGGCGAGCAGGACATGCGTCATATGGGCGGACTGCGCCCGCATATCCAGAAGACCTTCTGGATGATGATCATCGGCACCTTGGCAATCACCGGCGTCGGCATCCCGCTGACCCACATCGGCTTTGCCGGCTTCATTTCGAAGGACGCGATCATCCTGGCGGCTTTCGCCTCGCACAATGCAGCCGCCGGCTTCGCCTTCACGCTGCTCGTCATCGCCGCGATGTTCACCAGCTTCTATTCGTGGCGCCTGATCTTCATGACCTTCTTCGGCAAGCCCCGCGCGTCGCACGAGGTCATGCACCATGTACATGAATCGCCGAACGTCATGTTGATCCCGCTCTACCTGCTGGCGATCGGCGCTGTTGCCGCCGGCATGTATTTCAATGCCGATTTCGTCGGTCACGCCTACGAGGAATTCTGGAAGCATGCGCTGTTCACGCTCCCGGACAACAAGATCCTCGAAGAGATGGAACATGCGCCTCTGTGGGTTGAGCTCAGCCCGTTCATCGCCATGCTGCTCGGCCTCGTCACCGCCTGGTATTTCTATATCCAGTCGCCGGAAACGCCGCGCCGTCTCGCCCAGCAGCAGCGCGTGCTCTACGAGTTCCTCTTGAACAAGTGGTACTTCGACGAGATCTATGACTTCCTCTTCGTCCGCTCCGCCAAGGCGCTTGGCCGCTTCCTTTGGAAGAAGGGCGACATCGGGGTCATCGACACCATCGGCCCGAACGGCATTGCCGCCCGCGTCGTCGATGTCACCAACCGCGTCGTGCGCCTGCAGACCGGCTACCTCTATCACTATGCCTTCGCGATGCTGCTCGGCATTGCCGCCCTCGTTACCTGGATGATGCTCGGGAGTTCCCTCTGATGACCGATTGGCCTATTCTTTCAACGGTCACGTTTCTGCCGCTGGTCGGCGTCCTTCTCCTGCTGTTCACGCAGGAGAACGGGGCCAACGGCCGCCGGAATGTCCTGAACATCTCGCTGGCGACGACCATCGTCACCTTCATCGTGTCGCTGTTCGTCTGGATCTGGTTCGACAATGCCAATCCGGGCTTCCAGCTGATCGAAAAGCATGAGTGGCTGACCGGCGGCATCAGCTATCATATGGGCGTCGACGGCATCTCCATGCTGTTCGTCATCCTGTCGACCTTCCTGATGCCCTTCTGCGTACTCGCGAGCTGGCTGTCGGTCGAAAAGCGGCTGAAGGATTACATGATCGCCTTCCTCGTCCTCGAGACGATGATGGTCGGCGTGTTCGTGTCGCTCGATATCGTGCTGTTCTACGTCTTCTTCGAAGCCGGCCTCATCCCGATGTTCCTGATCATCGGTGTCTGGGGCGGCAAGGATCGTGTCTATGCCAGCTACAAGTTCTTCCTCTACACGCTGCTCGGCTCCGTGCTGATGCTGCTCGCCATCATGGCGATGTATTGGCAGGCCGGTACGACCGATATCCCGACGCTGCTTGCTTACAAGTTCCCGCCGCAGCTGCAGACCTGGCTATGGCTCGCCTTCTTCGCCTCCTTCGCGGTAAAGATGCCGATGTGGCCGGTCCACACCTGGCTCCCTGACGCGCACGTGCAGGCGCCGACGGCAGGCTCGGTCATCCTGGCAGGCGTTCTCCTGAAGCTTGGCGGCTATGGTCTCATCCGCTTCTCGCTCGGCATGTTCCCGAACGCTTCGGAATATTTCGCGCCGCTCGTCTTCGCGCTCTCGGTCATCGCCATCATCTACACCTCGCTGGTCGCGATGATGCAGGACGACATCAAGAAGCTGATCGCCTATTCGTCGGTCGCCCACATGGGTTACGTGACCATGGGTATCTTCGCGGCCAACCAGCAGGGCGTTCAGGGTGCGATCTTCCAGATGCTGTCGCACGGCATCGTCTCGGGCGCGCTCTTCCTCTGCGTCGGCGTGATCTATGATCGCACCCACACCCGCGAGATCGTGGCCTATGGCGGCCTGGTCAACAACATGCCGAAATATGCCGTCGCCATGATGGTCTTCACCATGGCCAATGTCGGTCTGCCTGGCACGTCCGGCTTTATCGGCGAATTCCTGACCCTGATCGGCGTCTTCCGCGCCAACACCTGGGTTGCGCTCTTTGCCGCGACCGGCGTGATCCTGTCGGCGGCTTACGCGCTCTGGCTCTACCGCCGCGTCATTTTCGGTGCGCTGGAGAAGGAAAACCTGAAGAAGCTTCTGGATCTGTCACCGCGTGAACAGCTGATCCTCTATCCGCTGATCGCGCTCACGATCCTCTTCGGCGTCTATCCGGCTCCGATCTTCGATGCCACGGCCGCTTCGGTGGATCTGCTGGTGAACAATTATACCGCTGCCCTGCACGCTGCGCAGAATGTTGCGCTGTCGATGAATTGATGACGGGACTTATTCGACATGACTGCTGACACAATTCTTGCAAGCCTGCATCTTTCCATTCCGGAGCTCATCCTCGCGGTCGGTGCGCTTGTGCTGCTCATGATCGGCGTCTTCTCGGGCGAGCGGTCGGGACCCACGGTCACCGGTCTTGCCATCGCGCTTCTCGCGGTGGCCGGTCTCTGGATCATCTTCGTGCCGGGCGAGGGGCTTGCCTATGGCGGCGCCTATCTCGCCGATGGCTTCTCCCGCTTCATGAAGATCGTCGCGCTGGTCGGCTCGATCGTCGCCATGTTCCTCAGCATGGGGCAGGCGCGCGAGCAGCAGCTCGATCGCTTCGAGTTCCCGGTTCTGCTTGTGCTCGCGACCCTCGGCATCCTGCTGATGATCTCGGCGCACGACCTGATCTCGCTCTACCTGTCGCTGGAACTGCAGTCGCTGGCCCTCTACGTCGTCGCCGCCATCAACCGCGACAGTGTCAAGTCGACCGAAGCCGGCCTGAAGTACTTCGTTCTCGGTGCGCTGTCGTCGGGCATGCTGCTTTACGGCATGTCGCTGGTTTACGGCTTCACCGGTCACACGACCTTCGATGCGATCGCGACTGCACTCAGCGCCGAGACCCATTCGCTCGGCCTCGTCTTCGGTCTGGTCTTCGTGCTTGCCGGCCTCGCCTTCAAGATCTCCGCCGTGCCGTTCCACATGTGGACGCCCGACGTTTATGAAGGTGCGCCGACGCCGGTTACCGCTTTCTTCGCGGCCGCGCCGAAGGTTGCCGCCATGGCGATCCTGACCCGCATCGTCGTCACCGCTTTCCATCCGGTGCTTGCCGACTGGCAGCAGATCATCGTGTTCATCTCGATCGCCTCGATGCTGCTCGGCTCCTTCGCCGCGATCGGTCAGCGTAATTTCAAGCGACTGATGGCCTATTCGTCGATCGGTCACATGGGCTATGCGCTCGTCGGCCTCGCCGCCGGCACCAAGACCGGCGTCTCCGGCGTCATGCTCTACATGGTCATCTACATGGTCATGACGCTCGGCTCCTTTGCCATCATCATGGCGATGCGCCGCAAGGATGGCCGCCAGGTTGAAAACATCGACGATCTCGCCGGCCTTTCTACGACCAATCCCTTCATGGCGGTCGTGTTGACGGCGCTGATGTTCTCGCTGGCCGGCATTCCGCCGCTCGCAGGCTTCTTCGGAAAGTACTTCGTCTTCGTCGCGGCTATCCAGGCGCATCTCTATGCGCTCGCCATCATCGGCGTTCTGGCCTCGGTCGTCGGCGCTTACTACTATCTGCGCGTCATCAAGGTAATGTGGTTCGATGAAGCCAAGGACGAATTCACACGCACGGCCGGTTCGCTGCGCCTCGTCTTCGGTCTTTCCGGCCTGTTCGTCATCACCTATGTCTTCTTCGGTGGCGCAATCGGCGGTGCTGCCGATCTCGCTGCCGCGACGCTGTTTTGATGGCGTCTGACATGAATAGCCGGAAGTCGCTCGCCGACTTCCGGCACGATGCCCTTCAAGAGACGTCGTCCACGAATAGCGTGTGCCTCGAGCGTGCACGTGCCGGCGATCCCGGGAACCTTTGGGTGACCGCCGAGCGCCAGACGGGTGGACGCGGTCGCCGCGGTCGCCCTTGGGTGTCGGAAGCCGGCAATCTCTACGCCTCTCTTCTTCTGATCGATCCCGCTCCGATGGACCGCCTCGGTTCCCTGCCGCTTGCAGTCGCGGTTGCTGTACATCAGGCTGTTCGTAGCGTGCTGCCGCTGGCCGCAGAACCTGCAGAGATCAAGTGGCCCAATGACATATTGATCGGCCGCAAGAAAACCTGCGGTATCCTGATCGAAGGCGAGGCCTTGCCCGACGGCCGCTATGCGCTCGTCATCGGCATCGGCATTAATATTGCCGTCATGCCTGACAATCCGATGTATCCCGTCACCTGCCTCAGGCAGCAGGGCTCGATGGTGTCGCCGGATGAGCTGTTTGCTCATCTTTATGGTGCCATGTCCGAAGCGCTTGATGTTTGGAATCGCGGCAAGGGCGTTCGCGAGATCACAGCGCGCTGGCGCGAAGTCGCATGCGGCATAGGGGAAAACATCACGGTGAACTTACCGGATCGCTCGATTTCGGGCCATTTCTCCGGAATCGATGATAATGGCTTGTTGCTGCTCGAGACCGAGGACGGCAGGATCATGCCGATCGCCGCGGGCGACGTTTTTTTTAGATGATGGTTGGGGATCAGATGGCGAAGCAAGACGAACTGGTGTTTCTGCCCCTCGGCGGCGTCGGCGAGATCGGGATGAATCTCGCCCTCTACGGCTATGGTCCGGCGGAGCAGCGTCAATGGATCATGGTCGATTGCGGCGTGACGTTCCCGGGGCCGGATCTGCCTGGTGTCGATCTCGTCCTGCCGGATATCCGTTTCCTCGCCAAGGAACGCAAGAACCTCAAGGGCATCATCATCACCCACGCGCACGAGGATCATTACGGCGCACTGAACGATCTTTGGCCGGGCCTGAATGTTCCGATCTATGCCTCTGCCTTTACCGCCGGTCTTCTTGAGGCCAAGCGCGATTATGAGAAGTCGATGGGCGAGATCCCGGTGACGCTGTTCAGGGCCGGCGATCGCATCAATGTTGGCCCCTTCGAGATCGAAGGCGTGGCCGTCAACCACTCGATCCCCGAGCCGATGTCGCTGATGATCCGCACACCGCTCGGCAATGTCGTGCATACCGGAGACTGGAAGATCGATCACGAGCCGTCGCTCGGGCCGCTGACCGACGAGACCCGCTTCCGCCAACTCGGCGATGAGGGCGTGCTGGCGCTGATGTGCGATTCCACCAATGCCTTGCGCGATGGTGTTTCGCCTTCGGAGAAGGACGTCTCGGAAAGCCTCCGCAAGATCATCGAGGATGCAGAGGGCAGGGTAGCGATCACCACCTTCTCGTCGAATGTCGGCCGCATCCGCACCATTGCCGAGGCTGCCGAAGCCGCCGGCCGCGAAGTGCTGCTGCTCGGCAGCTCGCTGAAGCGCGTCGTCGACGTCGCCCGCGATATCGGCATCATGGAAGGCATCAAGCCCTTCATCGCCGAAGACGAATATGGCTATATCCCGCGCGACAAGGTCGTGGTGATCCTGACCGGCAGCCAGGGCGAATCCCGAGCCGCGCTGGCGAAACTTTCGCGTGACGAAATGCGCAACGTCGCATTGGCATCAGGCGATATCGTCGTCTTTTCCTCGCGCGCCATTCCCGGAAATGAGAAGGCGATTCAGGACATCAAGAACGGCCTGATCGAACAGGGCGTGCATGTGGTGACGGATGCCGAGGCGTTGGTGCACGTCTCCGGCCATCCCCGGCGCAACGAATTGCAGAAGATGTATGAGTGGACGCGTCCGAAGGTCCTCATCCCCGTACATGGCGAGGCGACCCATCTGACCGCGCATAAGGAATTGGCCGAACAGAGCGGCATTGCCACCGTACCGCGGGTGCGCAACGGCGATGTCGTGCGTCTTGCGCCCGGTCCGGTCGAGGTGATCGGCGAAGCGCCGCATGGGCGCATCTTCAAAGATGGCATATTGATCGGCGATTTTGACGAGATGGGCATCGGCGAGCGCAAGAAGCTCTCCTATGTCGGCCACGTCGCCGTCAACGTCGTTCTCGATGCGCGCTATGATATCGTCGGCGATCCCGATGTCGTGCCGATCGGCCTGCCGGCCTATGATGATGAAGGCGAGGAGATGGAGGATACGCTCTTCGACGCCATCGTTAGTGCTATCGAGAGCATTCCGCGCGCGCGTCGGAAGGATCTGGACATGCTGCAGGAGGCCACTCGCCGAGCAGTGCGCGCCGCCGCCAACCAAGGCTGGGGCAAGAAGCCGGTCGTGACCGTATTCATCACGCGCACCGGCGGCTGAGGTCTGATCGGGAGGAGAGGGTCATGTTGGGACGCATCAATCACATCGCGATCGCCGTTCCCGATATCGCCGTGGCTTCCCGAGCCTATCGCGAGACGCTCGGCGCAACTGTATCCGCGCCGCAATCCTTGCCGGAGCACGGCGTAACCGTCGTTTTCGTCGAGCTGCCGAACAGCAAGGTCGAACTGCTCGAACCGCTGGGCGAAGCTTCGCCCATCGCTTCCTTCCTCGCCAGGAACCCGGATGGCGGCATGCACCATATCTGTTACGAAGTCGCGGATATCCTTGCGGCACGCGATCAGCTGGTTTCCAGGGGTGCACGCGTGCTTGGCGATGGCGAGCCGAAGATCGGCGCGCATGGCAAGCCTGTACTCTTCCTGCATCCGAAGGATTTCTTCGGCACGCTCATCGAGCTTGAGCAGGTGTGACATCGGAGCCGGATGATTTTGGGCGGAACTGGCCTAAAATCTGAATCTGCTTTGAGTGCGCTGATCGGCACTTTGAAAGACGGCCGCTTTGTCCCTATAAGCAGTTTGGAAGAGGAGGAGACGGGTAAACACGTCTCGAAGGGAGCATAATGGCCCAGCAGATCATTGCCAGTTTCGCCGTTTATTTCGTTATCTGGTGGATTACGCTCTTTGCCGTCCTGCCGTTTGGTCTGCGCACGCAGGCCGAGGACGAGCATGTGGTCCTCGGCACCGTCGAAAGCGCCCCGACGAAGTTTCGGGCCTGGCGGGTGGTTCTCGTCACGACGCTGGTGTCTGCTCTTATTTACGGCGCCTGGTATGTCGCGTCGCATTACTTCGGATTGAGTATAGATTCCATTCCTAAGATCGTTCCAAGCTATCAGTGATCTATAGAAATAGTAGAGTAAAGCAGGCCCAAGTCGCATGCCCTGCAAGTCGCATGCCCTGCAATCGCCATCAATTCGTCACACGCCTGTCATGTGGCTGGCGCAGAGAATTCCCGGTGCGTTTGTCGTATCTTGGCTGAAGGGCTGAAAGTGGGCTTTCTCGCGAGAGCGGCTGATCGGCGGAAGATCAGGCTGAGAAAGCAAAAAAAAACAAGGCTATAAGCCTTGTTTTAAAGTATCGCGTGATCCTTATCCGTTACCGGGGCAGCGAACGAGCGCGCCTAAGATCTGATCCTCCCAAGACTTGACCGCGAAACGACAAGAATTTAGCCTTCCTGCCTCTTTTGTGAGCTAAAATTAGCTCAAAGATTGAGCTTTGTCATCCTTTTTTTTGCTTTTTTGCTACAGTGGCGCAGAATTTTTCTGTTGACAGATTTTCGTCGTAAATCCTTATAAACGTGCGCTTTTTCGAAACATCGGAAATAGGCCGTATCGCCTGTATTTCCGGGCATTTGCCAAATTCTTCTATTGCAGAATGCGGGTTTCCTTCCAACGCCGAAGCAGTTATGAACTGCCTCCAGTACATAATTTACTAACGATTCCGCCGCGAGCGGAACGTCAAACCATCTGGAACAAGCGTCATGCGTCTGTCTCGTTACTTCATGCCCATCCTGAAGGAAAACCCCAAGGAGGCTGAAATTGTTTCCCATCGGCTCATGCTGCGCACCGGTATGATCCGCCAGCAGTCGCAGGGCATCTATTCCTGGCTGCCATTGGGCAAGCGCGTGCTCGACAAAGTCAACAAGATCATCCGCGAGGAGCAGAACCGTTCCGGTGCCATCGAGCTGTCGATGCCGACGCTGCAGTCGGCCGAGCTCTGGCAGGAAAGCGGCCGCTACGACGCTTACGGCAAGGAAATGCTGCGCATCAGGGACCGGCAGGACCGTCCGATGCTCTACGGCCCGACCAACGAGGAGATGATCACCGACATCTTCCGGTCCTATATCAAGTCTTACAAGGACTTGCCGCTGAACCTGTATCATATCCAGCTGAAGTTCCGTGATGAGATTCGTCCGCGTTTCGGCACGATGCGCTCGCGCGAATTCATGATGAAAGATGCCTATTCCTTCGATCTGACGCAGGAAGGCGCAGTGCAATCTTATAACAAGATGTTCGCCGCCTATCTGCGCACCTTCAATCGTCTTGGCCTGAGAGCAATTCCGATGCGTGCCGATACCGGCCCGATCGGCGGCAATCTCAGCCACGAATTCATCATTCTTGCTGATACCGGCGAGTCGGAAGTTTTTTGCCACAAGGATTTCGTCAATTTCGACATTCCGGGCGAAGACACGAATTTCGATGATGCCGCCAGCCTGAAGAGCATCTTCGATAAATGGACTTCGGTCTACGCCGCTACCTCGGAAATGCATGACGAAGCCGCCTTCAACGCCATTCCGGAAGGCGATCGCCTGTCGGCGCGTGGTATCGAGGTCGGCCACATCTTCTATTTCGGCACGAAATATTCCGAGCCGATGGGTGCGAAAGTCCAGGGTCCGGACGGCAAGGAACATGCTGTCCACATGGGATCTTACGGTATTGGACCGACACGCCTTGTTCCCGCCATCATCGAAGCATCGCATGACGAGAACGGAATCATCTGGCCGGAATCGGTCGCGCCGTTCGATGTCGTGGTGATCAACATGAAGGCCGGCGATCAGGCTTGTGATGACGCCTGCGAAACCGTCTATGCCGCGCTGTCGAAGGCCGGCAGGGACGTGCTCTATGACGATCGCGACGAGCGTGCCGGAACGAAGTTCGCGACGGCCGATCTGATCGGCGTGCCCGTGCAGATCATCGTCGGGCCGCGTTCGATCGCGGGCGGCGAAGTGGAAGTGAAGGACCGCAAGACCGGCGCTCGCGAGACGATGACGGTCGATGCGGCAATCAAGCGGCTGGCCGGCTGATTGACGATTAAATAGGATGGAAGGCGAATGGCGGTGAGCGCGGCAGTGGAACAGCAGGAAAATTCGTTCAAGGCCGGCCCATCGTCTCGCCCGTTCTCCGGTTTCGAACGGCTCGTTGCCTGGCGCTATCTTCGCTCCCGGCGCAAGGAAGCTTCGATTTCGGTCATTGCCGGCTTCTCTCTGGTCGGCATCATGCTCGGCGTCGCGGCGCTGATCATCGTCATGGCGGTCATGAACGGTTTCCGCGCCGAACTCTTCAAGCAGATTCTCGGCTTCAACGGCCATGTGGTGGTACAGCCCATCGATTCGCCGCTGAATGATTATGCCGAGCTGGCAAAGAAGTTTTCCGCCGTACCCGGCGTCACCATGGCCTTGCCGCTCGTGGAGGGTGAGACACTCGCCTCGGGACGCGGTGGCTCGGGCACCGGCGCGCTGGTGCGCGGCATCCGCTCGGAAGACCTGACGAAACTCAAGTCGGTTTCCGATCACGTTGTCTCTGGCGATATGGTCGGCTTCGCGTCCGGGCAGGGTGTTCTGGTCGGCAGCCGCCTCGCGCGGCAACTGGGGCTGACGGTCGGTGATCAGATCACGCTCACGGCGCCGGACGGCGATGTCACGCCCTTCGGCGTCAATCCGCGCGTCAAGGCATACACGATCTCGGGTATCTTCGAGGTCGGCATGTCGGAATATGATTCTTCGGTCGTTTTCATGCCGCTGGAGGAGGCGCAGGTCTTCTTCAACGCCGAAGGCATCGTCGAAAAGATCGAGCTCTTCATCACCAATCCCGACGATGTCGATGAGCTGCGGCCGAAGATCGAAGAAGCCGCCGGGCGACAGATCTTCCTGACGGACTGGCGGCAGGTCAATGCCACTTTCTTCTCGGCCCTGCAGGTCGAGCGCAATACCATGTTCATGATCCTGACGCTGATCGTCCTTGTCGCAGCCCTGAATATCATCTCCGGCCTGATCATGCTGGTGAAGGACAAAGGCAGCGATATTGCCATCCTGCGCACCATGGGTGCGACATCGGGCGCCATCATGCGTATCTTTTTCATGACAGGCGCGGCCATCGGCGTCGTCGGCACGCTTGCGGGTGTGATCCTCGGCGTTGTGGTCTGCCTGAATATCGAGTCCATCCGTCAGTTTTTCTCCTGGATTTCGGGTACCGTGATCTTCAATCCGGAAGTCTATTTCCTCAGCAAATTGCCGGCTCAGATGAATCTCGGTGAGACCGTCTCGGTTGTGGTGATGGCTCTCACGCTTTCCTTCCTTGCTACGATCTTTCCGGCCTGGCGTGCCTCGCGGCTCGATCCGGTGCAGGCGTTGCGCTACGAATAAGGAATTCGCATTTGATGAAACGCAACGTCGTTCTCCAGCTTTCGGGCGTGGAGCGTCATTACGGGCAGGGTGAGACGCGCCTGTCGATCCTGAAGGGGGCAGATTTCGCCTTGCGCAGCGGTGAGATCGTCGCGCTGGTGGCGCCTTCAGGAACGGGCAAGTCGACGCTGCTGCACGTGGCTGGTCTGCTGGAGCATCCCGATGGCGGCGAGGTGGTCGTCAATGGCCAGGCCTGCGAGGCCTTGTCCGACGATAGGCGCACGGCGGTGCGCCGCAGCGAGATCGGCTTCGTCTATCAGTTCCATCATCTGTTGCCCGAGTTCTCAGCGCTCGAGAACATCATGATGCCGCAGCTCATTTCCGGCCTCTCGCGCAAGGATGCGAGCGAGCGGGCCGCCCAGCTTCTCGACTATATGCGCATCGGCCATCGCGCCGATCACCGCCCGGCGGAGCTGTCCGGTGGCGAGCAGCAGCGCGTCGCGATCGCCCGCGCCGTCGCCAACGCGCCGCTGGTGCTGCTGGCGGATGAACCCACCGGCAACCTCGATCCGGCGACCGCGCATTACGTCTTCGATGCTCTGGAGGCGCTGGTGCGCCAGTCGGGTCTTGCTGCCTTGATCGCCACCCATAATCACGAACTCGCCGCTCGCATGGATCGCCGCGTCACCCTAAGCGAAGGCAAGGTGGTCGAGGTCTGATCGCCCGTTGAAGCAATTCCAGGAACAGTGCTGCGTGGTTTTCCATCCGGAATTGTGAGATCACGAAGATATAGAGCGGTTCCGTGATTTCGAGAAACGCTGCGCCGCTCTAAGGTACGATCAGGCCGCCGCGATAATCCAGTTCATAGGCCTTGCGGTCCTTCACCATGATGGCCTCATGGCCGGTGAAGTGGTTGCACGACCCGGTGCTGCGGTCGATATAGCGGCCGTAGGCATGTTCGAACTCGAAGCCGCCGAGAAAGCGCTTTTCATCGAGATAGAGACGCAGAAGTGCCGCCTTGATGACCATGCCGGCGCGGGTGCCGTCGATCAGATCAGGCTCGACGATATGGCCGAAATAATTCATGGCCCAGACCGGCTCGCCGTCACACCACACAAGCTCCTGTCCGGCGAAGTCCGTGCCGCCGAAATAGCTGTCGAGATAGCGCCAGCGGCCGCTTGTATAGCCGATATCATGTGAGCCGCTGCGGCAGGACGGCAGCCTCTCGCCATCGCCGACATAGGTCTCCGCTTTGGCGATGACAATAAAATCGTTCAGCTCGGCAAGATCCGGCATGACCCTCTCCATTTTGGTGAGGGGGTAGGATGCCATTCAACGTTGGGCTTGTAAAGAACAAAAAGAGAACATGCGCTAGCGATACCCGCTTTCGCAGGCCTTCTGGCCGAGATCGTCCTGCCAGTTTTGGATGGTCACGGTCTTGGCATCGGCCTTCAGCGCCTTACCATCCTTGGTCACCTTGCCGGTCAAAACGTTATAGTCGCAGCTGTGACTGTTGTCCGGTTCGAGCGTGTCGCGGGAGTCGTAGGTGTAGCCGGCCACCACGAAGTTGTTGTTGCGATAGGCGAGCGTCAATGTCTGAGTCCAGCGATCGCGGCCGATGGCGTCATTCTGCGATGCGATCGCGATCGAGCCGTTTGGGAGCGCCGAGATCGACGGCTCCTGGCCGACGATGCCGCCGGGTTCGACGCTGCCCCATATTTTGTTCGGAGCGCTTGCGGCGAGCTTCAGCAAGGAGTGTTCGTCATCGCGCAGGTAGATATGGATGCCGATCGGATTGTCGGCCTGATCATCCGGAGAGGGCGCCACCAGAAGTGCGAGATCCGGTTTGCCATCCTTGTTCCAATCGCCAATCGCGGCGTCGATGATGCGGCCGGGCGCTATCGCATCTTCAGCGCGGGCCGTAGTTGTCAGCGAAAGGAGAATGAGAGCGCAGGCAAGTGATTTCATCGTGGTCTCCCTGTTCGCATCTCAATAGCGCCGGGCATTTCCGGCGTCCATCGGAGAACGGAAAAGTCGTGCGATGAAATTTATTGATGCTCCTATTGACTTTCGAACAAAAACAGAACAGAAAAGAAACATAACGAGTAAGGAGCGCGTAAATGACCGATATCATTCGAGACGTTGCAGCATTCACCTCCATCGTCATGTTCGTCACCAGCTTTTCCCTCATCATGATGGCGATGTAAGTTTTATCCCCATTTGCTCTTGCTGTTCCCATATTTGATGGGAGCAACTTATGGACTTTACGATCCGCAATGCCGACAATAACACCGATTCATGTGGGCATGCGGAAGGGTTTGAGATGGCGGATATGGGTGGCAGCGGCGTGGCAGCGCCGGCCGGTGAGATGCCGGAATTCGTGCACCTCAGGGTTCATTCCGCTTATTCGCTGCTAGAGGGCGCGCTGCCGCTCAAGAAGATATTGGCCAAGGCTGCCAGCGACAGCCAGCCGGCCATCGCCATTACCGATACCAACAATCTCTTCGTTGCTCTCGAATTCTCGCAGAAGGCGATGGACGAAGGTCTGCAGCCGATCATCGGCTGCCAGGTATCGATCGACATGGAAGATGGCAGCGAAAGTGAGAAACGCGGGCCGCAGCAGGCGCTCGCCAAGCTGCCGTCCATCGTGCTGCTTGCTGCGACCGAGCGGGGCTATGAACGCCTTGTCGATCTTGTCAGCCGCGCCTATCTCGGCGGCGAGGGCAACAGTGCCGTTCACATCACCAGCTCATGGCTGGAAGAGATCGGCACGGAAGGCATGATCGCGCTGACCGGCTCGTTGAGCGGGCCGATCGATATGGCGCTGAAGGAGGGGCATGCCGCGCAGGCGCTCTCCCGTCTGCTGACCTTGAAACGCCTGTTCGGTGACCGGCTATATCTCGAATTGCAGCGCCATGGCGCCTATGATCGCCGCCATGAGCAGAAGATGATCGCGATGGCCTACGAGCATGAGATTCCGCTGGTCGCGACCAACGAGGCCTTTTTCCCGACGCGTGACGATTACGACGCGCATGACGCGCTGATGGCGGTGGCTCATAACGCCATCGTCTCGGACGATACGCGTTTTCGTCTGACGCCGGATCATTATCTCAAGAGCCGAGCCGACATGGCGAAGCTTTTCGCCAATCTGCCGGAGGCGCTGGAAAATACGGTCGAGATCGCTCGCCGCTGCTCCTTCATCCTGAAGACCCGCAAGCCGATCCTGCCGCGTTTCACCGGCGCGACCGATGATGCGGAGGAGGCCGAGCGCGCCGAGTCGGCAGAGCTGCGCGCCCAGGCCGTCGAGGGGCTCGACCAGCGTCTCGCCTCGCTCGGCATGGCGCCAGGCTATGAGGAAAAGGATTATCGCGAGCGCCTGGAGTTCGAACTCAGCGTCATCGAGCGCATGAAGTTCCCCGGCTACTTCCTGATCGTTTCGGACTTCATCAAATGGGCCAAGCGGCATGATATCCCGGTCGGGCCGGGCCGCGGCTCGGGTGCGGGCTCGCTGGTCGCCTACGCACTCACCATCACCGACGTCGATCCGCTGCGCTTCTCGCTGCTGTTCGAGCGCTTCCTCAATCCGGAACGCGTCTCGATGCCGGACTTCGATATCGACTTCTGCCAGGATCGGCGTGAAGAGGTGATCCGCTACGTGCAGGCCAAATATGGCCGCGAACAGGTGGCGCAGATCATCACCTTCGGTTCGCTGCAGGCGCGCGCCGCCCTTCGCGACGTCGGCCGCGTGCTGGAAATGCCCTACGGCCAGGTCGACAAGATCTGCAAGCTCGTGCCGAACAATCCCGCCAATCCGACCCCACTCAGCAAGGCGATCGAGGAGGAGCCGCGCCTGCAGGAGGAGGCGGACAAGGAGCCGGTCGTCGCCCGGCTTCTCGACATCGCCCAGAAGATCGAAGGCCTCTATCGCCACGCCTCGACCCACGCCGCCGGTATCGTCATCGGCGACCGCCCGCTTTCGAAGCTGGTGCCGATGTATCGCGACCCGCGTTCCGATATGCCGGTCACCCAGTTCAACATGAAATGGGTGGAGCAGGCCGGCCTCGTGAAGTTCGACTTCCTTGGCCTCAAGACTCTGACCGTCCTGAAGACGGCGGTCGATTTCGTCGCCAAGCGCGACATCTCGATCGATCTCGCCAGCATCCCGCTCGACGACAAGAAAACTTACGACATGCTCTCGCGCGGCGAGACGGTCGGCGTGTTCCAGGTGGAAAGTGCGGGCATGCGCAAGGCGCTGATCGGCATGCGCCCGGACTGCATCGAGGATATCATCGCGCTGGTTGCCCTCTATCGCCCCGGCCCGATGGAGAATATTCCGGTTTATAATGCCCGCAAGCATGGCGAGGAGGAGATCGAGTCGATCCACCCGAAGATCGATTACCTGCTGAAAGAAACGCAAGGCGTCATCGTCTACCAGGAGCAGGTGATGCAGGTCGCCCAGGTGCTCTCCGGCTATTCGCTCGGTGAAGCCGATCTTCTGCGCCGCGCCATGGGTAAGAAGATCAAGGCGGAGATGGACCAGCAGCGCGAGCGCTTCGTTGATGGCGCCATCAAGAACGGCGTGTCGAAGGGGCAGGCCGACGTTATCTTCGATCTGCTCGCCAAGTTCGCCAATTACGGCTTCAACAAGTCGCACGCCGCAGCCTACGCCATTGTCTCCTACCAGACCGCCTATATGAAGGCGCACTATCCGGTGGAGTTCCTGGCAGCGTCGATGACGCTCGATATGTCCAATACCGAGAAAGTCAACGACTTCCGCCAGGATGCCAAGCGCCTGGGCATCGAGGTCATCGCGCCCTCGGTGCAGACCTCTTTCCGCCATTTCGAAACGGGTGACAACCGCATCTATTATGCGCTGGCGGCCATCAAGGGTGTGGGCGAATCCGCCGTTGATCACATTGTCGAGGTGCGCGGCGATCAGCCCTTTGCCAGCATCGAGGATTTCTGCCTTCGCATCGATCCCAAGCAGATCAACCGCCGCGTTCTGGAAAGCCTGATCTGCGCCGGCGCCTTCGACTGCTTCGAGATCGATCGCGCGCAGCTGATCGCCGGCCTGGATCGCATCATGGGCTATGCCCAGGTCGCGCAGGAAAACAAGCGCAGCGGCCAGCACGACATGTTCGGAAGTGCGGCCTCCGGTCCGGAAAAGATCGTGTTTCCGCCCTATACGCCCTGGCTTGCTTCGGAGCGGCTACTGCGCGAATTCCAGGTGCTCGGCTTCTATCTGACGGCGCATCCGCTCGACACTTATAAGAGCGTGCTCGACAAGATGCGGGTACAGCCCTTCGCCGAGTTCTCGGCCGCGGTGAAACAGGGCGCCAGCAACGGACGTTTGGCCGGCACGGTGATCTCGAAGCAGGAGCGCAAGACGCGCACCGGCAACAAGATGGGTATCTTCGTCTTTTCCGATGCATCTGGTCAGTTCGAAGCGGTGCTCTTCTCGGAGACGCTCAACCAGTATCGTGATGTGCTCGAAGTCGGAAAATCCTTCGTTATAACAGCCCAGGCGGATGAGCGTCCGGAAGGCATCAGCCTGCGCCTGCAGACGGCGCAGTCGCTGGAGGAGAAGTCGCTACAGATGCAGAAGGCACTGCGCGTCTATGTCCGCGATTCCGGGCCGCTGAAAGCCGTTGCCGCGCATCTGAATGCCAAAGGTGACGGCCTCGTCTCCTTCATCGTCATCAAGGAGGAGGGGTTGCGCGAGGTCGAGGTGGCGCTGCCGGAGAAATATCGCATCACGCCGGAAATTGCCGCCGCCTTGCGTACAGCGCCTGGTGTCATCGATGTGGAGCTGGTTTAGCCCTTTTTCCCAAGCGCACCATTGTTGGTGATGGTGATGAAATCGGTCCCGTTACCGGTTTCCGGTCCAACGCCGGTGTCGGAAATCGTCAGCGAGGATCCGGCCGTCAGCAAATCCTCGATGCGGTGGCGGACGTCGTCGGGAATGGTGATGCGGGCAAACGCCTGTCCGGCCGCATCGAGCGATTGCGATTGCTCCTCGCTGGTGATGCCGTACCGCTTCTTCGTCTGCATGCTGAGATCTTCTTCGAGCGTCATGCCGAACCAGTCTGCCTTGCCGCTGATCCGGTCGATGGCGTTGGCTGTGAAGAAATGCACGCCGAGCGCCTCTTGCGGCTCGGCGATGATGGCGGGGCCTTCGAAGAGCGGCTTGAAGTTCTGGCGGACCATGATCGCGCCGTTCGGCGGTTCGCCCTTGCCGGCGGCAGCATAGACCGCTTTCATCAGCGCGGGGCTGACAAGACTGCCCGTCGTCTTGATGTCATGCGCTTTCCTGAAATCTTCGATCGCCTGCACCGTTGCCGGCCCGAGCATGCCGTCGGGCGTTCCGGTAATAAAACCCATCCCATTCAGAATGGTCTGGAGGTCACGCACATTCTCGCGCAGGCCGCGCCGGGTGATGAGGATGCTGAGCGGTGCCGGATCGGCGGGCGGGGCAATGGTTTCCTGGACTTTCGGCATCCGGATCGAAGTCACATCATTCGTTGCGACCTGAAGGGCTTGCCCCTGCGGCAGAAAGCTTGCGGTCATTGGGCGCAGTTCGATGCCGGAAAACAGCGCTGGGGGAGGTGCTGCCGGCGGCTGGAACAGCATCGCGCTCTCGAAAGCCTGCGGCACCAGCGGCTGATTGGCGATCACAACATGCACACCGCGCTCGGTCATCTGATAGAGCATCTTGGCAAAGGCTTTCGGCATGCGCACGCAGCCGTGGGACGCCGGATAATTCGGAACCGAGTTGGATTCGTGCAGCGCGATCCCCGACCAGGTCAGCCTTTGCATGTAGGGCATGGGCGCGGCCGAATAGAGATTTGACTCGTGATAGACCTTCTTTTCCAGAATGGAGAAGATGCCGCTTGGTGTCGTATGGCCCCGCTTGCCGGTCGAAACCTTAGAGGTTGCGATCACCTGGTCGCCATCATAGACGACAAGCGATTGCCTGTCCTTCGACACCACGATCTGCAGCGTGCGGGCATCCGGCGCGGCAAGAGAAGGATGTGAGAGGGCGGTGGCCGACAACAGCCCGAGCCCCAGCAACAGAAACGGCTTCATATGAACACAAACCAATACGCAATACTCGTACTGCCAAGGTTATGCTTTGAAGTTTAAGGAAGGCTTGCCGAAAAGACCTGCCTTATCGCTACCGCTAAATCCTGATGTTGCGTGTTCGAAACAAGATTCAGCTATGCCGAAGCGAGGCTGGCTGCCCTGCTTCGGCATAAGGTATCAACGGCGATCTGGAGATCAATGGACGCTGGAGGCTACCCAGTTGTGCCAGTCCTGCTCGCTGCCGTGGAAGGCGTTGAGGTCGATCCTGCCTTCGACGCCGTGGGAGACGCCTGAACCGGAATATTGCCAGAACAGCCATTTCCGGCCCGGATAGACCTTGGACGGATGTTGAGCCACGGCGCGCAGCCAGAAGGGATAGTCGAGCAGTTCGCCGCTGAGATTGTCGCGATAGAAATCCGGCGCCGTATAGACGATCGGGCGCTGGCCATAATGCTTTTCGAGCTTGTCCATGAAGACCTGCATCTTGGCAAGCACCTGCTCGCGCGAAGGGCGCCGCTTGCAGCTCGACTCACCGTTCCATTCGACGTCGATGACGGGCGGAAGCGCGCCTGCCTCCTTCGGCACGTTGCGGATGAACCAATCGGCTTGCTCACCGGCCGTCCTGCACCAATAGAAGAAGTGATAGGCGCCATGTTTCAGGCCGGCCTGTTGGGCGGCCCGCCAGTTCTTCCTGAACATCGGATCGAGATGATCGCCTCCATCAGTCGCCTTGATGTAGACGAAGTTCGCACCCTGGGTGCGCAGCGTATCCCAGTCGATCTCGCCCTGCCAGCGCGAGACGTCGACGCCATGCACGGCAAGCTTCCGGGGCGATGTGGAAGAGCCGAAATTGATCGGTTTGGCGTCGCGGAAGCGGTGGCTATAGATCTGCATCGGCTGCTGCCGCATGGCACGAGGCATGGGATTCGACGGCGCGAGCATGGCGAGCGGCCGCTGCAGCGGTACGGGTGTGTCGTCCCCGCCTTGTTCGGAGGGCAGAAATGCCTCCGGCCGGACCTCCGTCGGCATTGTAACTGCCAAGGCCTGCTGCCGCTCGACGCGCGAGACCGTTTCGCCGATTTCGACCGATGGCACCGGCCGATTACTCTTTGCGATGGAACTGGTCGTTTCCTTCGAAGGCGGGCTGGCTTGCGCTGCTTCGCGCTCACCTCGGGCGGCGCAGCCTGAGATCGTCAGGCAGGCAAGAAGAATGGTCGATACAGCCGATAGACGCATAGGAACCCGTACGCAAAACACAATCGACGGCGGATCCGCGCCGTTCGGAAGTCACAGAATCCAAGTCCTAATGGAAATTTACCAAAAAAGTTTGAATCCGAGCTTTCTTGCCCTCAAGAATCGCACGCGTGGCGTGATTATTTGCGCTACGGCTCAATATCGCCGGCCGATGACTTTTTTAAAGCATTGTTATCTATGGCGTTTATCGCCGAACGTATAGCCGGTCTCGACCGTCCTGTTGCCGAATTTTTCTTTGAGTTTGTCCATGGCAGCTTCTGCTGCTGCGCGTCGCGTCGACTGCACGTCGACAAGATCGGGCGGATCCGCGCGCGCCGCGTCGCCAAGGTCGGTGACGCCAATGCCGATGAGGCGGAATTTCGTGCCGTCGGTCTCGTGTTCGAGCAGCCGCAGGCCGGTGCGGAAGATCCGGTCGGCAAGCTGGGTCGGATCTTCCAGGCGGCGGTTGCGCGTGCGGGTCCTGAAGTCGGCGGTCTTCAGCTTCAGCACCACGGTCTGCCCGGCAATGCCGCTGCGCTTCAGGCGCCGCGAAACCTTCTCCGAGAGATCGCGCAGGACCGGCACAAGATCGTCATGGCGCGAAATGTCGTCGAAGAAAGTCGTTTCGGAAGACACGCTCTTTGCCGCTTCGTTTGGATGCACCGTACGGTCGTCGATGCCGCGGGCGAGGCGGAAAAGCCGCTGCCCGATGACGCCGTAGCGACGCATGAGGTCGCCTTCCTCCATGGACTGCAATTGGCCGATGGTGCGGATGCCGTCGCTTTCGAGCGTCGCCGCAAAGGCCTTGCCGACGCCCCAGATGGTTGTGACGGGGCGTGGCTCCAGGAAGGAGAGCGCCTCTTCACGCCCGATGACGGAGAAGCCGCGCGGCTTCTGCAGGTCGGAGGCGACCTTGGCGAGGAACTTGCAATAGGAAAGGCCGACCGAGATGGTGATGCCGATTTCCTGTTCGACCCGCCGGGCAAACCTGGCGAGAATGCGGGCCGGCGGATCGTGATGGAGCCGCTGCGTGCCGTCGAGCTCAAGGAAGGCCTCATCGATCGAAAGCGGCTGCACCAGGGGTGTCAGTTCCTGCATCATGCCTCGAACCTCGCGGCCGACACGGACGTATTTTTCCATGTTCGGTCGGATGACGACGGCCTGCGGGCAGGCTTCCAGCGCCTTGAACATCGGCATGGCGGAGCGCACCCCATGGGTGCGGGCGATATAGCAGGCGGTGGAGACGACGCCGCGTTTGCCGCCGCCGATGATGACGGGTTTGTCGGCCAGCTCCGGATTGTCGCGTTTCTCGATCGAGGCATAAAAGGCGTCGCAGTCGATATGCGCCAGCGTCAGTCCGTAGAGTTCGCGGTGATAGACGAGGCGAGGACTGCCGCAGCTGCGGCAGCGCGTTCGTGCGGTCGATTGCTCGCTCAAGCAATCGCGACAGAAACCTGAGATCTTGTCGGGCGCATTGGTCATTGAACGAGAACAAAAATTGAACATCGCTACTTTATGTTTTAAGCTTGTGAGTCTCAAGCCGGAAAACTGTCGGGGAGCAGGGAGTGCGGAATTTAAGCGTGCAGCCATTAACGCCCGAGCGCTGGGACGATTTCGAGGCGCTTTTCGGACCGAGCGGCGCCTGCTACGGCTGCTGGTGCACCTATTTTCGCGTCCCGACCTCGCAACGCAAGACGATGGATGCGGCGGCCAAGAAGCGGTTCATGCAGGCGCGCATCGCGGCCGGGCCGCCACCCGGTCTCCTTGGCTATATCGACGCGCAGCCGATTGCCTGGGTGCAGGTCGGTCCGCGCGCAGAACTCCCGCAATGGAATTCTCCCAAAACCGTATCCCGCCCGCTCGATCCCGCCGATGCGGAGGATAGCTCGATCTGGGCCATCAGCTGCTTCTTCATGAATGCGCGCGATCGTGGCAAGGGATACAGCCATCGCATGCTCTCGGAGGCCATCGACTTTGCCAAGGCGTCCGGTGCGCGGCTGCTGGAGGGCTGTCCGATCGAGCGCACCAAGCAATCGAAATCCGTCGGCCTTTGTGTGGGCTCGCAACGCATATTCGAAGCGGCCGGATTTTCGGAGGTGGCGAAGCGCAAGGATGGCAGGCCGCTGATGCGCCTCATTCTCTGATGCCGGGCGCGGATATCGGGCCAGATGGCTTCAGCGCACGATATGGGCCTGGATCAGCGGCGCCGCCTGGCTCCATTCGTTTGCTTCGGGGATCCCCGCCGCGACGGCTGGCGCCATGCGGTGGACGATGGAATCGGGCTTCAGATTGATCAGAAGGCATTCCGGAACATGCTCGCTGACCGAATGCAGATTATGGGCCATGTCGTCGACGAAGGCGACGGGCACACCGCGCTGCCGATGCAGGGAGCGCACGATCGGCCCTTTCGGCTGCAGCGATGCCAGCAGGGGATAGGCAAGTTCGAGCTTGTCGAGCAGGCGGCGTCTCTGGGCCCAGAACTGTGGCGGCATGGCCGTGAGGAAGACGATATCGGCGTCTTTCGAGAATTCGCCGAGCGTGTCGACAACGCGCTCGAAAGGGGTCTGCCATTGTTCCTGCGCCTCGAAGAAGACTTCGATCAGCCGGTGAACTTCCTTTTCTTCCAAGGCGGAGCCATTGTCTTTGGAGACGATGTTGCCGGTCAGTCGGAAGGAACGTGGCAGGAATTCATAGCCTTCGCCGTCGATGAAGGTCAGGAAAGGGGCAAAGAAATGCAAGACGACGTCGTCGACATCGCAGACGATCAGCGGCCGTTCCTGCAGCCGGATATGCGATACGTCGAATTCGAAAGGGGCATCCATAGTCAATATTCCCCAGAGGCAAGGCCGGGTGGCGAAAAATGCGCCGACGCGGCGGCGACGGCCTCCGGTGGAATGCCGCTCGCCTCGCAAAAGGCCAGCAATGTCGGTTCATGGTTCATGAGAAAGTCGAGCATGCCGGCAAGAAAGGCGGGCTCATTGATGGCGTTGCGCACCTGTGCCGGCTCCACGCCCGTCAGCGCCAGGAAACGGCCGAACATATCCGGTTCGTTGGCCAGCCAGCCGAGTACGGCGATCGCAGTCTCTTGCGGGTCGGCCGCATTCTTCTTCGGGTTCTTGAAGTTACTTTGCATTTTGAAGGGTAAGTTACCTATTTTTCAACCAAATGCCGGTAGTTTGCGATTCAAGTATTTCTGGAATCGGTTCCTCGCGACCCTATATTTCGAGAGAATGGATGCAATACCGGATGCAGGGACAGCTTTCCATGCCTAAGCAGGTAATGATTGTAGAAGACAATGAGCTCAATATGAAGCTCTTTCGCGATCTGATCGAGGCTTCCGGCTATACGACGATCCAGACCCGCAACGGCATGGAAGCGCTCGATCTCGCGCGCAAGCATCGCCCGGATCTGATTCTCATGGATATTCAGCTTCCGGAGGTTTCCGGCCTGGAAGTCACCAAATGGCTGAAGGAAGACGATGATCTCCACGTCATCCCCGTAATCGCGGTTACGGCCTTTGCCATGAAGGGTGATGAGGAACGTATTCGCCAGGGCGGGTGCGAGGCCTATGTTTCCAAGCCGATTTCGGTGCCGAAATTCATTGAGACCATCAAGACCTATCTGGGCGACGCCTGATGATGGGGAAAAGCCGATGACCGCGCGCATCCTGGTAGTTGACGACATCCCCGCCAACGTAAAGCTTCTGGAAGCGCGGCTGCTTGCCGAATATTTCGAAGTGTTGACGGCGGAAGACGGTTTGAAGGCGCTCGCCATTTGTGCGAATGCCCAGGTCGATCTCATCCTTCTCGACATCATGATGCCCGGTATGGACGGATTCGAAGTATGCGAGCGCCTGAAGTCAGATCCGCGTACGGCCCATATCCCCGTCGTCATGGTGACCGCGCTCGACCAGCCGGCAGACCGTGTGCGCGGCCTGAAGGCCGGCGCCGACGACTTCCTGACCAAGCCGGTCAACGACCTCCAGCTTATCTCCCGCGTCAAGAGCCTTCTTCGCCTTAAGACGCTGAGCGACGAATTGAACGTGCGCAGCGAGACCGCGCGCAATTTCGGCATCGAGGATCTGCTTCGGGCCGGTGATGGTCGCGCCGACGAAGCCGGGCAGGTGCTTCTGGTCGATGGTCGCGCCAATTCGCAAGAGCGCATTATCCGCACGCTGAAGCCGATTGCACAGGTCGTTGCAATGTCCGACCCGCAGGCCGCGCTGTTCGAGGCCGCCGAGCGGCCGTTCGAGCTGGTCATCGTGAATTCGAACTTCGAAAACTACGATCCGCTTCGGCTCTGCTCGCAACTTCGCTCGCTGGAACGTACACGCTTCCTGCCGGTGTTGCTGGTGACGGAGCAGGGCGCCGACGAGATCATCGTCCGTGCGCTTGATCTTGGCGTCAACGACTATATCGTCCGTCCGATCGATCCGAACGAGCTCGTCGCCCGTTGTCTCACTCAGATACGGCGCAAGCGCTATAACGACCGGCTGCGTGCCAGCGTGCAGCAGACCATCGAGCTTGCCGTCACCGACGCGCTCACCGGCTTGCACAACAGGCGATACCTGGACAATCATCTCAAGGTGCTTTTCGATCGTTCGCTGGCACGGGGACGGCCGCTTTCCGTCCTGATCACCGACATAGATCGTTTCAAGACCGTCAATGATACCTATGGTCACGACGCCGGGGACGAGGTGTTGAAGGAGTTCGCCGCGCGTATCCGCTCTACGGTGCGCGGTGCCGATCTCGCCTGCCGTTACGGCGGAGAGGAATTCGTTGTCATCATGCCGGACACCCCGGCCGATATCGCGGCTGCCGTCGCCGAGCGCCTGCGCGCTGTGGTAGAAAATATGCCGGTGAAATTACGAGATAATGGTGTCCCGCTTAACATTACCGCATCCTTCGGCATTTCGTCCCGTTTAGACACGATCGAGACGCCGGAGCAATTGATGAAACAGGCCGATCTTGCGCTTTATGAAGCAAAAAGAGCTGGGCGCAACAGGGTCGTCGCCTCGGCTGCTTGATGGAAACAGACCATAAGAAACGGAGGTCGCCTCTCTATATTGAGGGTATTTTTCAAGTTTTGAACAGGCATTCAGAAATTTGTTCTCTGTTCCTCCAGGATGCTCCGCCTCTTGTATTGCTGAGGAAAAGGCGTGTAGTTTTTTCCTAGACATCGCATGAATACGTGCGCATTTGCGGTAACCTTGAAAACTCGTCGTTATTTTATTTGTTAGATGAGGATTATTTGAAAATTTTCCATTATATGTAAGTCATGGAGCGAAGGTTTAACTGAAAGTAATTTATATATTCAATTGTGCTTTAATATATGTATTTCGAATTTTCCTTCACCACAGGAATTATATCTTTATTCTTTAGGACTTCTTGACCAAGGTTTATTAAAACTATCGGACATTCTTTTTTGCCGAAGTCATGAATTTTAACCATCCGAGAAGACAAGCATTTTTTATCATTAAGAATTTGTTGATTTCCTTTCGATTTCGCGCGAATTTAGTCTCATATACAAACAGCCCGTAAGGGTTTTGAAGATACCCCATGATGCTCAGGTCCGCCGCATCTCCTGGGTCGTGGGGTCGGTCGGCTGGCAGGCAGAAAGAGAACGGTTCCTCGTGCCGTTTTGCAGGCTAGCCGGCCCCCAATTCAAAAACGCCGCTCTTCGGTCATCGAAGGCGGCGTTTTTTCTTCGTCGTCCAGGCGTTATCTTTTCAGCTCGGATGATGTCGCAAAATTGGACTTTGTCCCGGAAATCTCCAGCAAAAACAAAAAAGGCGCAAACCCGTAGGTTGCACCTTTTTGTAACCTGAAGTTTAGGAAACTTACTTGATCTTCGTTTCCTTGAACTCGACGTGCTTCTTCGCAACCGGGTCGTACTTCGTCTTCGTCATCTTGTCCGTCATCGTACGGCTGTTCTTCGTCGTGACGTAGAAGAAACCAGTGTCGGCCGTCGACAGCAGCTTGATCTTGATGGTGGTAGCCTTGGCCATAGTCGTCCTGCCTTTAATAAAAATGAACGCCGTGGACGGCCAGTGCGGAGGTCCACGGCGAATTCTGGCGCGAAAATACAAATCGCGCCCGAAAAGTCAACCTCTGTTGCCCATGAAAAGCAGCCGTATCCCCGAAAGCAGGACATAAAGACCGAAGAAAAAGGCAACGGCCCAGGCAAAGCCGCTGGGATTGGCGAGATCCATGGCCGTGCCGATCGTCGGTGGACCGAGAACCATGCCGACGGCATAGCAGAAGACGAAGGCGGCGTTGGCAGCCACCAGATCGGCCCCGGTCAGTCGCGTGCCCAGATGGCTGAGCCCCACCGTATACATGCCCGAAACGCAGCCGCCCCAGAAGAGCAGGATGATGGCGAGAATGATCCAGCTCGATGACAGCGATGGCAGCAGAAGCGCGCCGATAAGGCCGATGGTGGCCATGATCGACAATAATGGCCGCTTGTCGCGCATGCGGTCGGCGAGGAGCCCGAGCGGAATCTGGAAGACGAAATTGCCTACGCCCATGACGGTCAACAGCAAGGCGGCCTGCGATTCGTTGAAACCGAGGCGCGTCGCATAGCTGGTGAACAGCGAGCCGCCGCCGACGGTGACCGCGCCGAACACGAAGACAGCCGCCGTTGCCGTTGGCACCAGGAAGATGTAACGGACGAAATGCAGTTCGGGCTTCTCGTCGACGATCGGGCTCTCGTTGCGCGCGATGAAGATCGGAATGGCGGCTGCGAGGATGATGCAGGCGCCGACGATGAAGGGCAGCAAGCCCTCGCTGCCGACCACAGAGAAGAGCAGGGGGCCGGCCGCAAAGCCGAGCGAGAACACCGTGGAATAGAGGCCGAGCACGAAGCCGCGCTTGGAAGGCGGCGAAGCGGCGTTGATCCAGAATTCCGACAGGATGAAAAGGGTGGTCGTCGCACCATGGAAAACGATTCGCAGCGGAAACCACAGCAGCAGGTTATCCGCGTAATAGAAGCCGAGCGAGCTTAACGCTGAGAGAAAGACCGCCCAGATCATCGTCTGCACGACGCCGAAGCGGTGCGCGAGCTTGGTCGTGATGACCGCGGCCAGCATCGAGGCAACGCCCATCATCGCTGTGTTGAGGCCGATCAGGCTTGAAGGAATCCCACGCTTTTCGAGAATAATGCTGAGAAGCGGCAGGCCCAGGCCGATGGCGATGCCGACGGCCGACACGGAGGCAATGGCCGCGACGAGCGAAGGCCAGTGAATTTCTTCGACGTGGCCGGCCTTGTCGTTCGTCGGTTCAAGCATAAACTAAATCCTGGAGCATGAGGCAGGCGAATCGATCCGGATGCGCAATATAGAAAGCCACGGCTTGGCCAAATTCAGGTGACGGGTCGGCTTTCATGAGATCGGTCAAACCCTCCGGAGCAGTCCCCTTGACGCGCGGCATGTTCAGACAAGAAATGTTGCCGATGTCAAGCCGTTGCTGATGAACCAGCTCACGCGAATCGCGAATATGCGGCGAATCGATCGTAATTCCCGATAGAAGAGTGTAACGATGTGAAACAACCTCGGCCCTTCGTCCGGGCCGGCTGCGCAGGCGGGCATACATTGTCACGACCGGCCGTTTCCCTCATCCCATTCTTCCGGACTGTCGTCATGTCCGCCGAATCCATGCATCCGCAGCGCCCATTGCAGGCCGATGACACCGCCCTTAATCGGTTGAATGACGGCAAGAGCCGCGATGACGGTAATGGGTGCCCATATGGCAAGATGTGCCCAGAGCGGCAATTTGAAAGTCATGTCCGTCAGCATGTATCCGCCGACGATGATGTGGCCGAGAACAAGGATCACCAGATAGGGCGGCAGGTCGTCGGCGCGCTGGTGAAAGATCTCTTCACCGCACACGGCACAGTGATCCACCGGTTTCAGGAAGGCGCGGAAGAGCCTGCCCGTGCCGCAGCGCGGACAGCGGTTCAGCATGCCGCGGGAAATCGACCGCCCAAGCGGACGTTCGCTTTCATCGGAGCCACCGAAGCGGGTGGGAGAGTCGGATGGGCTGCCCGTCATGAATGCGTTTCCTTCTGCCGGCAGCCGCCTTTTATCTGCGTCCGCGCGGCGGTCTTGTGCCCGGCGCCTTGCGGGCTGGGTTCTTGTTGCGGCGGGTCGCCTTGTGGAATGAACGCACCGCGGTCGGCATCGGCCTGCCTTCGCTCAGCATTTCGAAGCGCAGAGCCCCGGCAAGCGGCACGGCCTCGGCAAGCCTCACGCTGACATCATCGCCGAGACGATAGCCGAGCCCGGTTCTTTCACCCGTCAGTGCCTGATGGGCTTCGTCATAGATGAAGTAATCGGTGCCGAGCGTAGATATAGGGATGAAACCGTCGGCGCCATAGTCCGGCAGGGTGACAAAAAGTCCCGACTTGGTGACGCCGCCGACGCGCGCCTCGAATTCCGCGCCGACACGGCCGGCGAGGTGATGGGCGATCAGCCGGTCAACCGTCTCGCGCTCGGCAGCCATGGCGCGGCGTTCGAAAGTCGAGATTTCGGCAGCGATATCGTCGAGTGAGGCTTCTTCGTCCGGCGTGATCCCGCCTTCGCCGAGGCCGAGCGAGCCGACAAGAGCGCGATGCACAATCAAGTCGGCATAGCGGCGGATCGGCGAGGTGAAGTGGGCGTACTTCATCAGGTTCAGGCCAAAATGCCCGATATTATCGGGGCTGTAGATCGCCTGGCTCTGCGAGCGCAGCACCATCTCGTTGACCATGGTCTGATGCGCTGTGCCCTCGGCTTTCGCGAGAATGCCGTTGAAGCTGTTGGCGCGCACGTTGCCGCCCTTGGCAAGTGAAATGCCGAGGGTGGCGAGGAATTCGCGCAGCACTTCCTGCTTGGCGAGCGTCGGGCCATCGTGGATACGATAGATCAGCACCTGCTTCCGCTTTTCCAGCGTCTCGGCAGCGGCGACGTTCGCCTGGATCATCATCTCTTCGATGAGCTTATGCGCGTCGAGGCGCGGTGGTACGAAGACGCGATCGACGGTGCCATCCGGCTTCAGCAGGATCTTGCGCTCCGGCATGTCGAGCTCGAGCGGCTGGCGCCGGTCGCGGCCCTTTTTCAGAATCTCATAGGCGTGCCAGAGCGGCTTCAGGATCGGCTCCAGCATCGGTCCGGTCTTGTCATCGGGTTTGCCGTCGATCGCCGCCTGCGCCTGCTGGTAGGAAAGCTTGGCTGCGCTCTTCATCATGACGCGATGGAAGGTATGGCCGGCCTTGCGGCCTTCCTTGGAGAAGATCATTCGAACCGCAAGGGCAGGGCGGTCGACGCCTTCTTTCAGCGAGCAGAGATCGTTGGAGATGCGCTCCGGCAGCATCGGCACGACGCGATCGGGAAAATAGACCGAATTGCCGCGCTTCAGCGCCTCGCGGTCGAGCGGCGAGTTCGGGCGCACGTACCAGGAGACGTCGGCGATGGCGACTGTGACGATTACGCCGTCCGGATTGTCGGGTGAGGGATCCATTTCGGCATAGACGGCGTCGTCATGGTCCTTGGCGTCGGCCGGGTCGATGGTGATCAGCGGCAGGCTGCGCCAATCCTCGCGATGGGACATGGTGGCCGGCTTGGCGGCATCGGCTTCCGCGATGACGGCGGCGGGGAAAACGTGTGGGATTCCATGTGCATGGATGGCAATCATCGAGATCGCCTTTTCCGACGCGACGGAGCCGATGACCGACAAGACCTTGGCGCGCTGCAGGCCGAAGCGGCCGAGACGCGCCACTTCGACTTCGACCAGATCACCATCCTTGGCGCCGCCGGTATAATCCGGGTCGATCACCATCTCCTCGCCACGCCGTTCGATGGGCATCAGCCGTCCGCCGCCGCCCGGCGTTTCGCGGAAGGCACCCATGGAGGCGCCCTGCCGCTTGTCGATGACCTTGATGATGCGGGCCGTATAGGCCGGGCCGCCGCGATCCACGGCCGAGAAGATCTTCGCGAGGATGCGGTCACCCATGCCGGCGACAGGCGCCTTGCCCTTGCCGTTGCGGCCGGCGGGCGAGGAGGATTGCTTGATCAACACGGCAGGCGCGACGCCATTTTCCTCAGCCCATTCGGCGGGACGGCCGATCAGCATGCCATCCTTGTCACGGGTGGTGATATCGAGCACGGCGATCGGTGGCAGCGCGCCGGGGCGGATGAGCGACTTGCGGCTCTTCTGCACCATGCCTTCTTCTTCAAGCTCGCGCAAAAGGTCCTTCAGCGCGACGCGGCTCTCGCCCTTCAGGCCGAAAGCTTTGGCGAGCTCGCGCTTGGACGCCTGTTGCGGATGGTCGGCGATGAAGCGCAGGATGACCTCGCGCGGCGGCAGAACGCCGTGGACGATCGCCATCATCGGCTCTGCGTCACCGCCTGCCTTGCCGGCGCGGCCGGGTTTGCCGGAACGCCGTTCCGACGATGAGGTCCTGCCGCGCGGTTCTCTGCTCACTCTGCACTCTTCTTTTTCGCTGTCGTCTTGGCCGCAGGCTTCTTTGCAGCAGCCTTCGGTTTGGCGGTTGTTTTCGTCGCTTTTGCGCCGGCTGCAGCGGCCTTTGCCTTGGCAGGCGCCTTCTTGGTGGTGCCGCCGCTCTTGCCGGCCTTCGCCGCGATCAGAGCCAGGGCTTCCTCGACCGTGATCGCCTGCGGATCCGTGCCCTTCGGCAGGGTCGCATTGACCTTGCCCCAATTGACGTAGGGACCATATTTGCCGTCACGAACGGTGATCGAGCCGCCGCCGTCCGGATGCGCGCCGAGATCCTTCAATGCCGCGGGCGTACCGCCGCGCGCTCCGCCGCCTGCCTTGCTCTGCTTTTCGGCAAGAACGGTGACGGCGCGGTTCAGACCGACGGTGAAGACATCCTCGACGCTTTCGAGGTTGGCGTAGCTGCCATCATGCAGAAGGAAGGGGCCATAGCGGCCGATGCCGGAGGAGATCATCTTGCCGGTCTCGGGGTGCTTACCGATGTCGCGTGGAAGCGAAATCAGCGCCATCGCCTTCTCATAATCGATATCCTCCGGCTTCCAGCCGCGCGGCAGCGAGGCACGCTTGGCATCCTTGCCGTCGCCGCGCTGGATGTAGGGACCGAAGCGGCCCGAACGCAGCGTCAGCTCTTCGCCGGTCACCGGATCGGTACCGAGCGCCTTCGGCTCGTTCAACCCGTTGGATTCAGCCTCCGCACCGCCTTCCGACGAAAGCTGGCGGGTATAATTGCATTCCGGATAGTTCGAGCAACCGACGAAGGCGCCGTATTTGCCGAGCTTCAGCGAGAGATTGCCCGTGCCGCACACCTGGCAGATGCGCGGATCGCTGCCGTCTTCGCGCTTCGGGAAGACGAGCGGCGCCAGCGCATCGTTCAGTGCATCGAGCACATTGGTGACGCGCAGTTCCTTCGTGTCCTCGATCTGGGCGAAGAAATCGCGCCAGAAGTCGCGCAGCACGTCCTTCCAGTTCAGCTCGCCTGCGGAGATGCGGTCAAGCTTCTCTTCCAAGTCGGCGGTGAAGTCGTATTCGACATATTTGGTGAAGAAGCTTTCGAGGAAGGCTGTCACCAGCCGTCCCTTGGCCTGCGGCACCAGCTTGCGCTTGTCGATGGTCACGTAATCGCGGTCGCGCAGCGTCGCCAGCGTCGCCGCATAGGTGGAGGGGCGGCCGATGCCGAGTTCTTCCATCTTCTTGATCAGCGATGCTTCCGAATAGCGCGGCGGCGGTTCGGTGAAATGCTGGGTCGAATTGATCTTCTGCTTGGCGAGATTTTCGCGGGCATTGATCTCCGGCAGCCGGCCGCCTTCTTCGCTGTCGTCGCTCTGCTCGCCGTCTTCCTTCTGGTCGGTATAGGCGGCGATGAAGCCGTCGAAACGGATGACGGAGCCGACAGCGCGCAGGCCGGCCTTCTTGCCGGCGTTATCGGCCAGGATCTCGACGGTGGTGCGCTCGATTTCAGCCGAAGCCATCTGGCTGGCGATGCCGCGCTTCCAGATCAGGTCGTAAAGCTTCAGCTGGTCGTCATCGAGGAACTTGCGGATGCGGTCCGGCACGCGGTCGAAGTCGGTCGGACGGATCGCCTCGTGTGCTTCCTGGGCATTCTTTGCCTTGGTGGAATAGAAGCGCGCCTTTTCCGGCAGGTAACGGTCGCCGAACTGGTTGGCGATGGCGTGGCGCGCGGCATCGATCGCTTCCGGTGCCATCTGCACGCCGTCGGTACGCATATAGGTGATGAGACCGACGGTTTCGCCGCCGATATCGACGCCCTCATAGAGTTTCTGCGCCACCTGCATGGTGCGCGAGGCTGAGAAGCCAAGCTTCGAGGAGGCGGCCTGCTGCAGCGTCGACGTCGTGAAGGGTGGGCTCGGATTGCGCTTGACCGGCTTCGCCTCGACGGTGTCGACGACATAGGAGGCGCCTTCGAGCAGCGCCTTCAGCTTGCCGGCCTCTTCGCCGTTGCCGATCGCACGCGGCTGCAGGCGCTTGCCGTCGGCGGATACGAGGCGGGCTTCGAACTCGTCGCCGCGCGGCGTCTTCAGGATCGCGGAAAGATTCCAGTATTCTTCCGAGATGAAACGTTCGATCTCCGACTCGCGGTCGCAGACGAGGCGAAGGGCGACGGACTGTACGCGGCCGGCCGAGCGGGCGCCGGGCAGCTTGCGCCAGAGAACCGGCGACAGGTTGAAGCCGACGAGATAGTCGAGGGCGCGGCGCGCGAGATAGGCATCCACCAGCGGCACGTCGATGTCGCGCGGCTCGGCCATGGCGTCGAGCACCGCCTTCTTGGTGATGGCATTGAAGACGACGCGCTTCACCGGCTTGCCGTTGATGACGCGCTTCTTGTTCAGCACGTCGAGCACATGCCAGGAAATGGCTTCACCCTCGCGATCCGGGTCGGTCGCCAGAATCAGACCGTCGGAGGTTTTTAGCGCGTCGGCGATGTCCTTGATGCGCTTTTGCGAGGCACCATCGACTTCCCACAGCATTTCGAAATCCTGATCCGGCAGCACCGAACCGTCTTTGGCGGGCAGGTCGCGCACATGGCCGAAGGATGCAAGAACCTTATATCCGGGTCCCAGATATTTATTGATTGTCTTGGCCTTGGCAGGCGATTCCACCACTACAACGTTCATCATCAAGTCTCTGAATAAGAGGTCGCGCCGACATAAGGCGCGGGAGATACCGGGTTTTCCGTCTTCCCGGCCTTCCGACATGGACAGGGAAATCGTCGCGGTCAAGAGGCTACTGCATAATTCCTTAAATCGGAATCGATTGAAGGATAAAATTATACAGCACCTTTAACGTGTTACAGCGACCTTTGCGCGTCATATGTGACGCGCGGCGCTGTAATGCGATTTTTGAGCTTGGCGCGGCGATGCTTAGAATTGGTATGCGTGTCACAGTTTTCAATCCGGCATGGAGATCGACACCAATCCGCCGGGATGCCGATGCAGCCGGCCGGCCATGTCCAATTCGAGAAGGACGGAATGAACAGCCGCAATCGGCAGGCCGGTATGGCGGACGATATCGTCGATTTCGACCGGCGTCGGCCCGAGCGCCTCGACGATATGGTCGCGCTCGGCATCATCGGGCGGCGCAGAAAGCGGTTTGCTCCGTTCGACGGGCGCTTCGGCCGGGCGCGGGCGGAAGAGGTCCGGCTCGGCGAGCGGCCGCAACGCTTCGACGATATCGTCCGGTGTCGTGACGATCATCGCGCCGTCTTTCAGCAGGCCGTTCGTCCCTTCGCAGCGCGGATCGAGCGGCGAGCCGGGAACGGCGAAGACGAGCCGGCCGAATTCGCCGGCAAGACGGGCGGTGATCAGCGAGCCGGAACGGGTTGCCGCCTCGACGACCACGACACCGAGCGAGATACCGGCGATGAGGCGATTGCGGCGCGGAAAGTCGCGTGCCCGCGGCTCCCAGCCGAAGGGCATTTCGCTGACGGCGAGCCCATTGCCGTCCCATATCTCGTTCAGCAGGCCGATATTCTCGGGTGGATAGGGTTGGTCGAGCCCACCCGCCAAAGCCGCGATCGTGCCGGTCGTGAGGCTGGCGCGGTGGGCTGCGGTGTCGATACCGCGCGCCAGACCGGAGACCACGGCATAGCCGGCCTCGCCGCAGATGCGGGCGATCATGGCCGTGAATTTGGCGCCGCTGATCGAGGCATTTCGCGAGCCGACCATGCCGATTGCCGCGCGTGTCGCTGTCGGCACATTGCCTTTGACGGTAAGAAGCGGCGGCGCGCCGTCGATCTCACGAAGGGCAGGGGGATAGTCCGGCTCGCCGATACCGACGAAGCGCGCGCCAAAACGATGCGCCGCCTCGAGCTCCCTCAATGCGTCGCGCTCGTCGGCGATGCGAACGGCGCGCGTCGAGCCGCCGCGCTGCGAAAGCTCCGGTAGCATGGCAAGTGCCGCTTCGGCGGAACCATAATGATGGATGAGATCGCGAAAGGTCGATGGTCCGACATTGTCGGAGCGGATAAGCCTGAGCCAGGCGATCCTTTGTCTTTCGGTCAGCGCAACTCCGATCCGTCTTGCGCCGCCTGTGTCCATTACCCCTTCGCTCCGATCTTGCTTTCCGTCCCGGCGGTCAGCCTGATAATATTGGCCCTGTGCTTGTACCAGGAGATGATAGTCATCAGCGCCATGACGGCGGCGATCTTGTCGACACCCAATATCCACAATACAACCGGTATGACAAGGGTTGCAACCAGCGCGGAAAGCGAGGAGTAGCGTGTGGTGAAGGCGATGACCAGCCAGACGATGGCGAAAATCAGCGCCATCAGCGGCGCAAGACCAAGCAGGATACCGAGATAGGTCGCCACACCCTTGCCGCCCTTGAAGCCGATCCAGATCGGGAAGATGTGGCCGATGAAGGCGGCGAAGCCGGCCAGCGCGCCGGCATCGCCGCCGAAGAAATGCGCGGTGATCAGGACGGCGGCCGTACCCTTGAAGGCATCGAGCAGCAGGGTCGCGGCCGCAAGCCCCTTGTTGCCGGTGCGCAGCACGTTGGTCGCGCCGATATTGCCCGAGCCGATGTTGCGCACGTCGCCGAGGCCGGCCATGCGCGTCAGCAGCAGACCGAATGGGATCGAGCCGAGCAGGTAGCCGATGACGAGGCCGGCGAGCGCGGTCTGCGGGGTAAGCTGCCAAGTCCAGAAATCCGCCATCACGTCTTATTCTCCGTAAACCCTCGGGCTTGCCCTAGAGACTGTGAACCAGCTTGCCGGCAACATAGGTTGCAACAGCCCGGCCGCTCATCCTCGCATCTTCGAAGGGTGTATTCTTCGAGCGCGACAGAAGCATGTCTTTTGCGACAAGCCAAGGCTCGTCCAGATCGACAAGCGCAATATCGGCCTTCGCGCCCGGCTTCAGTGTGCCGGCGGGGAGCCCGAAGATCTGCGCCGGCCGCGTCGAGAGCGCATCGACGAGCCGCATCAGGCTGACCTGGCCGCTGTGATAGAGCCGGAGTGCTGCCGGAAGCAGCGTTTCCAGCCCAACTGCACCGTCTTCGGCCTCTCCGAACGGCAGGCGTTTCGTATCGACATCCTGCGGATCATGCGAGGAGACGATAATGTCGATCGTGCCGTCGGCCAGGGCTTCGATCATGCCTGTGCGATCGTCTTCGGAGCGCAGCGGCGGGTAGAGTTTGAAGAAGGTGCGGTATTCGCCGATATCGTTCTCATTCAGCGCGAGATTGTTGATGGAGATGCCGCAGGTGACCTTGGCGCCGCGCGAGCGGGCGAGGCGGATCGCCTCCGCCGATTCTGGCACGGAGATCATCGCTGCATGATAGTGGCTGCGTGTCAGCGTCGCGATGCGGAGGTCGCGCTCCAGCGGGATCAGTTCGGCTTCCTTCGGGATGCCCGAAAGGCCAAGCCAGCTTGCCAGAAGGCCTTCGTGCATGACGCCGTTGGCGCCGAGATACTTGTCGCGTGTTTCGCAGGAAATCACCGCGCCGAATTCGCGCGCATAGGTCATGATGCGACGCAGGACCTGGCTATCGTGGACGCCGGAATGGGCGTCGGTGAACACGACGGCTCCCGCTTCCCGCAACAGGCCGATTTCCGTCATCTCCTCGCCGGCAAGCCCCTTGGTGAGGGCGGCTGCCGGATAGACGTTGACGGCGGCTGTATCGCGCGCCGTCTTCCGGACGAATTCGACCAGGGCGATATCGTCGATGACCGGATCCGTATCCGGCATCATGATAAAGGAGGTCACACCGCCGGCGGCTGCCGCACGGCTGGCGGAGGCGATGGTTTCGCGATGTTCACCACCGGGCTCACCGACATGCACGCGCGCATCGACGAGGCCGGGAATGGCGACGAGACCATTGCAATCGCGAATGGTCGCGCCTTTGGGTATGCCGTGGTTTTTCGCATCCTTGCCGGAGGCAACGATCACGCCGTCTTCGACGACGATGGCGCCGACTTCATCGAGATCGCGTGAGGGGTCGATGATCCGGACGTTCTGGAGGACGATCGAGTTGCTCATGCGCCCACTCCCTCAGTGCGGGGACCCTGGTTCTGCGAAACGAGCAGGGTCTCCATCACGGCCATGCGCACGGCGACGCCCATCTCCACCTGTTCGGCAATGACGCTTTGCGGGCCATCGGCCACCTCCGAGGCGATTTCCACCCCGCGGTTCATCGGGCCTGGATGCATGACGAGCGCATCCTCCTTGGCGGCCTTGAGCGTCTCGGCGTCGAGGCCGTAGAAGTGATAATATTCGCGCACCGAAGGCACGAAGGCGCCGGACATGCGCTCGCGCTGCAGCCGCAGCATCATGACAACGTCGGCATCCTTCAGCCCTTCCTTCATCGAATGGAAGACCTCGACGCCCATGTCGGCGATGCCGGCCGGCAGCAGTGTGGCAGGCGCTACGACACGGACGCGCGCCCCCATGGCGTTCAGCAGCAGGATGTTCGAGCGGGCCACGCGCGAATGCAGCACGTCGCCGCAGATCGCCACGATGATGCGTGAAAGCTTGCCCTTGGCGCGGCGGATCGTCAGCGCGTCGAGAAGCGCCTGGGTCGGATGCTCGTGCTGGCCGTCGCCGGCATTGACGACCGAGCAGGAGACTTTCTGCGCCAGAAGTGCTGCGGCGCCCGCGCTCGAATGGCGGATGACGAGCACATCAGGCCGCATCGCATTCAGCGTCATCGCCGTATCGATCAGCGTCTCGCCTTTTTTGACCGAGGAATTGCCGACGGACATGTTCATCACATCGGCGCCGAGCCGTTTTCCGGCCAGTTCGAAGGAGGATTGCGTGCGCGTCGATGCTTCGAAGAAGAGATTGATCTGCGTCAACCCGCGAAGCGTCGACGTCTTTTTCTCGCGCTGGCGGCTGATCTTGACCGCCTCGTCGGCCTTGTCGAGAAGATAGGTGATATCCTGCTCGGTGAGGCCCTTGATGCCGATGAGGTGGCGGTGGGGAAAGAAGACCATGAACCTGCCCTCTGGATTTCGTCAGGCGGTCTATAAAGAGGGAGCGCCCACGGGGCAAGCGGCGGCATGCGCCGAGGCTACGTGTTCCCCATGCAATTTCGCCCGAATCCCGCTACAGGACCTATGCCGCTGGGAGACGTAACTTCCGGTTTCCCTTGCAACCTTCTTGCTCTACAAGCGATTCATGACCCAACCGACCCGGACTGACGACCCCTTTGCCGACCTGAACCAGCCGAGCCTCTGGACCGGTATCAATGCCTATCGTTCCGATCCGCTGATCGTCGATCTCACTTCCGGCCTGCCGCGTTCGATACGGGAAGAGCTGGAGCAGCACGGTCGTTTCGTCACCTCGCACGAAGCTCAGGAACTGGCGCGCATGGCAAACCAGGGCGTGCCGCAGCTGCGCACCCACGGCCCGCGCGGCGAGCGTCTGGATGTCGTGGAATTCCATCCGGCCTGGCATGCGCTGATGCGCCGCTCCATGGCGATGGGCCTGCATTCCTCGATCTGGGATGCGCAAGCCGATCCGGAGGCGAAGGGTCACTCGCACAAGGTGCGCGCCGCTCGCTTCTATCTGACGGCTCAGCTCGAATGCGGCCATCTGTGCCCCCTCACGATGACCAGCGCCTCGGTCGCCGCCATGATGGCTTCCCCGGCGGTGCAGAAGGATTGGGCACCGAAGATCCTGTCGCGCAAATACGATTCGTCCAACAAGCCGGCCATGCAGAAGAGTGCCGTCACCATCGGCATGGGCATGACGGAAAAGCAGGGCGGCACGGATGTGCGCGCCAACAAGACGAGTGCTGATAAGGTCAGCGAAGGCATCTACAGGCTTTCGGGCCACAAGTGGTTCATGTCGGCGCCGATGAGCGATGCCTTCATCATGCTGGCGCAGACCAAGGATGGCATGGGCTGCTTCCTCGTGCCGCGGCTTCTGGAGGATGGCTCGGCCAACGGCCTGCACTTCCAGCGGCTGAAGGACAAGCTCGGCAATCGCTCGAATGCCTCGTCCGAAGTCGAGTTCACGGATACGTTCGGCTTCCTGCTCGGTGCACCCGATGCCGGCATCCGCACGATCCTCGACATGGTGACGCTGACGCGGCTCGATTGCGCGCTGGCATCTGCCGGCATCATGCGCGCGTCGCTGGCTGAAGCCGTGCATCATGCGCGCGGCCGCAGCGTCTTCGGCAAGATGCTGGTCAATCAACCGATCATGACGCGCGTGCTTGCCGATATGGCCCTTGATGTTGCCGCCGCGACCGCACTCGCCTTCCGCCTGGCCGAGGCCTTCGACAAGGCAAGTGGCAGCTCGGAGGATGCGGCCTATGCCCGGGTCATGACACCGGTTGCCAAATACTGGTGCTGCAAGATCGCGCCGGCGCTGATCTATGAAGCCATGGAGTGTATCGGCGGCAGCGGTTACATCGAAGAGCGTCCGATCGCCCGCCATTACCGTGAAGCCCCCGTCAACGCGATCTGGGAAGGCTCCGGCAATGTCATGGCACTTGATGTGCTGCGCGTGTTGAACCGGGGCAGGGACCTGTTCGAAACAGTCTTTGCCGGTCTCGCCCGCGATCTCGGCCCTGCCGGCAAGAAGACCATCGATGTCCTGCGTGCCGCCATGGCGCTTTGCGAGCAGGATGAGGGCGCCGCCCGCCTGCTGGTGGAACAGCTGGCGCTCGCAGCCGGTGCCGCCGAGCTTTATCGCCTCGGAGCCGGCAAGATCGCCGATGCCTTCATCGAAACCCGTCTCGCCGGCGGCTGGCGCGCCACCTACGGCATGCTCGATTCCCGCTTCGACGCCAGCTACATCGTCGATCTGCTGTATCCGCCGGCGACATAAGCAATGGCTTCCATTCGAACCGTTCGCCCCGAGGATATTGATCAGCTCTATGTCATCTCGCTTGCAACAGGCGATGCCGGCAAGGATGCGGCTCCGCTGCATCGGGACGGCCGGCTGATCGGCCACATCTATTCCGCGCCCTACGCCGCGCTTCATCCCGAACTGGTTTTCGTCGCCGAGGACGACGAGGGTGTCTTCGGCTACATTGCAGGCGTCTTTGATACCGTGGCGTTCGAGGAGCGGCTGGAGCGCGAATGGTGGCCGCATTTGCGGCAGAGCTATGCCGATCCGCAAGGTGATCCGGCGCTCTGGGATGCGGATCAGGAGCGCATATCGGCCATACATCATCCCAAGCAGGCGCCTACGATCCTTGTCGGGAGATTCCCTGCGCATATTCATATGAATCTGTTGCCGCGTGCCCAGGGTAGGGGCATCGGCACTGCACTGCTCAATCGTTGGATCGCGGATGCCCGTGCCGGCGGCGTCAAAGGCATCCATCTGGGCGCCAACAGCGGCAATTATGGCGGCGTCCGCTTCTGGTCATCGCGCGGCTTCGTTCCCGTGGAGCTCCCGCCGGGTCTGGCGTCCGAGACCACGATATGGTTTGGTCAATATCTCTAATCTGTGGATTCGCGCGTTTTGGCGGACGCGAGCCATCTCGGCTTTGTTGTTCGAGGCGACTTGGCTTGCTATTCACCGCTCGGTGACAGATTGGAGTCGAGTCGATGTCCACAGCAAACGCTGCCGTTAAAATTCCCCTGGAAGTGCCTGTCGTGGAAAAGCGTGTGCGCAATCGCGCCGCAACCGAACAGGCAATCCTCGATGCCGCAAAGCGGTTGCTGGCGGAGGAGGGGTTCCAGAATTTCGGCATCAATGCGGTGGCCCGCGGCGCCGGCTGCGATAAGCAGCTGATCTACCGCTATTACGGCGGCTTGAATGGCCTTGTGGAAGCTATAGGTACGGATCTCGGTAGCTGGGTGACGGATCGCATCCCCGACGATACCGGCGGCATGTTCCTTCTGACCTATGGCGATCTGATGGAGCGGCTTTCATTGCTATTTCTCGATGCGTTGCGCGCGGATCCTCTGATGCGCCGCATAGTCGCCTGGGAAGTCTCCGAAAACAGCGAGCAGGTGCGCCGGCTGTCCGAGGCGCGCTCCAAAGCGCTCGCCGGCTGGATCGAGCGCATGCGTGGCTCGCTCGTGCCGCCCAAGGGCGTCGATGCCCAGGCGGTCAACGCCATGATCTTTGCCGCCATCCAGCACATCGTCCTGGCGTCAGCTGTCAGCGATCAATGCGCGGGGCTCGCGTTGAAGAACGGCAAGGATTGGGAGAAGGCGGCAACGGCCCTGAAGCGGCTCGTGCGCGGCGTTTATGGCTGATATCGGGGCCTGGAGCATGATGCCGAAAAGTGTAAGGGGATTTCGGACGACATCATGTTCTACTTCTTTGATTCTAGAGCGGATTCAGATTTTAGGTCGAACAGACCTAAAATCATCCGACTCTAGGTAGGGGATATCCACAGGCCTGCTCCGCCATTAACCTTAACAATTGGTTTACATTGCGCCACGGCTGTTAACTCGTCACTGTTGGGAGACGAAGAGTTAACCATCAAGCGTGCAGCCATGGGGTTGAGACCCGCAAAATTAGTGTTTCTTGTCGCGGCAATGATGTTCTTCGCCGTGCTTGCACTAGATATAACGCTGCCCGCGATGGTGTTGAGCGCCATGGCGTTGTCGAACTGGCTCGTCCTTTCGGCTGGCACGACGCAATTTCAGCGTCGAAGGGGTACCGCATGAAGTGGTTGTTGATTTGCTGGGCTGGGCCGGTCTCGTTTCTCGGGGCATGGTATTATCTGTCGTACTACGACATGAGCTTTGGCATCTTCATGCTGACGCGGCAGATGCATGACCTGGTCTTCGATATCTACGGCAAGATCCTCGGCATTCCGCCGGAAACCATTCCGCCGCTGGTCGCGCGCGCGATCGCTTTCGACAGTCTCCTGGTCTTTGCGATCTTTGGCTTTCGTCGCCGCGCCGCTGTTATCGCGTGGTGGAAGCGCCGTCAGCCGTCGAAATCGGGCAAGCTTGCCCTTCCGAGCGCCGACAGCCTGTCCAAGGCTCCCTGAAGAATGAAGCTTGCCGCTGCCGAGTCGATGCGCTCGGCGCGCTTGGCACGCGAGACGTCCATTTCCAGAAGCGCCCGCTCGGCGGCAACGGTCGAAAGCCGCTCGTCCCAGAAGACGAAGGGCAGGGCGGTCTTTTCCGACATGCTGCGCACGAAGGCACGCGTTGCCTGCACGCGCGGTCCGGCAGAGCCATCCATGTTCATCGGAAGCCCTATGACGAAGGCCGCGACCTTTTCCTTCTCGGCGAAGGCGAGCAATGTTTCGGCATCCTGGGTGAACTTCACGCGCTTGATGACTGGGCGAGGCGTTGCAAAGCGTCGCCCGAGATCCGACATCGCAAGTCCGATCGTCTTGGTACCGAGATCGAGGCCGGCAATCGGCTGGCCGGGCAGGAGCGTCGCGGCTAGATCTTCGATGGTCAGCGTCGTCATCAGGGTCGTGCTCCTGTCAAAACAAATTGAAGTCCTAACCGCTTTTCTTTGTTGCGGTTTGAGATATTTCCTAGACACCAGCCTTACATTTCAAATCAAGTCATAAGGAGAAATCCAATGAAGATCACCTGGCTCGGCCACTCCGCTTTTCGCATTGAAACGGCGACGGCAAAAATACTGATCGATCCATTTCTGTCTTACAATTCTTCTTTTGCGGCCGCCGGTCTCAACATCAAGGACGTTGCCCAGGGCGTGACCCATATCCTGCTGACGCATGGCCATGGCGACCATGTGGGTGACACGGTTCAGATCGCCAAGGACACGGGCGCGGTCGTTCTCGCCAATGCCGACCTCGCTTCCTGGCTTGGCACCAAGGGCGTCGAGAAGCTGGAAATGGGCAATACCGGCGGCACGATCGGCCTTGGCGGCTTCTCGGCCACTTTCACCAATGCGCTGCATTCCTCCGCGCAGATCACCGAGGATGGCGTTTCCCACGCGCTCGGCAATGCGAACGGCCTGATGCTGCATTTCGACGACGAGCCGACGCTGTTCCATATGGGGGATACGGACATCTTCTCGGATATGGCGCTGATCAATGAACTGCATCTGCCCGATATCGGCATCCTGCCGATCGGCGACCGCTTCACCATGGGCGGTGCTGTGGCGGCACTCGCCTGCCAGCGCTTCTTCAACTTCAAGACCGCCATTCCCTGCCACTACGGCACGTTCCCGATCATCGACCAGACGCCGGAAAAGTTCATCGCCGGCATGGAAGGCTCGAAGACGGCGGTTGCCGCGCCGAAGGTAGGCGAGAGCGTTTCTGCCTGACGATACCCGTTGCGTATGGCGGGCATGGCCTTTATAGCGTGAAGCAAATTCACTTTAGTGGATAAGTCACCTATCCGGAGAATGCCATGTCCGTCGATCTCGCCACCGTCAAACGCGTCGCTCATCTTGCCCGCATCGCCGTCAACGAAGACGAAGCGCAGCGGATGATGGGCGAGCTGAACGGCATTCTGGGCTTCGTCGAGCAGCTCTCCGAAGTGAATGTCGATGGTGTCGAAGCCATGACCTCGGTAACCCCGATGGCGATGAAGAAGCGAGCCGACGAAGTAACGGACGGCAACAAAGCTGCCGACATCGTCGCCAATGCGCCGAATACCGATCAGAATTTCTTCCTGGTGCCCAAAGTCGTCGAATAACGGTTCCTTCGAGCCTTTTCCGACCCGTTGCCCAATTCCAGATCTGAAGCGAAACAAAATGAGCGAACTGACCAGCCTGACCATTGCCGAAGCCCGCGACAAGCTGCGCGCCAAGGAGATTACCGCCACCGAACTGACCGAGGCCTATATCTCGGCGATCGAGGCTGCCAATGCTCAGCTCAATGCATATGTGAAGGTGACGCCGCAAAAGGCGCTGGCAATGGCCAAGGTGTCGGATGCTCGCCTTGCGGAAGGCAAAGCTGGTCCGCTGGAAGGCATTCCGCTTGGGATCAAGGACCTGTTCGGCACGGAAGGCATTCATACGCAGGCTTGCAGCCACATCCTGGATGGTTTCGAGCCGCACTACGAATCGACCGTCACGCAGAACCTCTGGAATGACGGCGCCGTCATGCTGGGTAAGCTCAACATGGATGAGTTCGCCATGGGCTCCTCCAACGAGAGCTCCTATTACGGCCCGGTGATCAACCCATGGCGTGCCAAGGGTTCGAACCAGCAGCTGGTTCCGGGCGGCTCGTCCGGCGGGTCGGCCGCTGCGGTTGCCGCCCATCTCTGCGCCGGCGCGACGGCCACGGACACCGGCGGCTCCATCCGCCAGCCCGCAGCCTTCACCGGCACCGTCGGCATCAAGCCGACCTATGGCCGCTGCTCGCGCTGGGGTATCGTCGCCTTCGCCTCGTCGCTCGACCAGGCCGGCCCGATTGCCCGCGACGTGCGCGATGCCGCCATCCTTCTGAAGTCGATGGCAAGTGTCGATGCCAAGGATACGACCTCGGTCGACCTGCCCGTGCCGGATTACGAAGCCTCGCTCGGCCAGTCGCTGAAGGGTATGAAGATCGGCATCCCGAACGAATATCGCGTCGACGGCATGCCGGGAGAGATCGAGACGCTCTGGCAGCAGGGTATTGCCTGGCTGAAGGATGCTGGCGCCGAGATCGTCAATATCTCGCTGCCGCATACGAAATACGCACTGCCGGCCTATTACATCGTTGCGCCCGCCGAGGCCTCCTCGAACCTCGCCCGCTACGACGGCGTTCGCTACGGCCTGCGCGTCGATGGCAAGGATATCGTCGACATGTACGAGAAGACCCGCGCTGCCGGCTTCGGCCAGGAAGTGAAGCGCCGCATCATGATCGGTACCTATGTTCTCTCGGCCGGCTATTACGACGCCTATTACCTGCGTGCCCAGAAGGTTCGCACGCTGATCAAGCGCGACTTCGAACTGGCCTTCAACGCCGGCGTCGACGCCATCCTGACGCCAGCGACCCCATCCTCGGCCTTTGGCATCGCCGACGAGGACCTCGCGTCCGATCCAGTGAAGATGTACCTCAACGACATCTTCACGGTGACGGTCAACATGGCGGGCCTGCCAGGCATCGCCGTTCCCGCCGGCCTCGACCCGAAGGGCCTGCCGCTCGGCCTGCAGCTCATCGGCAAGCCGTTCGAAGAAGAAACCCTCTTCAAGACCGCCCACGTCATCGAACAGGCCGCCGGCAAGTTCACGCCGGCGAAGTGGTGGTAAGCACTGCAATGAGACGAGTGGCTTGATGACCAATCTCGTCAAGCTTCGCGACGTCTGGCGCTACTTATCATAAGGGCCGCCCGGAAATCCGGGCGGCCCTTTTTGCACATGCCAATATTCCGCCTGAACGCCATCACATTTTGGACCGAAATACGATCATAAATTGCAGAGAGCCGCGTGGTCTCGTCCTCTGCAACCGAATCGGAAGGTCTCTTCATGCTCAAGCAAGTCACGGCGATCCTGCTCCTCGGCGCGTCATGTCCGGCGATATCGCTGGCGGCCGACAATGGGGCCATTCGATCCATCACCCTGTCCTCGGGCGGCTTGGCTCAGGTTTCCCGATCGGCTGATGTCGATGGCGACGGCGTGATCCGGATCGAGGTGCCGCTCGATCAGGTCGATGACATCCTGAAGAGCCTTGTGGTCAACGGGTTTGCAGGTTCGGTGGCCGGCATCTCGCTGGCGGGGCCACAGCCGTTGCAGGAAACGTTCAAGGGCCTGCCGTTCAGTCTGGAAGCGCTCTCATCCGTGCCGTCGCTTCTGACATCGCTGCAGGGCGCCAAAGTATCGGTCACCAGCGGCGGCAAGACTGTCGAAGGAAACATTCTGGGAATCGAGACGAGGAAGGCCGACGAGAAGGCCCCGACTTACCTGCTGACTGTTATCGACCAGGATGGAGCGGTGGAGACGTTGACACTTGGTGAAGATGCCTCCGTCCGGTTTGAAGATCCCGACCTGAGAGCGAAGATCGCGAAAGCCGCGACAACCATCGCTCGCGGCAAGAACGACCGCACGCGCTCCGTCGATATCAAGGTGAACGGTGTGAAGGACAGCGGTGCCGTCGGCCTGACCTATGTCGTGCCGTCGCCGATCTGGAAAACGGCTTATAAAGTCGTCATCGATGGAAATAACAAGGCGCACTTGCAGGCATGGACAGTGCTGGAAAATGCCAGCGGCGAGGATTGGAAGGGCATCAAGCTGACACTGACTTCGGCCGAGCCGGTAACGCTGAAGCAGGGCCTGCACCAGCTCTATTGGAGAGAGCGGCAGGAAGTGCCCGTTCATACCGCGTCGAACAATGTTCCTGATGCAGATAGCGGGGACCTGTCCAATCGGCAGCGTCTGTCGGCAAATGTCGAGGAACGAGCCGTACCTGCGCCTGCAAAAGCGATGATGGGCGGCGTCAGCAGAAAGGCGTACGCGGCTGACGAGCTGGAAAGTCCGGCCGCGCCCATGCAGATTGCCGCGACCAATCCCACCGCCGCGACCGAAAGCGATATCTCGGCCACTTTCGAGCTTCCGGGGATCTATGATCTGGCCAATGGTGATACCTTGTCGGTGCCGATCATGGATGCGGAGGTGGAGGCCGACATGGTGGATATGTATCGGGCTGGCAGCGTCCTTCGCAATCCCATTGCCGCCGTAATGCTCAAGAACACCATCGGGGTCAGCATGCCATCGGGGATTCTGACGCTCTACGACAGCAAGACCGGCTATATCGGCGATTCCCAGCTATCGGCGCTGCCGAAGGATGACACGCGCCTCGCCAGCTTTGCGACCGACCGAAAGGTATCGATCAGTGAACAGCAGACACCGACGGAGGAGATCGCCTCGCTGAAAGTTTCCGATGGGGTGATGAATGCTACCGTCAAATATCGCCAGACGACGACATACACCGTGTCAGGCGCGCTCGATGGGGAAAGAACCGTCATCATCGAGCACCCGATCAGGGATGGCTGGTCGTTCTCATCGGCCGAAGGCTTCGGCAAGACGGCAACGCACCAGCGGCTGAAGGCGATCGTGCCGGCGGGCGCGGAAAAAGTGTTGACGGCTGTCGACGAACAGCTTCAGAGCAACAGCTACGCCCTGGTCGATACCGATCCGGACATGCTGCTCGGCTGGTCGGCCTCGACCCATGACAAGGAACTGACGGACAAGCTTACAAATCTCGCCGATGCACGCAAAAGGCAGGTCGCGATCCAGAACGAACTGGCGAGCCTCGATAGCGAAATCGAGAAAACCGTCAATGAGCAGGAGCGGATAAGGCGCAATCTCGGCGCCGTGCCTGACAACGGCGATTTGAAGAAGCGCTATTTGAAGGCTCTGGCTGACAGCGAGGATCAAATCGCCTCGATGAATGAAAGGCGCGATGCGGTGCAGCAGGAAAGCGATCGTCGGGGCGACCACGTGAGTGACATCATCAGGACGTTCTGATCGCCGCGCCTCACATCGATCGGCGAGAGCCGCCCAACAGGGGGCGGCTCTCGGGCTTGTTCTATCGATTGTTCAGCTGCGCCCTCACCAGCCGCAATCCCCTTTCGCTGATGCGATAGGGATGGCCGTCCTTGGATTTGATGGCCTTGAGGCGCTTCAGCCGGCGAAAGAGGTCGATGCCGAAATCGGGATAGATCCAGCCGTCTCGCGTAAAGCAGTAGACGGTCTCGATCTTCTTGTTGTCGCTGCGTTCGATTTCGATGCGCCCGCCCTGGGCGAGCAGGTGGAGAATGCGCTGTTCGGCGCGGGAAATGTCCATTGTTGTCAGAATCCGTATAGCGCCAAACGGCGCACAAAAACGATCCGAGCCTTCCCTTAGGGAAGTCGGGGCTTCGTTTTTCAGGCCCGGCACGCAAGAAGACTTGCGAGCGGGGCCTTTACCGGGACTGACAAAAGTTAGACATCAAAACTCCGTTGATGCACCCTGTCTAAAGCAGGTTGCGCCTTGAGGTCAAGTTCAACTCGGAAGGTGTCTTTCCGCCGCCAGGCGTGGCAGCGAATCTCGCCGCTGGCAAAAGCCTCTGGCCGATGCTTTACTGTTTTCAAACGACGGGGGCTCGATGATCAACATTCGCAATGCCCATGAAGGTGAAACGGCGGTGCTGGCAAGCATTGGCCTGCGCTCCTGGCAGAAGGCGATGAGCGCGATCGGCGGCACGGGTGAACTGCTGGAAGGTGCAAGCGAAGCCTTTACCAATTTCACCAGCAATCTATGGCTGACGATCACCGTTATCGAGTTGAACGGCGAGGCTGTGGGATGGGCGGCGCGCGAAGCGCTCGACGAGGCGATCTCCGATTTCTGGATCGATCCCGATTTCGCGCGGCGCGGCCTCGGCTCGGCTTTGCTTGCGCGGATTGAGCAGGATGTGCGCGAGCAGGGGTTGGAAAAGGTCTCTCTGCAGAGCCATGCGGGAAATACCGACGCCATCGCCTTCTTCAGGGCGCGCGGCTATGAGATCCGCTGGCTGTCGATCGTCTATTCCCCGAAGCTCGATAGCGATGTTCCCACAGTCGGGCTTTCGAAATCGCTGGTCGAGGAGAGCGACGGCGTCTACGGACCGGTCATATAGCACGCCGCCGACGCCGAAAGCCTTGCGCCGCCTCGCCAATTGCTCTACCTCACCAAAGCAGAAAACAGCATTATACAAGAGCTTCCCATGACCATTGTCGACGTCCGTACGCCAGATCCGAAACGCTTCATTCCCGGTGCCACCGGTGACTGGGAAGTCGTTATCGGGATGGAAGTCCACGCCCAGGTGCTGAGCAAGTCCAAGCTCTTCTCCGGCGCCTCTACGGAGTTCGGCAAGCCTCAGAATTCCAATGTGTCGCTCGTCGATGCAGCCATGCCCGGCATGCTGCCCGTCATCAACGAGGAATGCGTCAAGCAGGCCGTGCGCACCGGCCTTGGCCTGAAGGCGCAGATCAACAAGCGTTCGATCTTCGATCGCAAGAACTATTTCTATCCCGATCTGCCGCAGGGCTATCAGATCTCGCAGTTCAAGGATCCGATCATCGGCGAGGGCAAGATCGTCATCTCGCTCGGTCCGGACCGTCAGGGCCAGTTCGAGGATATCGAGATCGGCATCGAACGCCTGCACCTCGAGCAGGATGCCGGCAAGTCGATGCACGATCAGCACGCCACCATGTCCTATGTCGATCTGAACCGCTCCGGCGTCGCGCTGATGGAAATCGTCTCCAAGCCGGATATCCGCTCGGCCGACGAGGCGAAGGCCTATATGACGAAGCTGCGCTCGATCGTGCGCTATCTCGGCACCTGCGACGGCAACATGGACGAAGGCTCCATGCGCGCCGACGTCAACGTCTCGGTGCGCCGTCCGGGCGGCGAATTCGGCACGCGCTGCGAAATCAAGAACGTCAACTCCATCCGCTTCATCGGCCAGGCGATCGAATATGAAGCGCGCCGTCAGATCGGCATTCTGGAGGATGGCGGTGCGATCGACCAGGAAACCCGCCTGTTCGATCCGAACAAGGGCGAGACGCGGTCCCTGCGCACCAAGGAAGATGCGCATGACTACCGCTACTTCCCCGATCCGGATCTGCTGCCGCTCGAATTCGACGATGCCTTCGTTACGGAGCTTGCCGAGCATCTGCCGGAGCTGCCCGACGACAAGAAGGAGCGTTTCGTCCGCGAACTCGGCCTTTCGATCTACGACGCATCAGTTCTGGTTTCGGAAAAGGCGATCGCCGATTATTTCGAGGCCGTTGCCGCCGGCCGCGATGGCAAGATGGCTGCCAACTGGGTCATCAACGACCTGCTGGGCGCTCTGAACAGAACCGGCAAAGACATTGAAGAGACTCCGGTTTCGCCCGCCCAGCTCGGCACGATCATCGATCTGATCAAGGCCGAAACCATCTCCGGCAAGATCGCCAAGGATCTGTTCGAAATCGTGCTCAACGAAGGCGGCGATCCCGCCGAGATCGTCGAGGCACGCGGCATGAAGCAGGTCACCGATACCGGCGCGATCGAAAAGGCTGTCGACGAGATCATCGCCGCGAACCCGGATCAAGTCGCCAAGGTCAAGGCAAAGCCGACGCTTGCCGGCTGGTTCGTCGGCCAGGTGATGAAGTCGACTGGCGGCAAGGCCAACCCGCAGGCCGTGCAGGCGCTGGTCAAGGCCAAGCTCGGCATCGAAGAGGAATAGCCGATGTTCTTCGTCCGCACCGCCAGCGAGCAGGACCTGGAAAAGGTCCGCGCTCTGCTCGGCGAGACCTGGCATGCGACCTATGACCGGATCTACGGTCCGGAAAAGGTCAGTGAGCTGCATGCCTCCTGGCATTCGACGGCTTCATTGAAGGCGCGGCTGGCGAACAAGAATTCCGAATTTTTGGTGGCCGATGACGGGAAGACGATCGGCGGCATGGGCTATGCCGCCATGTCCAAAGAGATGACGAAAACCGTCATGCTTCACATGCTCTATGTCAGCCCAAAGCATCAGCGCGAGGGTATCGGCCGCGATATTTTCGCTGAGCTGGAGACCTGCTTCCCGGACGCCGAGATCATGCGCCTCGAGGTCGATCCGCAGAACGAGGCGGCCATCGCCTTCTACAAGGCGCATGGCTTTGTCGATGTTGGCCGCACCGAAAACTGCGGCAACGGGCAGTCGGGCATTCCGGCGCTGATATTCGAGAAGCCATTGGCGGCCCACTGAAAGAATAGACGAGACCGTTTATGCAAGACGTCCGCCCGATGATCCGCGAAGCGAAGGAAGCCGACCTTCGCGCGCTGATCGGCCTCTTCGCCGCCGATGCGGTGGGCGGCCACGGCGATACGACCGATCCCTCTGCCTATGACGATTATCTCCGTGCGTTTCGCACTATCGCGGCATCGCCGGATCAGACGCTGTATGTCGCCGAACTCGCCGGAGAAGTGGTCGGGACGTTCCAGGCGATGATCACGACGACGCTGACCGGGCGGGGCGGTTCTGCCATGATCATCGAAGCGGTGCAGACGCGAGCCGATATGCGCGGGCAGGGGATTGGCGCCGCTATGATCAATTTCTGCATCGACGAGGCAAAAAGCCGCGGTATGCGGATGATTCAGCTGACGTCGAATAATGCCCGCAAGGACGCGCACCGCTTCTATGAGAGACTGGGTTTCAAGCCGACGCATCTGGGCTTCAAGATGCTATTGAAATGAAGCCTCTTGCCCGCTGGAATCACTGGACAAGCCGGTTCAGGGGCGGCATAAGCAAACTATCGAATTCTGGTATCGCTCGCCCCTCAGCGGGTATCGAGGAAAAGACATGTGGAATTTCATCGTACAGACCTTCACCTGGTGGAACAGTCAGACTTTGGGTACGCGGTTTGCGACCTGGCGGTTTGGCAAGCGTGTCGGCGAGGATGAGTTCGGCAACGTCTATTACGAAGGTGGCATGTCCTCCTACGGCCTTCCGAAGCGCTGGGTGATCTACAAGGGCTATGCCGAAGCTTCGGCCATTCCGCCGGGCTGGCACGGCTGGATGCATCATCGTACCGACGTTCCGCCGACCAAGGAAAACTACGTCGCCAAGGACTGGCAGAAGGAGCACCGCGCCAATCCGACTGGCTCGCCGCAGGCATACCGTCCGCCGGGCTCTCTCGCCGTTGCCGGCGAGCGTCCGCGTGTGACCGGCGATTACGACGCCTGGACCCCGGGCAACTGAGCGGAGAAGCCGGCTCGTCCTTTGGCCACAATTGGGCTTTAGGCGCGACATATGCCGGCTCATGCTCGGCGCCTTGACCGAGACCAAGCGGAGATTGGCGGATATGATGGTTTTCACGCGGAGCGCTTCTTTGCGTGCAGTGGCTGTAATGGGTGCTGCTCTCTTCGTCGGCATCATGGCAGCCCCCACCGCTGAGGCCGCCCGCATCACCAATCCCGTCGCCGTGTTTTCCGGGCTCGACAAGATCACCGGCCGCATCACGACCTTCGATGTCTATATCAACGAGACCGTGCAGTTCGGCGCGCTGCAGGTGACGCCGCGCGCCTGTTATTCGCGGGACGAAACCGAGCAGCAGAAGGTGGACGGTTTCGTCGAGGTGGACGAGATCACCCTCGATCGCCGCATCCGTCGCATTTTCACCGGCTGGATGTTTGCCGACAGCCCAGGCCTCAACGCCGTCGAGCACCCGATCTATGACGTCTGGCTGAAAGAGTGCAAGCAGAAGTCCGACGTTCCGCCGCCGGACACCGCCGGTGCGAAGTAAGCCGCTCGATATACGCAGCAGATTTGCATAGCCCGCAGAAGCAAGGCTTCTGCGGGCAAAGTTTTAGCCTCGTTCCGGATTGGTCGCCGCGTCGCCTATTGCTTGGCGATCTACGGCCTCTGACAGGTCGAGGGTGATCCGCATGCCGTCTTTCGGCCTGTGCCGCAGGAAATCGCTGCGCTCCGGATCGGCTTTCAATCTGCCTCTATCGTAGAGAGCCTGGAGCCGTGATCGCGAGATTGCCAGTTCCGCGGCCAGCAACCGATCGAGGCGAAGGTTCACCGGAAACTCGGCTGATATCTCGATTTCCAACAGCACCCAATTACTTGCCTCTTGCACCATCTCTTTCCGGATGGCCGCATCCGGCGGCTCCTCGATGCGCTTGGCTTTCCGCTTCAGCCCGTCGAGATCGAATTCCTGCGTCCGGACCCACTGAAGATCGCTGCGCTGCAGTGCCTCGAGCGTGGAGGGGCCGAGATCGTGAACGGTGCGGCGCTCGAAAAGCGTCCGGTTCCAGGTCTTGTCGCAATCGATGCATTTATAGACCAGCCAGGCATCAAGCCTTTTGCCATTGGCATTGAGCCTGATCTTGCCGCTCGATCTGAAGGGTCTCGGAGCTCCGCAGCCGCTGCAGGCGATCCATGGCTGAGGCGAAGTTCGAGGAGAAATGGTCCAACGGACCTGAAGAATATTGCACATACCGTCTTGGTCTTCCGTCTGGAAGTCCACCAAGCTGGCGGTGAGACAAGCCCGTCAGGGCACGGTATGGCGATATTGCGGGACGGCTGAAGAGCTGAGACAGCGGTGGCTGCGCAGGCGCGTTTTGACAATGCCAAACCGGTCTCAGGCCATCACCCGATGGACATGAACATGCAGCGAGCGGCGTCTTGCCGCTCCGATGCACTGGGTGATCTGGATGAGACCGGTATTTACGACGGCAAAGTGGAACCTCTATGCACCAACGCTCTTCGCTAGGAGGGATAGCAGACCGCAACCGGAATTTGAAGTGGTGTGAGTTCGATGACGCCAGGGTTTCCGGTGTTTATGCCTGATCGTCGGAAAAGCTGAGATTGGGTGATTCCATCGCCTCCTCCAGCATTTTTGCATAGGCATCCTTCGGCACGTCGATGGCACCGAATGTCTTCAGGTGCTCGGTGGTGAATTGTGTGTCGAGCAGGGTGAAGCCGCGTTCGCGCAGGCGCTCCACCAGATAGACGAGACAGATCTTTGAAGCATCCGTGCGGCGGGAGAACATGCTTTCGCCAAAGAAAGCCGACCCCAGTGAAACGCCATAGAGACCGCCGACCAGCCTGTCGCCTTCCCAAGCCTCTACCGAATGGGCATGACCGATATGGTGCAGGGTGGCGTAGAGCGAGCGGATCGTCTCGTTGATCCATGTGCTGGGGCGATCACTCGTCTGCTCGCCGCAAGCCGCGATGACGGCCTCAAAATCGGTGTCGAAACGAATGTCGAAGGGATGTTGACGGATTTTCTTGGCGAGGCTCTTGGAGACGTGAAACGTATCGAGAGGGATGATGCCCCGCAATTCCGGCTCGACCCAGAAGATTTCCGGGTCGTCTGCCGATTCGGCCATCGGGAAAAGCCCGATGGAATAGGCGCGCAACAAGATTTCCGGGGTAACGCCGGGATGTTTGCCGCGCGCTCCGGGCACAGGTTAGGCCGATGTTTTTGCCAGGTAGTTTTCCAGCCAGTGGATATCGTAATCGCCGTTGGCGATATCCTGGTTGGAAACCAGATCCTGGAAGAGCGGCAGAGTGGTTTTGATGCCGTCCACCACGAATTCGTCAAGCGCGCGGCGCAGGCGCATCATGCATTCGACGCGGGTGCGTCCATGCACGATCAGCTTGCCGATCAGGCTGTCGTAGTATGGGGGGATCCTGTAGCCTTGGTAGGCGCCGGAATCGATACGCACGCCGAGGCCACCGGGCGCATGAAAATGCGTGATCGTGCCGGGTGAGGGGATGAAGCTGCGGGCGTCTTCGGCATTGATGCGGCATTCGATGGCATGGCCTTGGAAATGCACGTCATCCTGCGTCACCGAGAGACCGCCGCCGGAGGCGACGCGGATCTGCTCGTGTACGAGGTCGATGCCGGTAATGGCTTCCGTCACCGGATGCTCCACCTGCAGGCGGGTGTTCATTTCGATGAAATAGAACTCGCCGTTCTCGTAGAGAAACTCGATGGTACCGGCACCACGATACTTCAGCTTCTTCATCGCGTCGGCGCAGATCTTGCCGATCTTCATGCGCTGCTCGACGTTGAGCGCCGGGGAATTGGCTTCTTCCCAGACCTTCTGGTGGCGGCGCTGCAGCGAGCAGTCGCGTTCGCCGAGATGGACCGCGTTGCCTTCGCCGTCGCCGAAAACCTGGATTTCGATATGGCGCGGCTTGCCGAGGTACTTTTCCATATAAACGGAATCATTACCGAAGGCGGCGCCCGCTTCGGTGCGTGCCGTCGTCCAGGCTTCGATCAAGTCTTCTTCCGTACGGGCGACCTTCATACCGCGGCCGCCGCCGCCGGCGGTTGCCTTGATGAGCACCGGATAGCCGATCTCGCGCGCCGTCTTCAGCGCGTCCGCTTCGGTCTTCACCTCGCCGTCGGAACCGGGAACGACCGGAATGCCGAGCTGCTGCGCGGTGGCCTTGGCAGTGATCTTGTCGCCCATGAGGCGGATATGCTCCGCCGTCGGACCGATGAAGGTGATGCCATGCGCCTCGAGAATATCGGCGAACTTGGCATTTTCCGAAAGGAATCCATAACCGGGATGCACGGCGTCCGCGCCGGTGATCTCGCAGGCGGCGACGATCTGGTGGATGTTGAGATAGCTTTCGCGCGATGGCGGCGGGCCTATGCAAACGCTCTCATCCGCAAGCCGCACATGCATCGCGTCCGCATCGGCGGTGGAATGCACCGCAACGCTCGCGATGCCGAGTTCCTTGCAGGCGCGCAGCACCCGCAGGGCGATCTCTCCGCGATTGGCTATGAGAATCTTCGAAATCATGGGCATGGACTTACTCTATGACGACCAGGGCTTCGCCGTACTCGACCGGACGTCCGTCCTGAACGAGGATCTCGGTCACGGTACCGGACTTTGGCGCAGGGATCTGGTTCATCGTCTTCATGGCTTCGATGATGAGCAGCGTCTGGCCTTCCTTCACGACCGAGCCGGCCTGGATGAAAGCGGCCGCGCCCGGCGCCGGCGCCAGATAGGCGGTACCGACCATCGGTGCGCTGACGACGTTGTCGGGATTGCGGGTCTTGCCTGCAGGCGCCGCGGCGGCCGGGGCTGCAGCAGCTGCTGCAGCCGGAGCGGCATAGGCGGCGGGAGCGGCGATTGGCGCCTGAACATATTGGGTCGTGCCGGCACGCGATACGCGGATGCGCAGATCTTCCTGCTCGACTTCAATCTCGGTCAGATCGGTGTCGTTGAGAATGTTGGCGAGATCGCGAATCAGCGCCTGGTCGATACCCGATTTCTTTTCAGCCATTGGATTTCTTGCCCTGTATTTTTGTTATTGGGTGATGGATTTAAGCGCATGAAGCGCCAGGATGTAGCCATAAGGTCCGAAACCACAGATCATGCCCTTTGCAGCGGGCGCGATCATCGATTTGTGCCGGAATTCTTCGCGTGCGTGGATATTGGAGATATGCACCTCCACCACGGGAATGGAAATGGCGCGGATCGCATCGTGCAGCGCGATCGACGTATGACCATAGGCGCCGGGATTGATCGCGATACCAGCAGCCTTGTCGTCCGCTTCATGCATCCAGTCGACCAGCACGCCTTCATGATTGCTTTGCCGGAAATCGACAATGAAGCCCAGGCTTTCGCCTGCAGACTTGCAGTCGGCTCCGATATCCTTCAGCGTCTTGCCGCCATAGATGCCCGGCTCGCGCTTGCCCAAGGCATTCAAATTGGGTCCGTTGAGGACAAAAATTGTTTGCGCCATTAGATGTTCCGTCAAAGTGCAGCGCAACCTATAGACTCCCGAGGCCCTGTAGGAAAGCCCCGGAGCGAAGGTTGCATGCCTCTAGGTGTGGAAACGCCGCGATTTTGGCATTTTTGCGCCGCGTCGAGCCGCGGCGCCATTTCGCAGCTGCCAAAATGCGGACGGCTATTTGCTTTGCCGTCGCAAGGATGGTTCTCGCCGGTCAGCAGCTGGTTTTTCCGCAGCTGCGGACGTTGGCGATCTTCTGCTTGATGGCGTCGAGACCGATTGCGCCGGAAATCATCTCGTTGCCGATCACATAGGCGGGCGTGCCTGTCACGTTGAGATCGGAGGCAAGTTGATAGGTTGCTTTGATCATATCGGTGTTCGGCGCCTTTGCCATTTCAGTGCGAATGGCGGATTCGCTGATGCCGAGCGAAGTGGCGACCTCGATGGCGGCGTCTTCGGAGGCGCGCCCGTCGCTGCCCAGCAGCTTACGATGGAATTGCTCGTATTTTTCAGGTGCAAGCAGGCGGAAAGCGCTGGAGACACGGGAAGCGGCAACCGAATCCTGGCCGAGGATCGGGAATTCCTTGAGAACGAAACGCACATCCTTGTCCTGCTTCAGCAGCGTGTCCATATCGCCGAGCGCATGCCGGCAGTAGGTGCAATTATAGTCGAAGAATTCCACGACGGTGATGTTGCCCTTCGGATTGCCGATGGCCACATCGTCCTTGGAATTGAAGATCGCGTCCTTGTTCTGGTCGATCACCTGGGATGATTGGGCGATACGGGCTTCGTCCTGCTTCTTCTCGAGCGCCGCCTGGGCATCCAGCAGAACTTCCGGATGCTCGACGAGATATTCCTTGATGAAATCCCCGATTTCCTTCTTCTGCTGGTCATCCAGCGCGGCGGCCGGCTGGATTGTGGCGAAGGACGCTGTCAGGGCAATCGCCGAAACCGTCAGCAGGCTTTTGAGAGAAAAGGTCATTGGGTCCTCGTTTGGATCTGAGCGGAGACGTCATTCTTGAATGCGCCATAGCATCGTCGGGTCGGCATCCGCAAATATGCATCGACAATTTACGGTGCGTCCTTATTTCCAGAAACAGGAATTTTCACGACAAAGCCGCAATCGCAGGATTGTGAACGAGCCGATATTGCGGCAAATGTCGCTTGCCGATCCGATCCGAGAGAGAATTGACCGTGTTTTCCCTATCCAAGCGCAGCGATGTCGAACCTTTCCATGCCATGGATGTGCTGGCGGAGGCGACGCGACGCCGTCAGGCCGGGCACCCGGTCATTTCCATGGCGGTCGGGCAGCCCTCGCATCCAGCTCCACAGGCTGCGTTGGAGGCAGCACGCGCAGCCCTAGGCCATGGCCGCATCGGCTATACGGATGCGCTGGGGACGCTTGCCCTGCGGCAGGCGCTTTCCGCCCATTATCAGGCTCGCCATGGCTTGAGCATCGATCCGAAGCGGATTGCCATCACCACCGGATCGTCGGCCGGCTTCAATCTTGCCTTCCTGACGTTATTCGATGCCGGCGATAGTGTCGCCATCGCCCGGCCGGGCTATCCGGCCTATCGCAATATCCTTGCCGCACTTGGCCTCGATGTCGTCGAGGTACCGGTCACCGAGGAAACGCAGTTTACGCTGACATCCGAGAGCTTGGAAGCGGCACAGGTGGCAAGCGGTAAGTGCTTGAAGGGGGTACTGCTGGCAAGCCCCGCCAATCCCACAGGCACGGTGACGGGCAGGGCGGCGCTGAAGGCGCTGGCTGATTATTGCGCCGACCGTTCCATCGCCTTCATCTCCGACGAGATCTATCACGGGCTGACCTTCGTCGGCGAGGAGACGAGTGCGCTGGAACTGACAGACGAGGCGATCGTCATCAATTCCTTCTCGAAATATTATTGCATGACCGGCTGGCGCATCGGCTGGATGGTTCTGCCGGAACGGCTGGTGCGGCCCACAGAGCGCGTGGCTCAGAGCCTCTACATTTCTGCGCCGGAATTGTCGCAGATCGCCGCCGAGGCGGCACTCGGCGCAGGCGCCGAGCTCGATGTCTATCGTGAAAGCTATGGCCGCAACCGCGATTTCCTCATGCGTCGGCTTCCAGAAATCGGCTTCCGCATTGCCTCGCCGATGGATGGCGCCTTCTACGCCTATGTCGACGTCAGCCGTTTCACAAACGACAGCATGGCCTTTGCCCGAAAGATGCTGGCGGAAATCAATGTCGCTGCCACGCCCGGCCTCGACTTCGATCCCGTGGAAGGACATCGCGCAATGCGGATCTCCTATGCCGGCTCGAATGCCGAAATCGAAGAGGCGACCGAACGCATGGCCGCCTGGCTGAAATAGAGTCCGGAATCAATAATTTGTGCGGGCTTGCGAAAGCGCTGCCGCAAGTTGCGGAGACGTGCGCTGGCACGTGACCGGCCGCCTTTGCGCTTGGGAAACAAAAAATCCGGCCGCGTCACCACGGCCGGATTTTTTTATTTCATTGCAGATCGGTCTTCTTAAAAGAATCCGCGGCGCTGCCACCAGCCAGCCTTCTTCGGCTTGGTCGGCTCACCTTCGCCATCGCCCCCTTCATTGGCACGGGTGGAGGTTACCACCGGAGCGGACGAGGAAACATTGGATTCGCGGTTGGCGCGCGCCGGTTTGGCTTCGTCCTCGATAGCCTCGGGTGTGGCTGCATTGTCGAGAGCCGTGGCAATTTCGGCTACCGCTTCGGTTTCGCCCTCGATCGCGGCTGCCTCTTCGACAACAGGCGTCTCGACTGGCGATGCCTCGGCAGCCTTTGCCTTCCGGCGGCCGCGTCCCTTGGCGGGCTTCACATCCTCGGTGACGGTCGCCGCCGTCTCGACGGCTGCCATGGCCGGCTGAGCCTCGACAGCGGCCTCGCCCTCGGCAACGGCGATTTCCGCCACCGTGACGCTTGCCTCTTCTTCGCTGTCATCGCCGTCGGCTGCTGCATCGGCTTCGAAGGCTTCATCGGTTTCCGACGCGCTGCCTTCGCTCTGTTCGCCACCCTGGTTTTCGCGGTTGCGACGACCACCGCGCTTGCCGCGCCGGCGGCGCTTGCGCTTCTGCTGTGCATCGTCTTCATTGTCGGCGGATGCGGCGTTCTCGGCGCCGGCATCACCTTCGTCGTCGTCTTCGCTGTCAGCGTCCTCGGCGGTAGCGGCCGCAGAGGTGTCCTCGGAAGCCGATGCTGCCTGGGCATCGTTGCCGCGACCACGACGACGGCGGCGACGCTTGCGCTTGCGGCCATTTTCATTGCCTTCGGCGCGGGCGGGCTGTTCGGTGATGGTCGCCGCCTTTTCTTCCAGTTCTTCGTCCTCGTCCTCCTCGGCTTCGATGACGACATCGTCGTCATCATCGTCCGGGATGGCTGCGAAGTTGAACAGGCTTTCGATCTTCACCGGATTGGCGACCGGCTCGCCGCGATCGATCGCGAAATGCTGCGTGCCAACGGCATTGTCGGCATCGATGACGATCGCGACGCCGAAGCGGCTTTCATAATCGATGATCGTCTGGCGCTTGTGGTTGAGCAGATAGAGCGCAATGTCCGGCGTCGTGCGCACGGTGATGTCATGTGTCGTGTTCTTGAGCAGATATTCCTCGATGCCACGCAGAACGTGCAGGGCAACGGAAGACTGCGAGCGAACGTGACCGGTGCCGCCGCAATGCGAGCAGATCTGCGTCGTGCTTTCCAGAACCGAGGCGCGGATGCGCTGACGCGACATCTCCAAGAGGCCGAAATGCGAGATGCGTCCCACCTGGATGCGGGCCCGGTCGTTCTTCAAGCATTCCTTCAGCTTCTTCTCGACGGCGCGGTTGTTGCGCTTCTCTTCCATGTCGATGAAGTCGATGACGATCAGGCCGGCAAGGTCGCGCAGGCGGAGCTGACGGGCAATTTCCTCTGCAGCTTCCAGGTTGGTCTGAAGCGCCGTGTCTTCGATCGAATGTTCGCGGGTCGAGCGGCCGGAGTTGACGTCGATCGAAACCAGCGCTTCCGTCTGGTTCATGATCAGATAGCCGCCGGAACGCAGCGTCACCTGCGGCTGCAGCATGCGGTCGAGCTGCGCCTCGATGCCGGAGCGCGAGAAGATCGGGTGGATGTCGCGATAGGGCTGGACCACCTTGGCATGGCTCGGCATCAGCATCTTCATGAAGTCTTTCGCTTCACGATAGCCTTCTTCGCCGGCAACGATGATCTCGCTGATATCCTTGTTGTAAAGGTCGCGGATCGAGCGCTTGATCAGGCTGCCTTCTTCATAGACGAGGCAAGGCGCGGTCGAGGCGAGCGTCAGCGTGCGGACGTTTTCCCACAGGCGCATCAGATATTCGAAATCGCGCTTGACCTCGACCTTGGTGCGGTTGGCGCCGGCCGTGCGCAGGATGACGCCCATGCCCTGCGGCACTTCGAGCATCTTGGCGATTTCCTTCAGGCGCTTGCGGTCCTGCGGATTGGTGATCTTGCGGGAAATGCCGCCGCCACGCGCCGTGTTCGGCATCAGAACCGAGTAGCGGCCCGCAAGCGAGAGATAGGTGGTGAGCGCCGCACCCTTGTTGCCGCGCTCTTCCTTGGCGACCTGCACTAGCAGGATCTGGCGGCGCTTGATGACTTCCTGGATACGATACTGCTTGCGCGGCTTGCGCTGGGCACGATCGGGAACCTCTTCCATCGCATCTTCGGCACCGACGGATTCGATCACTTCCTCTTCATGGTCGTGATCGTCATCGTCGTCGTCGTCATGGCGGCGCTTGGAGGAGCGGACGTCTTCAGAAATCGAATCGGTTTCGACCATGGCAGCCATTTCGCCAGACGGACCGTCCTCGTCCTCGCTCGGCGCATCGACGGCTGCCGTCGCTTCCGGGGCGGCGGTCTCTTCGGCGGGGGCTTCCGCTGCCGCCTTCTTGCGGCTGCGGCGCGGCTTGGCCTTCTTGGCCGGAATTGCTTCCTCGGCGGGCGCGGCTGCCTCCGGAGCGGAGGCTTCTTCCGCGATCGCGGCCGGTACTTCGGCTTCTTCATTCGCCTTGGGAACGATGCCGATATCGGGCTGTTCCTGCTTTGAAAGGTCGAGCGCCGTTTCGACGTGCTCGACGTCATCATCCCGGCGATGCTCCTCGGCCTCGGCCTTCAGAAGCGCCTGACGATCGGCGAGGGGGATCTGATAGTAGTCGGGATGGATTTCGGCAAAGGCCAGGAAGCCGTGCCTGTTGCCGCCATAGTCAACGAAAGCGGCCTGAAGCGAAGGTTCGACCCTCGTTACTTTTGCAAGATAGATGTTGCCGCGGATTTGCTTCTTGTGCTGAGACTCGAAGTCAAATTCTTCTATGCGGTTCCCGCGAACGACAACGACGCGCGTCTCTTCCTCGTGAGACGCATCGATAAGCATTTTGTCTGCCATGAAAGCTGTGCTCCTCGGCGCAGGCAACCGGATGGGGACCTGCTTGTCACTGGGACAAGCCGGATATGATCCGCCGTTGCTGCACCGGATAATGAAAGTCGCAAGTGGTTCGGAGATGACAGCATCCAGACGGCGGCCGGGGCATTACTTCCCTGGGGTCTGTTCACTTTTTGAAAAAGCTGCTGCGGTGACATCCGTAACCAAGCGAGATCGACTATGCCTTAGACCCACAAAGCGGGGCCCGATGAATGTGCTCTCTAAAGAGCGTTTGGTGGCTCTCCACCGATGAACTTCCCGTTTGAAACCGGAAATTCAGATATCCACTGTTTGGAGCGGAAGTACTGCAGACGGCGGATGACTGCCGCTTATGGCGCCTGGTACTCGAGGCGGCTGCCTTTGCGGCGACTCTATCCCGTCAACACTTCTACCCTAATATGCGTTGTATGTTTTATCTGTCACAATAGCAAGGGGAAAGCCAAGTATGCCATAATATTGATGGATTCGTCGGATGATGAGAACGCGGGAAGCGGCGATCAACGATTCGTTTCCCGGCGCATCATCGGTGCGGCCATCACGTCAGACCTGGTTCCCGCTATTGGGGCCTTCAAAAACAACGCTGAAACCAATATGGGGCGCGTTGGACACTTGGTAAAGGGATTGCGGCATGTGGCGGAGATTGGCGTGAGGGCTTTGCGATTTGCGGCAGCGGCCCTTGCCCTTGTGATTCTTATCGTGTTTTCGGCATTTGCGCCTGTCATGGCGGCGGATGGCCCGTTGCTCGCCTACGGCGCGCGCATAGCCGGTGACGATGCCCGCACGCGTATCGTCCTCGATATGGATCGGGAGCCGGCCTTCACGGTTCATTATCTCGACAATCCCGCCCGCGTGGTGGTCGATCTGCCGGCGACGGCATTCGGCTTCCCGGCCGCGGATCTCAAGCCGACCGGCCTCTTCAAGGATATCCGCTATGGTACGATGGATGCGGACAGCGCCCGCATCGTGCTGACTGCAAAAAAGCCGGTAAAGCTGGTCATGGCCAAGGTGCAGACCGATGAGGGGGGCAAGGGGCAGCGGCTTGTGCTCGATGCCGAGATGGTGCCCGCCGAGCAATTTGCCGAACTGGTGAAGAAGCAGAGCTGGACGAGCGACGATACCGCCCGGGACGTCGGTCCCGTCGAGCCGACGCAGAAGGCCGATCCGAATATTTTCCTCGTCGCCGTTGACGCCGGTCATGGCGGTATCGATGCGGGCGCGACGGGCACCGACGGCGTCACGCAGGAAAAGGACATTACGCTTGCCTTCGCGAAGATGTTTGCCGACAAGCTGAATGCCCAGCCCGGCATCAAGGCCTTTCTCACGCGTGACAAGGACCAATATTTATCGTTGTCGGAGCGGGTGACCATCGCGCGCCAGAATCGCGCCTCGCTTTTCATTTCGCTGCATGCCGATACGCTGAAGCAGAAGGATATCCGCGGAGCGACCGTCTATACGATCTCGGACAAAGCATCGGACCGGCTTGCCGGCGAGGTCGCCGACCGTGAAAACAAGTCCGATCAGATCGCCGGGACCGACGCTCAGGCACAGCCGGCTGCCGTCAACGACATCTTGATGGATCTGACCCGCCGCGAGACGCAGGCCTTCTCCATCTCGCTGGCACAGGATGTGTTGTCCTCCTTTGATGGCCAGATCTCCATGATCAACAATCCGCACCGCCACGCCGGTTTCCAGGTCCTGACTGCGCCGGATGTGCCCTCGATCCTGTTGGAACTCGGTTTTCTCTCCAATAAGGAGGACGAGAAGCTGCTGCTCGATCTCGATTGGCGGCAAAAGGTCGCCGACAGGCTGGCCGATGCAGTAAAAAAATATCGCGTATCGATCATCGCGAACGGCGGCTGACAGGGCCGAATGTCATGATCAGCCGTGGCTTCCATGTCACAGCTTTAAATATTAGAATTGCATGAAACTGGGAATACCGAGGGCGAGCCCTATTTTGCTCACATTCCCGCCTTTACAGCGAACTATCATCCGCTCGCGAGTGAAGCACGGCTTTGTTTCATTGCCGTCTTGCATTAACACCGCGAGCATGCAAAACGCCCGTGGTTATGCGATGATCTCGCGCACATGCCGCATGAAGAACAAGCACCGGTAGTATCACATGATCAGACTGATTGGATATTTCTTTGGGCTGGGCTGCCTCCTGTTTCTGGGTGTGGCGGCTGCGGCGGCCATCTATCTGAGCGTGGTCTCCAAGGAGCTTCCCGACTATGAGGTGCTTGCGAAATACGCACCGCCGGTGACGACACGCATTCATGCCGGCAACGGCGCATTGATGAAGGAATATTCGCGGGAGAACCGGCTTTTCGTGCCGATCCAGGCCATTCCCGATCGCGTCAAGGCAGCATTCCTGTCCGCGGAAGACAAGAATTTCTACAATCACCCCGGCGTCGACGTCGGCGGTCTGGCGCGCGCCATTGTGGTGAACCTGCAGAACATCGGTTCCGGCCGCCGCTTCGTCGGCGCATCGACCATCACGCAGCAGGTCGCCAAGAACTTCCTGCTTTCCGCCGACCAGACCTTTGACCGCAAGATCAAGGAAGCCATTCTCTCCTTCCGCATCGAACAGGCCTACAGCAAGGACAAGATCCTCGAGCTCTACCTGAACGAGATCTATTTCGGCCTGAATTCCTACGGCATCGCCGGCGCCGCGCTCACCTATTTCGACAAATCCGTCAACGAGCTGACCATTGCCGAATCGGCCTATCTGGCCTCGCTTCCCAAGGGACCGTCCAACTACAATCCGTTCCGCCGCGCCGAGGCAGCGCTGACCCGCCGCAACTGGGTGATCGACCGTATGGTGGAGAACGGCTATGTCAGCCAGAGCGACGGTGAAGAGGCAAAGAAGCAGCCGCTCGGCGTGGTGCCGCCGAAGAGCGGCCCGTCGCTTTTCGCCTCGGATTATTTCGCCGAAGAAGTCCGCCGCCAGCTGATCGATCAATACGGGGAAAAGACCCTTTATGAAGGCGGCCTTTCCGTCCGCACGTCGCTCGACCCGCAGATGCAGCTCGAGGCACGCAAGGCCCTGCAGGACGGTCTGGTCGATTATGACGAGCGCCGCGGTTACCGCGGCCCGCTCAAGCAGATCGCGACTTCGCAGGATTGGGGTGCCGAGCTTGCCAAGGTTCCAGCGCTGAGCGACGTGCCGGAGTGGCAGGTCGCCGTTGTCCTCTCCGCTTCCGATCAGGGTGTCGACATCGGATTGCAGCCGAGCGTCGATGCGGCCGGTAAGGTTTCGCCCGAGCGCAAGCGCGGCACGATCGCTGCTGCCGACATGCGCTGGGCCTACCGGTCTGCGGGCGGCAAATCGGTGAAATCGCCGAGTGGCGTGCTGAGCGCCGGCGATGTGATTTACGTGCAGAAGACCGGCAACGCCGATTCCAGCAGCTATCGCCTGCGCCAGCCGCCGAAGGTACAGGGCGGCCTAGTCGTCATGGATCCGCATACCGGCCGCGTGCTCGCCATGGTCGGCGGCTTCTCCTATGCACAGTCCGAATTCAACCGCGCGACCCAGGCCAAGCGTCAGCCGGGTTCGTCGTTCAAGCCGTTCGTCTACGCCGCCGCGATGGATAACGGCTATACGCCGGCATCCGTCATTCTTGACGATCCACTGCAGATCACCCTCAGCAACGGCGATGTGTGGAAGCCGACGAACTACGAAGGCGAGGGTGGCGGCGTGCACACGCTGCGTTTCGCCATCGAGCATTCCCGCAACCTGATGACGGTCCGTCTTGCAGCCGATATGGGCATGCCGCTGGTGGCCGAATATGCCGAGCGCTTTGGCATCTACGACCATATGAACCCGGTTCTCGCCATGTCGCTCGGCGCGGGCGAAACGACGGTGCTGCGCATGGTTTCGGCCTATTCGGTCATGGCCAACGGTGGCAAGCAGATCAAGCCGACACTGATCGACCGCATCCAGGACCGCTACGGCAAGACGATCTTCAAGCATGAGGAGCGCGTCTGCGACAATTGCAATGTGAATGCCTGGCAGAATCAGGACGAGCCGGTCATCGCCGATAATCGCGAGCAGGTGCTCGATCCGATGACGGCCTATCAGGTCACGTCGATGATGCAGGGTGTCGTTATCCGCGGTACGGCCGCCGGCAAGATCAAGCTCAACACCGATGTCGCCGGCAAGACCGGCACCACCAACGATGAAAAGGATGCCTGGTTCGTCGGCTTCACGCCGAGCCTCGTCGCCGGCCTCTACATCGGCTATGACACGCCGACCACGCTGGGCCGGGGCGGCACCGGCGGCGCGCTCGCAGCGCCAGTCTTCAACGAATTCATGCAGGCGGCGACGAAAGATCAACCGCCGGAGAAATTCCAGGTTCCGGCTGGCATGACGATGGTCGCGGTCAATCGCGCGACCGGCATGGCAGCGCAGCAGGGCGATCCGAATGCCATCATGGAAGCCTTCAAGCCCGGTACCGGCCCGGCAACGAGCCTCCAGGTCATTGGTGGTGGCGATGCCGCCGCGCAGGTGGCGCCGGAGGAAATTCTAAGGACGTCGCCACAGGCGAACCAGGCGGTTACGTCCGGGGCCGGCGGTCTCTTCTGATCCCATCCTATTTGTCAGATCGTCATGCCGCGGGGCTTTACACCAGCGGCATGTATATCTATGTCACCAGCACTCTTTGAATTGGATGGCCGTTCGCATCGAGCGGTGAAATGAAGAAGTGGGACTATGCGAGCCGAAATCGAGAAAGTAGTCGATGAAACCAAGCAGGCTATCACCCTGCTGAGGAGGCATCTTTGACTGGGACCAGGCGATAAGACGACTGGACTGGTTGAATAACAAGGCAGAGGATCCGACCCTCTGGAATGACGCCGCCGAAGCGCAGAAGCTGATGCGCGAGCGCCAGCAGCTCGATGACGGCGTCAACGGCGTACGCGCCCTCGAGCAGCAGCTTGCCGACAATGTCGAGCTGATCGAGCTCGGCGAGGAAGAAGGCGATGACGACGTCGTGCGTGACGCGGAAGAAGCCCTGAAGGCCCTCAAGGCCGAAGCTGCCCGCCGACAGGTGGAAGCCATGCTTTCCGGCGAGGCTGATGCCAACGACACCTATCTCGAAGTCCATTCCGGCGCCGGCGGTACCGAGAGCCAGGATTGGGCGAACATGCTGCTGCGCATGTATACCCGCTGGGCCGAGCGTCAGCGCTTCAAGGTGGAACTCCTGGAAGTTCATGACGGCGAAGAAGCCGGCATCAAGTCCGCGACGCTGCTCATCAAGGGCCACAATGCCTATGGGTGGCTGAAGACCGAATCGGGCGTGCATCGCCTTGTCCGTATCTCGCCCTATGACAGCAATGCGCGCCGCCACACCTCGTTCTCGTCGATCTGGGTCTACCCGGTCGTCGACGACTCGATCCAGATCGAGATCAACGAAAGCGATTGCCGTATCGACACCTATCGCTCGTCCGGCGCCGGCGGCCAGCACGTCAACACGACCGATTCGGCCGTGCGCATCACGCATATTCCGACCGGCATTGTCGTGCAGTGCCAGCAGGAACGCTCGCAGCACAAGAACCGCGCCAAGGCGTGGGACATGCTGCGCGCCCGCATGTACGAGGCGGAATTGATGAAGCGGGAAGAGGCGGCCAACGCCGAAGCCGCTTCGAAGACGGATATCGGCTGGGGTCACCAGATCCGTTCCTATGTCCTGCAACCCTACCAGCTGGTCAAGGACCTGCGCACCGGCGTTGCCAGTACCGCGCCCGGCGACGTTCTGGACGGTGATCTCAACGAATTCATGGAAGCCGCCCTTGCGCATCGCATCAGCGGTGCGGCCGATGCGGTCGTCGACGACGTCGAGTGAGTTCGAACATTCCAGCACCAATAAAACCAATAAAAAAGCCCCGGTCGGGGCTTTTTTATTGGCAAGCGCGTTGTAAATTCCAGCTTCAATCCGAAAACTGTTCCGCAAGGATCCGGTCCGACCACGATCTGTCCGGATCCGAAAGAATGCGGGCCGTCGTATCTTCGCTCTGGCGGATTTGGATGCCGAGAACGGACTTGACCTCGGCATTGTCGGCGGCGGCGTTGACCGGGCGCTTTTCCGCTTCGAGCACGGTGATGTCGACCGTGACCTTGTTCGGCAGCAGCGCCCCGCGCCAGCGACGAGGGCGGAAGGCGCTGACCGGCGTCATGGCCAGCAGCGGTGCCTCCAGCGGCAGGATAGGGCCATGGGCGGAGAGATTATAGGCCGTGGAGCCTGCCGGCGTCGTTACCATAAGGCCATCACAGATCAGCTCCGGCAGACGGACCCGACCGTCGATTTCGACCTTCAGTTTCGCCGTCTGATAGGACTGGCGAAACAAGGACACCTCGTTGATGGCGAGCGCGACGCGGGAGCTGCCGTCGGCATTGCGCGTCGTCATCTGCAGCGGATGGAATGCGTTTTCGACGGCCGCCTCTATGCGCTCGGCCAGGCAATCCGTTCGATAGTCATTCATCAGGAAGCCGATCGAACCGCGGTTCATGCCATAGACGCACTTGCCGGAATTCATGGTGCTGTGCAGTGTCTGCAGCATGAAGCCGTCACCACCGAGCGCCACGACGACATCCGCACTCTCCTGCGGCGTCTGGCCATAGAGGCGAATCAGTTCCTGCTGCGCCGCCTGAGCCTCGGGCGCGGTAGAGGCGAGAAAGCAAACGGATTGAAGATTGCGTGACATGCAATGTCCTTTAAGTGGCCATACTAGGTAATGTTATTCCCCTTCTGCGACAAGACGTTTCAGTCGGACTGGTAAATCGTTGAGGCCACATGCTGATCCCCAGCTTTAAGTCCGAACGAGTGATTTTCCCTTTACAGGATTTGAAAATCTGTTAGTTGGCATGCGCATATGCCCTTGTAGCTCAGTTGGTAGAGCACCTGATTTGTAATCAGGGGGTCGCGGGTTCGAACCCTGCCGGGGGCACCAGATTTTTCCAAGACTTGGATGCCTTGTTGATCACTGGTATGAAAAACCGGCGGCAGCACAATAATGTATGATGCCGAAGCCTTCAGCATGTCGGCGAGATCATCAACACAATATCAAGTCTCTGGAAACATATGACCAAGCCTAAGAAGCCCAAGCTAGAGCATTCCGAACTCTCGGGTGAATTCACCGATGACGGTGTGACCGTCTTGGTCGATATCTTTCGTCCGGCCGGCACCAATGCCGACTGGCGGATGGAAGTCATTACGCCGGAAGAAGATCTGATCGAATGGGAAGAGCCCTTCGCGACCGACCGCGAGGCGTTCGACGAATTCCTGGCAACGATCGCGCGCGACGGCATCAGATCGTTCTTTGACGACGCGGACCCTATGGTTCACTGAGTCTGCCGACAGGTCTTGGCGAGCCGCATCAAATCGCGCCGTTTCTTCATGCATCCATTCGCCTGCCTGCCCGGGATTGCAGATGCATTTACAACGTCAGAAATCGGCATACACTTCATCCCGTCAATGGCGGGGAGGATACGTTCATGCGCGAGATATCGCGGCATGTCGTTTTGGGATTGCCGCTTGTCGTGATCACGGCGATCACGGGCGCGTCAGCGTTAGCGGGTGAAAACTGCTACTGCAAAAATACGGATGGAAAGCAGCATGCGGTCGGCGAGGTCGCCTGTATGACCGTCGGGGGGCGGAGTTACCTGGCGCAATGCGAGATGAACCTTAATGTCACCTCCTGGGCGAAGCTGCAGGATGGCTGCCCGGTTACCGAGAGGGTGCTTTGGCGCCAATCGGCCTGGCACCCGGCGCCGATGATCGTACGATGAGCCTTAAGCGCTTGATGTAGCGCTCGCGGTGGGCGTGCTTCTAATGCTTCGGCCGGCCTATTTGCGGACCAGCAGGAGCGGTTCGCCTTCCTCCTCCTCGGACTTCTGGAAACTGCCGTCCGGCTTCATATCGAAGGAAAGGGAGGAACCATCGCTGCCCAGCATCACCAGCCCGAAGCCTTCGGCCGCCCAGAGTGAAAGCTTGAGCTCGCTGATCTCGGCGGCACAGTCTCCGCCTGGCGACATTTTGGCGGTGCCGTCCTGATCCTTGTCGGTGGTCAGCGTGATATCGCAGACCGGCTTTCCGTCGGGCCGTTGGATGCGCCACGCGCCGGCAAGGCTTGCGACGGTCGGCACATGATCGACATCGCCCAGCGCCGGCAACAGCCATGTAGGGTCGCCGCCTTCGCTTTCCCACGGGGAGCCTTCCTCCTGCTGGAAGCGCATCAACGGCTTGCCCTCGGCATCGGCAATGGCGAGAGCGCCGTCGTCCGTGAAATTCCAGGCGCGGGCTTTGGCGAGAGCGGGCAGGGGCGTCGTGCAGGCATCGGCACCGGTGATTTCATGGCCGCCAGGGACTGTGTTTGCCCCGAAGGTGAGGCGGCAGCCCTTGGCGCCGCTTTCAGGCGCAACCAGCCATGTGCCGGTTTGCGCCTGAACGACTTCGTCGTCGGCCGCTGGAACTGGCTGGGCCACTGTCAGAACGAGGGCGGCGGAAGCCGCCGCTAGACCGAAAGCACGGATCAAGGCAAATTCTCCCGACATGCCGCGGCCGCCACAGGCGCCGCTATGATTTGAGATAGGACCGCGTCGCATATAGCGCGATCGCGGCTGCGTTCGAGACATTGAGCGATTTGATGGCGCCGGGCATGTCGAGCCGAGCCAGTACATTCACGGTCTCGCGAGTCTTCTGACGCAGCCCCTTGCCCTCCGAGCCGAGCACAAGCGCGATCTTGTCGCCGCTGAACGTGCCTTCCAGCGGCGCCGGCCCTTCCGAATCGAGCCCGATCGTCGTGAAGCCGAGCCGATGCAGTTCGCCGAGCGCATCAGCGAGATTGGTGATCTGTATATAAGGTATGAGTTCGAGCGCTCCGGAGGCGGATTTGGCGAGCACGCCTGATTCGGTCGGGCTATGGCGCTGCGTCGTGATCACGGCACCTGCGTCGAAGGCCACGGCCGAGCGCATGATGGCGCCGACATTGTGCGGATCCGTCACCTGATCGAGAACGAGCAGCAACGGGCTGTCCTTCAATGCCTCGAGGCGACGCACGGGCAGGGGGCGGGTTTCCAGCATGACCCCTTGATGGATCGCTTCAGGCCCGAGCACCTTGTCGATATCCTGAGGCGAGACGATCTCGACGGGAATGCCGAGTGAGTCGACCGGGCCGATTTCCAGCCGCACCAGCGCATTCTGCGTCGTCGACAGCTTGATGTTCCGGCGCTCGGGATTGGCAAGCGCGGCGCGGACCGTATGCAGGCCATAGAGAAAGACCTGCTCGGGCGCGAGCGCCGGCGGCTTCCAATCGTCCGCACCAGCCCGCTTTCGCTTCTGCGGAGCCGGTGTCGGGATTTCGCCGCGCTCACGCTTGGCGTCGCGATGCGCGCGGCGTAGGGTGGCGTAATGCGTGTTCTTGGCCGATTTGTCGTCGGCGGTGTTTTCAGGGCCGGAGCGGCCGGATGTTCTATCTTTGCTCATGCGGCTTTATAACCAGCGCCTTCCGGGGCGCATAGCCTCTTTCGGCCGCGGGCTTTTCCCACAGGCTGAAATTTTTTCGTCATTTTTGCCAATTCCTTGTGTTGACAGACTGAAATCGTCCGGTCATATACGCGGCGCAGATCACGGCGGCGACGCCAAGGTCTAGCAACTTGGTCGCAAGATCCAGTCGGAATACTGGAGGGATGCCCGAGTGGTTAAAGGGGACGGACTGTAAATCCGTTGGCTCAGCCTACGTTGGTTCAAATCCAACTCCCTCCACCATTCCGGACCGGATCTTGACCCCGCGGGTATAGCTCAATGGTAGAGCAGCAGCCTTCCAAGCTGAATACGCGGGTTCGATTCCCGCTACCCGCTCCAATCTTTTCAAATTGTTAGCTCGTCGATTATCTAGCTTCCGGGCCGAGCGATCTCTATGTTTGCCTGTTCGTTGCTCTGCATGCGGCTGTGCCCTTTTCATGTCCGCACTCGCTCTGGTGCCACCTTTGCATATTTGACATGAAGGGTTGCTTATATTCGCGCGAGCGATACATATTGCTCTGGCAACCGAAACGGGAGAGCGCAAATGGGTATCTTCGACAAGATCAAGGGTGCAATCTGGGGGCAGGCAAAGGCTGCCGAGGCAGCTCCGGCGCCGTCGACGACAGCCGCGACCACCAATCCGGCGCCTGCGCCGACACCGGCTCCTTCAGCGACTACGGCAGCAACCTCGCCCGCGACCAGCGCGCCGTCCGCTCCAGTGGATATCGCCTCGATCCTCGACGCCGCCGTCAAGAAGAGCGGCCAGAAGCTGGATTGGAAGCATTCGATCGTCGATCTCATGAAGGCGCTCGGCATGGATGCGAGCCTTTCGGAGCGCAAGGAGCTGGCTCAGGAGCTCGGCTACACTGGTGATGCCGGCGATTCCGCCAAGATGAACATGTTCCTGCACAAGGCTCTTTTGAAGAAGCTCGCCGATAACGGCGGCAAAGTGCCCGCCGATCTTCTCGATTGATAGGCATCGAGCCTGGATGGACTGGTGGGCTTTGCCGTCCTCCGGAGAGCAAGTCGTGGCGCGCTTCGCCGTTGCTTGATGGTTTTGCGCCCTTGCCCTTCGGCGAGGGCGTATTTCGTTGGTGGCGAGTGCTGCTTCGGTTCGGTTTTGCATCTGGAATTCTTTCCAGAGCGCCCCTATCTAAGCGCCTGAACCGGCAAATGCTTTTATGTCTTTCCGGATCGGCTGGCGACACTTGCGCGGCGAAGGAATGACGAAGGCTGCGGATCATGCGCAATCGCTCTGACTTCGCCGGGAATAGGCCCTGCAATTAAGTCTTGCGCAAATGCGATGAAAGCCTTAAACGGCGGCACTAAACCGGTTCGCCGGGGTCACTCATTACGTTCACAGGAAGCATTCAAATGGCAAAGAGTAAGTTTGAGCGCAATAAGCCGCACGTTAACATCGGGACGATCGGTCACGTTGACCACGGCAAGACGTCGTTGACGGCAGCGATCACGAAGTACTTCGGCGAGTTCAAGGCGTATGACCAAATCGACGCTGCTCCGGAAGAGAAGGCTCGTGGCATCACGATCTCGACGGCTCACGTTGAATACGAGACGCCGAACCGCCACTATGCGCACGTCGACTGCCCCGGCCACGCCGACTACGTCAAGAACATGATCACCGGTGCCGCCCAGATGGACGGCGCGATCCTGGTTTGCTCTGCCGCTGACGGCCCGATGCCGCAGACGCGCGAGCACATCCTGCTCGCCCGCCAGGTTGGCGTTCCGGCGATCGTCGTGTTCCTGAACAAGGTCGACCAGGTTGACGACGCCGAGCTTCTCGAGCTGGTCGAGCTCGAAGTTCGCGAACTTCTGTCGTCCTACGACTTCCCGGGCGACGACATCCCGGTGGTCAAGGGTTCGGCGCTTGCTGCTCTTGAAGATTCGGACAAGAAGATCGGCGAAGACGCGATCCGCGAGCTGATGGCTCAGGTTGACGCCTACATCCCGACGCCTGAGCGTCCGATCGACCAGCCGTTCCTGATGCCGATCGAAGACGTGTTCTCGATCTCCGGCCGTGGTACGGTTGTGACGGGCCGCGTCGAGCGTGGTATCGTCAAGGTTGGTGAAGAAGTCGAAATCGTCGGCATTCGTCCGACGTCGAAGACGACGGTGACCGGCGTTGAAATGTTCCGCAAGCTGCTCGACCAGGGCCAGGCCGGCGACAACATCGGCGCGCTGATCCGCGGTGTGAACCGTGACGGCGTCGAGCGTGGCCAGATCCTGTGCAAGCCGGGTTCCGTCAAGCCGCACAAGAAGTTCATGGCAGAAGCCTACATCCTGACGAAGGAAGAAGGCGGCCGTCATACGCCGTTCTTCACGAACTACCGTCCGCAGTTCTACTTCCGTACGACTGACGTGACCGGCATCGTGACGCTTCCGGAAGGCACGGAAATGGTTATGCCTGGCGACAACGTCACGGTTGCCGTCGAGCTGATCGTTCCGATCGCGATGGAAGAAAAGCTCCGCTTCGCGATCCGCGAAGGCGGCCGTACCGTCGGCGCAGGCATCGTTGCCTCCATCGTCGAGTAATCTTCGGATTATCCCTTTATAAGAAGGCCCCGCTGGAAACAGCGGGGCCTTTTCGCATTGGGAGATGTTGCATGAGCCTGATCATTCCGACAGGTGCTTCGGGCTCGGAAAAGACTGCGATCGCGCAAGCGAATGCCAGGGTGTTCCGGTAGCCTCAAACTCATCATCACCGAGTGGTGATATGGCTTGTTAGCGTAAGTTCTTCCCGCGCACGGCATACGATATCCGCAACGAAATCGCTTTTTCCGCCGGTATAATGATCCCAGTCGCCATGAGCCTCTTCGGCCAGTCGGCGCTTCAATATTGCGTAGCCGCCTGCGAATTCGGGATGTGCGCGCAGATAATCGCGGAAAAGGAGGCGGTCTCGGTGTACTGCATTTCCCGGCAGGCAAAGATAAAGCCGCGTGCCATAGGGCATATCGTCCCTGGTAAAGACCCATCGGTCGCCATCGTGCAGATCGCCATGGAAGCGAAATCCATGTGTCTTCAGGCGTTGCGTAGCGTCGAGCCTCGCATCGTTGGAAGAAAGGACGGCGTCAATATCGAGCTTGGGTTTGGCACATAGTCCCGGGACGGCGGTGCTGCCGATGTGATGGAATTCGGCGGGGCGGGTAAGGAGCAGGCCGATTGCTTTGCATCTCTGTTCGAAGAGAAGAGGCCATTGCGGATCATATTCCACAAGCGTGATTGCCCGCATCCGTGCCTTCTCCTTTAATCATGTCCGCCGTTCCCGATGCATGGCCGTCTCGATCAGATTATCTTGCCGGAAGAGCCTCCGCTCACCAAGCCGTGTCTTGCGAAATGAGCGCAAGGGCCTATGTATCGCTCGATTTTCCAAGGAGGAGATTTTCATGAAGAAACGTATTTTGTTCACGGGCGGCAGCGGCAAGGCAGGGCGTCACGCGGTTCCGTGGCTGGTGAACGCCGGCTACGAGGTCCACAATGTCGATCTCGTGCCGCTGACCAGCCCCGGCGTCACCAATCTGCAGGCCGATGTCACCGATGCGGGACAAGTCTATAACGTCCTGACCATGCATCGCGATTTTCCCGATCTCGATCAAGGCAGGGGTGTCCAGCCTTTCGACGCCGTCGTGCATTTCGCCGCCATCCCGCGCATTCTCATCAAACCGGACAACGAGACCTTCCGCATCAACACGATGAGCACCTACAATGTCATCGAGGCGGCCGCGAAGCTTGGCATCAAGAAGATCATCGTCGCTTCCAGCGAGACGACCTATGGCGTCTGCTTTGCCGAAGGCCATCGCGATTTTCACCAGTTCCCGCTGGAGGAAGACTATGATGTCAACCCGATGGATTCCTACGGTCTGTCCAAGGTCGTAAACGAGAAGACGGCTCGGGCTTTCGCCGAGCGTTTCGGCATCGACGTCTATGCGCTGCGCATCGGCAACGTCATCGAGCCCCACGAATATGAGCGTTTTCCCGAGTTTTTCGCCAACAGCGAAATACGCAAGCGCATCGCCTGGAGCTATATCGACGCTCGCGACCTCGGCCAGATCGTCCATCTCTGCATCGAAAAGGACGGCCTCGGCTTCCAGGTGTTCAACGCCGCCAACGATACGGTTTCGGCCAATACGCCATCGCGCGAACTTGCCGCGAAGCATTTTCCGAATGTGCCCTTCACACGCGAAATCGGTGAATATGAGGGGCTCTTGTCCAATCGCAAGATCCGCGAAGTGCTGGGCTTCAGGGAAGAACACAACTGGCGGAAATACGTGAAAGTCTAGGACGCTGTTTTTAAAGCATTCCCGGCGAGCGCACTTCCGGCGCCGGGTGGGGAAGGGGCAGCTGCCGTGCTGCCTCTCCATTTGTTACGCAACAAAACCAAAAATGCTTCCCCAAACACTCGACAAATACAGCCGTTTATTTAAGTAGGGTTGCGTTCGCGAAGCATCTCCTAGAGATTGCAGCGCGTGGCCGGGATATCCGTGCCCCTGTTTCGAACCACCCTCCGGCCGATGTGCTTCAAGGGTGAGCAGAGCGCGATTTGCGTCGCGACGAAAGATAATTGTCGGCTGACCCGTAGGTGCGCAGCCGTTTCGGAGGTATCATGAAGGATAACGTTGCACGTATTTTTGTCGGTTTCGATTCCAAGGAGGTCGTGGCCTATCACGTCCTGACCCAGAGCATCATCGAGCGCTCGTCGATCCCGGTGGTCTTCTCGCCGATCGTGCTCAACAATCTCGACGGCATCTTCACGCGTGAGCGCAATCCGCTGCAATCGACCGAGTTTTCCTTCTCGCGCTTCCTCGTGCCCTACCTCAGCGATTACCAGGGCTGGAGCATCTTCATGGATTGCGACATGCTCGCCCGCGCCGACATCGCCGAGCTTTGGGCGCTGCGCGACGATCGTTATGCTGCCATGTGCGTCAAGCACGACTACCAGCCGAAGATCGAAACCAAGTTCCTCGGCCAGACGCAGACCAAATACGAGAAGAAGAACTGGTCGAGCATGATCCTGTTCAACAATGCCAAGTGCACGGCATTGACGCAGGATTTCGTCAACACGGCAACCGGTCTCCAGCTTCATCAGTTCAAGTGGTTGGAGAACGACGATCAGATCGGCGAGGTGCCGGTCGTCTGGAACTATCTCGTCAACGAATACGATTATCGCGACGATGCGAAGCTCGTGCACTTCACCGATGGCGGCCCGTATTTCGACGAGTATCGCAATGACGATTACGCCGAAGAATGGTTCGCCATGCGCGACCGCATGCTGCACGTCCAGCAGAAGTGAGCGATTTGGATCATAAGACGACCGGAAATATTGATGTCGGCATACCGGCCGCGGGTTCCGCGGCCGGCTTGAACAGTGCCGACGAGTGGCGGACAATATTGGCAGGGTTTTCCCATATCGTTCTGGTCGCCAATAGCGATGCGGTCGATATTGCGGGCCTGCAGGCGCAGTTTCCGGAGACTGCGCTCTTCGTCTTCTTCAACAAGGTCTACAAGGTCCTAGACCGCCCGTTTCATAGGCATTCGCTGCTGATCTCGCGCGGCCAGCCGCGCGGAGCAAACATCGTCTATCGTGGCGAGGTGGGCGAGGTCGTGAAATTCTTTCCAAGGGAATATTTCCTCGGCATCATGAATATCCGGCTCGGTCCGGAAGAGAAGCTCAATCCGGCAGCGGATTTTCAGGGCGCTCCGACAGGGCATCTCGATCTGGTCGGCTTCTGCTCCGACTTTTATACGGAAGGCAAGACACCGACGAGCGGCTTTGCCCTCGCGCTCTGGCTCAGCGATCTGAAGCTGCCCGGCGCGATCGTGCTTGCCGGCTTCTCGGCCAGGCGCAGTCAGAAGTGGAGGGTGGTCTCCGTTCATGATTGGAACTTCGAGCAGACGTTCCTGCGCCTGTTTGCCCGGCTTGGGAAGATCACCATCCATGGCGGGGTGGCGCTAAATCCCTATATCCGGCTTGCGCAGCGCTTCAGCGAATTGCCGCCGGCCGAAATTTCGCTGGCTGCCGCGGAAGTGCTGTCGGAACGGCTCGGCAATACCGATGCCGAAGTGGACAAGCTGATCTCCCTGACGAATGTGATTCGCTCCACCGATAATTTCCTGCGCCGGCTCAGGCCGAAGTTTCTCAAGCGTAAGCCGAAAGGCTCTTCCGGAGAGTAACGAGGGCGAGGGGCGTCCTTTCCGCAGCATTCTCGGCGGCTCTGCCCGCTCGGCAGATCTGTCCGCTCGAGCATGTCCCATGCGAAGTTGCGGGTTCGATTGGGAAAAAGAAAAAAACGCTCTTGCCAATCGTTTCGTCCCGCCTTAAAGGGAGCGCCATGTCTTCGAACTGCTCGAGCGGTCCACCGCTTGCGGCGAATAGTCGAAGGAAGAAGGGGTATAGCTCAGTTGGTAGAGCGGCGGTCTCCAAAACCGCAGGTCGTAGGTTCGAGCCCTGCTGCCCCTGCCATTTTCCTTGATTTGACTGGCGCGTCGTTTTCGCTGCTTCTCAAGTTGAGGATTATGCCGAACCGGCGGCAAATTTTAGAAAACACCGTATTGCCTCTTGTTAAATCGGGAATCGGTGTTTATGTAGGGTTCAACAGACACGCGGTGCGTGGGGCTGATATGTTCAGCTTTACGCGCCGTAATTGCGTGGGCAGTCAATGGCATCCAAAACGAATCCACTAGCGTTTCTGCAGCAGGTGCGCTCCGAGACGTCGAAAATTACTTGGCCCTCACGCCGCGAGACGATGATCTCGACGGTGATGGTGCTTGTCATGGTTGTTTTCGCCTCGCTGTTTTTCTTCGCTGCCGACCAGCTCATTGGCTGGATTCTCGGCTACGTGCTGAATACCGGCAATTGATATCGGGTGGAGATGAACATGGCGGCACGTTGGTACATCGTCCACGCTTATTCTAATTTTGAAAAGAAAGTGGCTGAATCCATTGAGGAGAAGGCTAGGCAGAAGGGTCTCGAGCATCTGTTCGAGAAGATTCTTGTGCCGACCGAGAAGGTCGTTGAGGTCCGCCGTGGCCGCAAGGTCGATAGCGAGCGCAAGTTCTTCCCGGGTTACGTGCTGGTGCGCGCCAACCTGACGGATGAAGCCTACCACCTGATCAAGAATACGCCGAAGGTGACCGGCTTCCTCGGCTCCGACAATAAGCCCGTTCCGATTCCGGATTATGAAGCCGAGCGCATTCTCGGTCAGGTCCAGGAAGGCGTTGAGCGGCCGAAGGCTTCCGTATCCTTCGAGATCGGCGAGCAGGTCCGCGTTTCCGATGGTCCGTTCGCATCGTTCAACGGCACGGTTCAGGATGTGGACGAAGAGCGTTCGCGCCTGAAGGTGGAAGTATCGATTTTTGGCCGCGCTACGCCGGTCGAGTTGGAATACAGCCAGGTCGAGAAGGTCTGATTGTCTTTGGTTTGAAGGGTTGGCCTGGCGGCCGGCCTTTCGTTCGAGTTTGGATATGAGTAATCGCTTGCTTATATCTCGCGGCGAAGCCGCAATTCGCGTGGAAGGGTAGGGTCTTAGCCGGGCCTGGCGATCCGCACCACGCAACCGCAGCCGCCGGAGCGATCCGGCATCAGTCGACCGGGCAACCGGTCAAGTAGAAAGGCAGAGAGAAATGGCTAAGAAAGTTGCAGGCCAGCTCAAGCTGCAGGTTAAGGCCGGCTCGGCGAATCCGTCGCCGCCGATCGGTCCTGCGCTTGGTCAGCGTGGCATTAACATCATGGAATTCTGCAAGGCGTTCAATGCCGCCACGCAGGAAATGGAAAAGGGTATGCCGATCCCGGTCGTCATCACCTACTACCAGGACAAGTCCTTCACCTTCGTCATGAAGCAGCCGCCGGTCAGCTACTTCCTGAAGAAGGAAGCGAAGATCCAGTCCGGCTCGAAGACCCCGGGCAAGGGTGCCAAGGCTGGTACTCTGACCAAGGCTCAGGTCAAGGCAATCGCCGAAGCCAAGATGAAGGATCTGAACGCCGCCGATATCGAAGGCGCAATGGCCATGATCGAGGGCTCTGCCCGCGCCATGGGCCTGGAAGTGGTAGGTTAAGACCATGGTAGCAAAGCGTATTCAGAAGATTCGTGAAGGCGTTGATCCGACCAAGCTCTATGCTCTGGATCTGGCCATCAACATGGTCAAGGAACGTGCCGTCGCCAAGTTCGACGAAACCGTCGAAATCTCGATGAACCTCGGCGTTGACCCGCGTCACGCCGACCAGATGGTTCGCGGCGTCGTCAACCTGCCGAACGGCACCGGCCGTACGGTTCGCGTTGCCGTCTTCGCTCGCGGCGCCAAGGCTGACGAAGCCAAGGCTGCCGGCGCTGACGTTGTTGGTGCGGAAGACCTGGTTGAGATCGTTCAGGGCGGCAAGATCGATTTCGATCGCTGCATCGCCACCCCGGACATGATGCCGCTCGTCGGCCGTCTCGGTAAGGTTCTCGGCCCGCGCGGCATGATGCCGAACCCGAAGGTCGGCACCGTCACGATGGACGTTAAGGGTGCTGTTGAAGCTTCCAAGGGCGGCGCTGTCGAGTTCCGCGTCGAGAAGGCTGGTATCGTCCATGCCGGTATCGGCAAGGCTTCCTTCGACGCCAAGGCTCTGGAAGAAAACATCCGCGCTTTCGCGGACGCCGTCATCAAGGCAAAGCCGGCTGGCGCCAAGGGCAACTACGTCAAGCGCGTAGCGATCTCCTCGACCATGGGTCCGGGCGTCAAGATCGAGCCGTCGTCCGTCACGGCGCCGAGCGCCTGATTGGTTTTGCCGGGCATTAGCCTGGTATTTTAAGAATTCCCGGCCCTTCGGGGCCGGGATTTCCGGAGAAATCCGGAATTCCTGTCCGAGATTGCAGGTGGTTATCCCTTAATCACTTAAGCCTGCATGAGACGGGTAAGACCCGAATTTTGAAGAAGCTTCGCTTCGATGAACTCGGTTCGAGCCTTGGATGCCTTGTGCCTTGGAGCCGTATGGCTCGAGCGCGAGGGGACAGGATCCTCAAGCGTCGCTTGGGATCTGAATTGATCCCAGGAGGCAAAAGGCAACCCGGCAGGTCCGTTAACCCGGTCCTGTCAACTGGAGAAAAGCAGTGGAAAGAGCGGAAAAACGCGAATTCGTCACGGAACTGAACGAAGTCTTCAAGGCTTCGGGCTCGGTTGTCGTGGCCCACTATGCTGGTGCTACAGTCGCTCAGATGAACGATTTCCGTTCCAAGATGCGCGCTGCTGGCGGCACCGTCAAAGTCGCGAAGAACCGCCTGGCCAAAATTGCTCTTCAGGGCACGGATGCGGAAGGGATTTCCAATCTCTTCACCGGTCAGACGCTGATCGCATACAGCACTGATCCGATAACCGCTCCGAAGGTCGTCGTGGATTTCGCCAAGAGCAACGATAAGATCGTTGTTTTGGGCGGCGCCATGGGAACAACAACGCTCAACGCCGAAGGTGTCAAGTCGCTTGCGACCCTGCCTTCGCTGGACGAGCTGCGCGCGAAGCTGCTGGGCATGATCCAGACTCCGGCTACCCGCATCGCAGGTGTTGTTGCAGCGCCGGCAAGCCAGCTTGCTCGCGTGTTCTCGGCCTACGCCAAGAAGGACGAAGCCGCGTAAGGCGGTTTTTCGCTGTTCATAACCAACCAGTTCGAACCGAACAAAAGGAACTATCAAAATGGCTGATCTCGCAAAGATCGTAGACGACCTCTCCTCGCTGACCGTTCTCGAAGCCGCAGAACTGTCGAAGCTTCTCGAAGAAAAGTGGGGCGTTTCCGCCGCTGCTCCGGTAGCTGTTGCTGCCGTTGCCGGTGGTGCTGGCGGCGCTGCTGCAGCTGCTGAAGAAGAAAAGACCGAGTTCGACGTCATCCTCGCTGATGCCGGCGCGAACAAGATCAACGTCATCAAGGAAGTCCGCGGCATCACCGGCCTCGGCCTCAAGGAAGCCAAGGACCTCGTTGAAGCCGCTCCGAAGGCTGTCAAGGAAGGCGTTTCCAAGGCTGAAGCTGCTGACATCAAGAAGAAGCTCGAAGACGCCGGCGCAAAGGTCGACGTCAAGTAAGCTTGAAACTGCTTTTGGGAGGTGGCTTTTTGCTGCCTCCCATTTGCCGTTTTTCTGAACGAATTACCCAAAAGCCGCGGGCAAAACGGCTTTTGGGTAATGGGTTCTTCAAGAGGATGGTCTCAAACCGAACCGCGACGCAATCCGGCTGAGCGGTTTTCGGTTAGATAGACGAGATTGAACTACTCATTGATTGATGGGGTCGCCTGGCCAGCGATTCCCATCCGTTGCAGGCCCGGGTGCAGGATTTTAAAGGAGCGACGATGGCTCAGACCCTTTCGTTCAACGGTCGCAGGCGCGTACGCAAGTTTTTTGGTAAGATTCCCGAAGTCGCAGAGATGCCGAACCTCATCGAGGTTCAAAAGGCGTCCTACGATCAGTTTCTCATGGTCGAAGAACCGAAGGGCGGCCGCCCGGACGAAGGTCTTCAGGCTGTCTTCAAGTCGGTTTTCCCGATCACCGATTTCTCCGGCGCTTCCATGCTGGAGTTCGTTTCCTATGAGTTCGAACCGCCGAAGTTCGACGTCGATGAGTGCCGCCAGCGCGACTTGACCTACGCCGCGCCGCTGAAGGTGACCCTCCGTCTGATCGTGTTCGATATCGACGAGGATACGGGCGCGAAGTCCATCAAGGACATCAAGGAACAGAGCGTCTACATGGGCGACATGCCGCTCATGACGAACAACGGTACGTTCATCGTGAACGGCACCGAGCGCGTGATCGTATCCCAGATGCACCGTTCGCCGGGCGTCTTCTTCGATCACGACAAGGGCAAGAGCCATTCCTCCGGCAAGCTGCTCTTTGCTGCTCGTGTCATCCCGTATCGCGGCTCCTGGCTCGATATCGAATTCGACGCCAAGGACATCGTCTATGCCCGTATCGACCGCCGCCGCAAGATTCCGGTGACGTCGCTGCTGATGGCGCTTGGCATGGATGGCGAAGAGATCCTGTCGACCTTCTATACGAAGTCGCTCTACCAGCGCTCCGGCGATGGCTGGCGCATTCCCTTCAAGGCGGAAACGCTGAAGGGCGCCAAGACCGTTTCCGACATGATCGACGCCGATACCGGCGAAGTGGTTGTCGAAGGCGGCAAGAAGCTTACGCCGCGCCTGCTGCGTCAGCTGCAGGAAAAGGGCCTCAAGGCTCTGAAGGCAACCGACGAAGAGCTTTACGGCCTCTTCCTGGCGGAAGACATCGTCAACTTCCAGACCGGTGAGATCTATCTCGAAGCCGGCGATGAAATCGACGAGAAGACCCTGCCTGTTATCCTCAACGCCGGTTTCGACGAAATTCCGGTTCTCGGCATCGACCACATCAATGTCGGCGCCTACATCCGCAACACGCTGTCCGCCGACAAGAACGAGAACCGTCAGGACGCTCTGTTCGACATCTACCGCGTCATGCGTCCGGGTGAGCCGCCGACCATGGAATCGGCCGAAGCCATGTTCAACTCGCTGTTCTTCGATGCGGAGCGTTACGATCTCTCCGCCGTCGGCCGCGTGAAGATGAACATGCGTCTCGACCTCGACGTCGAAGACACCGTCCGCATCCTGCGCAAGGACGACATCCTGGCCGTGGTCAAGATGCTCGTCGAGCTGCGCGACGGCAAGGGCGAGATCGACGACATCGACAACCTCGGCAACCGCCGCGTCCGTTCGGTCGGCGAGCTGATGGAAAACCAGTATCGTCTGGGTCTGCTGCGCATGGAACGTGCGATCAAGGAACGCATGTCCTCGATCGAAATCGACACCGTCATGCCGCAGGACCTGATCAACGCAAAGCCGGCCGCCGCTGCCGTCCGCGAATTCTTCGGCTCCTCGCAGCTGTCGCAGTTCATGGACCAGGTGAACCCGCTTTCGGAAATCACTCACAAGCGCCGTCTTTCGGCTCTTGGCCCGGGTGGTCTGACCCGCGAGCGCGCGGGCTTCGAAGTCCGCGACGTTCATCCGACGCACTACGGTCGTATTTGCCCGATCGAAACGCCGGAAGGTCCGAACATCGGCCTCATCAACTCGCTGGCGACCTTTGCCCGCGTCAACAAGTACGGCTTCATCGAAAGCCCTTATCGCCGCATCATCGACGGTAAGGTGACCAACGACGTGCTCTACCTCTCCGCCATGGAAGAGGCGAAGTACTACGTTGCTCAGGCCAACGCCGAGCTCGACGCCGACGGCTCCTTCATCGAGGAATTCGTCGTCTGCCGTCACGCCGGCGAAGTCATGCTCGCTCCGCGCGACAACATCAACCTGATGGACGTCTCGCCGAAGCAGCTGGTTTCGGTCGCTGCCGCTCTGATCCCGTTCCTGGAAAACGACGACGCCAACCGCGCTCTCATGGGCTCGAACATGCAGCGTCAGGCCGTGCCGCTTCTGCGTGCCGAAGCCCCGTTCGTCGGCACCGGCATGGAGCCGGTCGTCGCACGTGACTCCGGTGCTGCCATCGGCGCCCGCCGCGGCGGCGTGGTCGACCAGGTCGACGCAACGCGTATCGTTATTCGCGCCACCGAAGACCTCGATCCGTCGAAGTCCGGCGTCGATATTTACCGCCTGATGAAGTTCCAGCGTTCGAACCAGAACACCTGCGTCAACCAGCGTCCGCTGGTGACCGTCGGTGACGTGGTCAACAAGGGTGACATCCTGGCAGACGGTCCGTCGACCGACCTCGGTGATCTGGCTCTCGGCCGTAACGTGCTCGTCGCGTTCATGCCGTGGAACGGTTACAACTACGAAGACTCGATCCTGCTCTCCGAGCGTATCGTTGCCGACGACGTGTTCACCTCCATCCACATTGAAGAATTCGAAGTGATGGCACGTGACACCAAGCTCGGTCCGGAAGAAATCACCCGCGATATTCCGAACGTTTCGGAAGAAGCGCTGAAGAACCTGGACGAAGCCGGCATCGTTTACATCGGCGCCGAAGTTCAGCCGGGCGATATCCTTGTCGGCAAGATCACGCCGAAGGGCGAAAGCCCGATGACGCCGGAAGAAAAGCTCCTGCGCGCCATCTTCGGTGAAAAGGCCTCCGACGTTCGCGATACCTCCATGCGCATGCCGCCCGGCACCTACGGCACGGTCGTCGAAGTTCGCGTCTTCAACCGTCACGGCGTCGAAAAGGACGAACGTGCCATGGCGATCGAGCGCGAAGAGATCGAACGCCTTGCCAAGGACCGCGACGACGAGCAGGCGATCCTCGACCGCAACGTCTACGGCCGTCTGGTCGAGATGCTGCGTGGTCAGGTTGCTCTTGCTGGTCCGAAGGGCTTCAAGAAGGGCACGGAACTGTCGAACGCCGTCGTTTCGGAATATCCGCGTTCGCAGTGGTGGATGTTCGCCGTCGAGGACGAAAAGGTCCAGAGCGAGCTGGAAGCCCTGCGTGGCCAGTATGACGAATCCAAGTCGCGCCTCGAACAGCGCTTCATGGACAAGGTCGAGAAGGTCCAGCGCGGCGACGAAATGCCTCCGGGCGTCATGAAGATGGTCAAGGTCTTCGTCGCTGTGAAGCGCAAGATCCAGCCGGGCGACAAGATGGCCGGCCGTCACGGGAACAAGGGCGTGGTCTCGCGCATTGTTCCGGTCGAGGACATGCCGTTCCTGGAAGACGGTACGCATGTCGATATCGTGCTGAACCCGCTGGGCGTGCCCTCGCGCATGAACGTCGGTCAGATTCTCGAAACGCACCTCGGCTGGGCTTGTGCCGGCATGGGTCGCCAGATCGGCGAACTGATCGAAGCCTACAAGGCGAGCGGCAACATCGAGCCTCTGCGCAAGACGATCGACATGGTCGTCGGCGACGGTCCGAAGAGCGACGACGTGCACGAGTATGACGATGCGTCAGTTCTGCGTCTGGCAGATCAGTGGAAGCGTGGCGTGTCCATCGCGACCCCGGTCTTCGATGGCGCCGGCGAAGTAGATGTCAACGAGATGCTGGAAATGGCAGGTCTCAAGCAGACCGGCCAGTCGACGCTGTACGACGGTCGTACCGGCGAGCAGTTCGACCGTCAGGTTACGGTTGGCTACATCTACATGCTGAAGCTGAACCACCTTGTCGACGACAAGATCCACGCCCGTTCGATCGGTCCGTACTCGCTCGTCACCCAGCAGCCGTTGGGCGGTAAGGCACAGTTCGGCGGTCAGCGCTTCGGCGAAATGGAAGTCTGGGCGCTTGAAGCTTATGGCGCAGCCTACACGCTGCAGGAAATGCTCACGGTCAAGTCGGACGACGTGGCCGGCCGTACGAAGGTCTACGAAGCCATCGTTCGTGGCGACGACACCTTCGAAGCGGGCATTCCGGAAAGCTTCAACGTTCTCGTCAAGGAAATGCGCTCGCTAGGTCTCAGCGTCGAGCTGGAAAACTCCAAGGTCGACGATCTGCAGACGGCAAGCCAGCTTCCGGACGCAGCCGAGTAAGAGCCTCTGTCGGGTGCGCGCTGCATCAGCGCGCACCGTTGGAATATTGCAGCGCCGTCGACGTCCTTGGGATGCATGGCGCCGCAAGGCGGTTTTAAAGCGTCAGGCCGGTTCCCGGGATTTGCCGGCCCTGTTCGCAATTCGAGGGCGTTTCGCCCCTAAAGGAGATAGGCATGAACCAAGAGGTCATGAATCTTTTCAATCCGCAGATGCCTGCGCAGAATTTCGATTCCATCCGGATTTCGATTGCGTCGCCGGAGAAGATTCTTTCCTGGTCTTATGGCGAGATCAAGAAGCCGGAGACGATCAACTATCGCACGTTCAAGCCGGAACGCGATGGTCTCTTCTGCGCGCGTATTTTCGGGCCGATCAAGGACTACGAGTGCCTGTGCGGCAAGTACAAGCGCATGAAGTACAAGGGCATCATCTGCGAAAAGTGCGGCGTCGAAGTTACGCTGTCGCGCGTTCGCCGTGAGCGCATGGGCCATATCGAGCTTGCCGCTCCCGTTGCCCATATCTGGTTCCTGAAGTCGCTGCCTTCGCGCATTTCGACGCTGCTCGACATGACGCTGAAGGATGTCGAGCGCGTTCTCTACTTCGAAAACTACATCGTCACCGAGCCGGGCCTGACCGCCCTCAAGGAGCATCAGCTTCTCTCGGAAGAAGAGTACATGCTCGCCGTCGACGAATATGGCGAAGACCAGTTCACCGCCATGATCGGCGCTGAAGCGATCTACGAGATGCTGGCCAGCATGAACCTCGAAAAGATCGCCGGCGACCTGCGCTCCGAGCTTGCCGACACCACGTCGGATCTCAAGCAGAAGAAGCTGATGAAGCGCCTGAAGATCGTCGAGAACTTCATGGAGTCGGGCAACCGTCCGGAATGGATGATCATGAAGGTCGTCCCGGTCATCCCGCCGGACCTGCGTCCGCTGGTTCCGCTCGATGGCGGCCGCTTCGCGACCTCGGATCTGAACGATCTGTACCGCCGCGTCATCAACCGTAACAATCGTCTGAAGCGCCTCATCGAACTGCGCGCTCCGGGCATCATCATCCGCAACGAAAAGCGCATGCTGCAGGAATCTGTCGATGCGCTGTTCGACAACGGCCGCCGTGGCCGCGTCATCACCGGCGCCAACAAGCGTCCGCTGAAGTCGCTGTCCGACATGCTCAAGGGCAAGCAGGGCCGCTTCCGTCAGAACCTGCTCGGCAAGCGCGTCGACTATTCCGGCCGTTCGGTCATCGTGACCGGTCCGGAGCTCAAGCTGCATCAGTGCGGCCTGCCGAAGAAAATGGCGCTCGAGCTGTTCAAGCCGTTCATCTATGCCCGCCTCGACGCGAAGGGTTATTCCTCGACCGTCAAGCAGGCCAAGAAGCTGGTCGAAAAGGAAAAGCCGGAAGTCTGGGATATCCTCGACGAGGTCATCCGCGAGCATCCGGTTCTCCTGAACCGCGCACCGACGCTGCACCGCCTGGGCATCCAGGCCTTCGAACCCACGCTGGTCGAAGGCAAGGCTATCCAGCTGCACCCGCTCGTCTGCACGGCCTTCAACGCCGACTTCGACGGCGACCAGATGGCTGTTCACGTGCCGCTCTCGCTGGAAGCCCAGCTTGAAGCCCGCGTGCTGATGATGTCGACCAACAACATCCTGCATCCGGCAAACGGCGCGCCGATCATCGTTCCCTCGCAGGACATGGTTCTCGGCCTGTACTATCTGTCGATCCTGAACCAGAACGAGCCGGGCGAAGGCATGGCCTTCTCCGACCTCGGCGAGCTGCATCACGCCCTCGAAAACAAGGTCGTGACGCTGCACTCGAAGATCCGCGGCCGCTTCAAGTCGGTCGACGAAGAAGGCAAGCCCTATTCGAAGATCTACGAGACGACGCCTGGCCGCCTGCTGATCGGCGAACTGCTGCCGAAGCACGGCAAGGTGACCTTCGACATCTGCAACCAGGAAATGACCAAGAAGAACATCTCCAAGATGATCGACACGGTCTACCGTCATTGCGGCCAGAAGGACACGGTCATTTTCTGCGACCGTATCATGCAGCTTGGCTTCTCCCATGCCTGCCGCGCCGGCATTTCGTTCGGCAAGGACGACATGGTTATCCCGGATACCAAGGTTAAGATCGTCGGCGATACCGAAGCGCTCGTGAAGGAATACGAGCAGCAGTACAATGACGGCCTGATCACCCAGGGCGAGAAGTACAACAAGGTCGTCGACGCCTGGGGCAAGGCCACGGAAAAGGTCGCCGAAGAAATGATGGCCCGCATTAAGGCCGTCGAATTCGACGAAAAGACCGGTCGCCAGAAGCCGATGAACTCGATCTATATGATGAGCCACTCGGGTGCTCGTGGTTCGCCGAACCAGATGCGCCAGCTGGGCGGCATGCGCGGCCTCATGGCCAAGCCGTCGGGCGAAATCATCGAGACGCCGATCATCTCGAACTTCAAGGAAGGCCTGACCGTTAACGAGTACTTCAACTCGACCCACGGTGCCCGTAAGGGTCTGGCCGACACCGCCTTGAAGACCGCGAACTCTGGTTACCTGACCCGCCGTCTCGTCGACGTCGCGCAGGATTGCATCGTCACGCATGTCGATTGCGGCACGGAGAACGGCCTCACCATGACCGCCATCGTCGATGCCGGTCAGGTCGTCGCCTCGCTCGGCGCCCGCATCCTCGGCCGTACGGCCCTGGACGACATCGATCATCCGGTCACGGGTGAGCGCATCGTCGATGCCGGCAAGATGATCCTCGAGCCCGATGTCATCGAGATCGAGAAGGCTGGTATCCAGTCGATCCGCATCCGTTCGGCACTGACCTGCGAAATCCAGACAGGCGTCTGCTCGGTCTGCTACGGCCGTGACCTTGCTCGCGGTACGCCTGTCAACATTGGTGAAGCTGTCGGCGTCATCGCCGCACAGTCGATCGGTGAGCCGGGCACCCAGCTGACCATGCGTACCTTCCACCTGGGCGGCACGGCGACCGTGGTCGACCAGTCGTTCCTGGAAGCCTCCTACGAGGGCACGGTTCAGATCAAGAACCGCAACATGCTGCGCAACTCCGACGGCAACCTGGTTGCCATGGGCCGCAACATGACGGTCCAGATCCTGGACGAACGCGGTGTCGAACGCTCCTCGCAGCGCGTCGCTTACGGCTCGAAGCTGTATGTCGACGACGGCGACAAGGTGAAGCGCGGTCAGCGTCTGGCAGAGTGGGACCCCTATACCCGTCCGATGATGACGGAAGTGGCCGGTACGGTTCACTTCGAAGATGTGGTCGACGGTCTCTCGGTCCTCGAAGCGACGGACGAGTCCACCGGCATCACCAAGCGTCAGGTTATCGACTGGCGCTCGACGCCGCGCGGCTCCGATCTGAAGCCGGCGATCGTCATCAAGGACGCCAGCGGCAATGTCGCCAAGCTGTCGCGCGGTGGTGAAGCCCGCTTCCTGCTCTCGGTCGACGCGATCCTGTCGGTCGAACCGGGTCAGAAGGTGTCGCAGGGTGACGTTCTCGCCCGTTCGCCGCTGGAAAGCGCCAAGACCAAGGACATCACCGGTGGTCTGCCGCGCGTTGCCGAACTGTTCGAAGCTCGTCGTCCGAAGGACCATGCTATCATCGCAGAGATCGATGGTACGATCCGCCTCGGCCGCGACTACAAGAACAAGCGTCGCGTCATCATCGAGCCGGCGGAAGACGGTGTCGAGCCGGTCGAATACCTGATCCCGAAGGGCAAGCCCTTCCACCTTCAGGAAGGCGACTATATCGAAAAGGGTGATTACATCCTCGACGGTAACCCGGCTCCGCACGACATTCTGGCGATCAAGGGCGTGGAAGCTCTGGCTTCCTACCTGGTCAACGAAATCCAGGAAGTCTACCGCTTGCAGGGCGTTGTCATCAACGACAAGCACATCGAAGTGATTGTCCGTCAGATGCTGCAGAAGGTGGAGATCACCGATGCAGGCGACAGCCAGTACATCGTCGGCGACAACGTCGACCGTATCGAACTGGAAGACGCCAACGACCGTCTGATCGAAGAAGGCAAGAAGCCCGCTTATGGCGATCCGGTTCTGCTCGGTATCACCAAGGCATCGCTGCAGACGCCGTCCTTCATCTCGGCCGCATCCTTCCAGGAAACGACGAAGGTGCTGACCGAAGCTGCAATCGCCGGCAAGACCGACGGTCTGCAGGGTCTGAAGGAAAACGTCATCGTCGGCCGCCTCATCCCGGCCGGTACCGGCGGTACCATGACGCAGATCCGCCGTATCGCCACTGCCCGCGACGAGCTCATCCTCGAGGAACGTCGCAAGGGTACGGGCGCTGGCGTCGCAACGCCGATGCTGCAGGATCTCGCAAGCGAGAACAGCCCGGCCGACTAAGCGGAACGGGATCGGAAAAATCAAAACCGCCCGGAGCGATCCGGGCGGTTTCTCTTTGCGCATAATGAAATCGATGAGGTGAGGGGGCGTCACCTTCCTCAGACCGTCGTCCGATCAGCGGAATCGGATGATCGCGACTTCGCCTTCGAGCGCGCCTTGGTAGGCGGAGGCATGCGGCTCTTCGTCCGGAATATCCGTCAGCAGCCCGATCTGATCGAGGTCGGCTTCGATGAAGCCCTCTTCGGCCAGGGCGTTCAACGCCTCGCGCACGGCGGTATCATCGTCAGGCGCTTTCAGCATGACATGCAGGTCGATGCCTTCGCCGCCATCGGACTCATATCCCTTGCCGATGATGATGAAGACCATGGGGCCGTCGGAATTGTTGTCGTTGTCTGGCGCAGTAATCATGGGTCTTCCTTCGGGAGTGTCGAATCGACCCGGCGATTCTCTCAGGCAGCCGGGTCTGGCGGATGGGAATGTCCTGCTCTGATTCCTTATAGGGATTTTGATGAAATACCAAAGTCCATCTTGCCGAGGGGACGGCATTTCCGTATCAAACGCGTCAAATGGCTGGTTTGCCCGGCCTTTTCGGGCTGTATGACAAAGATAATTTCTTAACCGGCCTTGACGAACCGGCGGGAAACCAGTAGTACCGCCGCCATCGGAACCCATGTGAGGCATGGCTGTCTGGGGCGACGCGCCCTGGAGTTCACCTCAAACAAGGTTCTAAACGCACGTTGAAGACACGAATGCTGCACGCAAGACGCCTTGACGGCGTCCTCTGCTTTTCTGTGGTCCATCTGCGAAAGCGGATCGGGCCACGTTTTGCGCATTGAGACGATCGTGTGTCGTTGCCGGTGACGGCGAAAGTCATGCCCGTAAGGGTGTCGAGATAGATTTACAAGGGATGGTTGAATGCCTACCGTAAACCAGCTGATCCGCAAGCCTCGCCAGGCGCAGGTAAAGCGTAATAAGGTTCCCGCTCTCCAGGAGAACCCGCAGAAGCGCGGCGTTTGCACCCGCGTCTACACCACGACGCCGAAGAAGCCGAACTCGGCTCTGCGTAAGGTCGCAAAGATCCGCCTGACCAACGGCTTCGAAGTCATTGGTTACATCCCCGGTGAAGGTCACAACCTTCAGGAACACTCTGTCGTCATGATCCGTGGCGGCCGCGTCAAGGACCTTCCGGGTGTTCGCTACCACATCATCCGCGGCGTTCTCGATACCCAGGGTGTCAAGAACCGCAAGCAGCGCCGTTCGAAGTACGGCGCAAAGCGTCCGAAGTAATTCGGATTTGGATCATCCGGCGCTGCGCGAGGTTCTCCGCGTGGTATAGCGCCGCTAACAGTTGAGAGACGAGAAGTACATGTCCAGACGTCACAGAGCAGAAAAGCGCGAGATCAACCCGGACCCGAAGTTCGGCGATCTGGTTGTTACGAAGTTCATGAATGCCATCATGCTCGACGGCAAGAAGTCCGTAGCTGAAAACATCGTATATGGCGCATTCGACGCCGTGCAGGGCAAGGCAAAGCAGGAGCCGCTCGGCGTGTTCCATCAGGCTTTGGATAACATCGCTCCGCACGTTGAAGTCCGCTCGCGCCGCGTTGGTGGTGCTACGTACCAGGTTCCGGTCGATGTTCGTCCGGAGCGCCGCCAGGCTCTGGCCATTCGCTGGCTGATCGCTGCTGCTCGCAAGCGTAACGAGACGACGATGATCGATCGTCTCAGTGGCGAACTTCTCGATGCCTCCAACAACCGCGGCGCTGCCGTCAAGAAGCGCGAAGACACGCACAAGATGGCTGATGCCAACCGTGCGTTCTCGCATTATCGCTGGTAATCCCGAACGGTTTCGGAAAGGCAGTCCACAATGGCTCGCGCATATAAAATCGAAGACTACCGTAATTTCGGTATCATGGCGCATATCGACGCCGGCAAGACCACGACCACCGAGCGTATTCTTTACTACACCGGTAAGTCGCACAAGATCGGCGAAGTTCATGATGGCGCTGCCACGATGGACTGGATGGAGCAGGAGCAGGAGCGTGGCATCACGATCACCTCTGCTGCGACCACGACCTTCTGGAAGGGCCGTGACGGCAAGACCCGCCGCTTCAACATCATCGACACCCCCGGCCACGTCGACTTCACCATCGAAGTCGAGCGTTCGTTGCGCGTTCTCGACGGCGCCATCGCGCTTCTCGACGCCAACGCAGGTGTCGAGCCGCAGACGGAAACCGTCTGGCGTCAGGCTGAGAAGTATCATGTTCCGCGCATGATCTTCTGTAACAAGATGGACAAGACCGGCGCTGACTTCTACCGCTCGGTCGAGATGATCAAGACCCGTCTCGGCGCGACCGCAGTTGTCATGCAGCTGCCGATCGGTGCTGAAAGCGACTTCAAGGGCGTTATCGACCTGGTCGAAATGAACGCTCTCGTATGGCGCGACGAGTCGCTCGGTGCTCAGTGGGACGTCGTCGAAATCCCGGAAGACCTGAAGGCCAAGGCTGAAGAATATCGCGAAAAGCTGATCGAGACCGTTGTCGAGATCGACGAAGCCGCGATGGAAGCATACCTCGAAGGCAACCTGCCCGATAACGACAAGATCCGCGAACTCGTTCGTCGCGGCACGATCGACGTCAAGTTCCATCCGATGTTCTGCGGCACCGCCTTCAAGAACAAGGGTGTACAGCCGCTGCTCGACGCCGTTGTCGACTACCTGCCGTCGCCGCTCGACATTCCGGCAATCAAGGGCATCGATGCCAAGACGGAAGCCGAAATCGAGCGTCACGCTGACGACAACGAGCCGCTCTCGATGCTCGCGTTCAAGATCATGAACGACCCGTTCGTCGGTTCGCTCACCTTCGCTCGTATCTACTCCGGTAAGCTGGAGAAGGGCGTTTCGGTCATGAACACGGTCAAGGACAAGCGCGAGCGCGTCGGCCGCATGCTGCAGATGCACTCCAACTCCCGTGAAGACATCGAAGAAGCCTATGCAGGCGACATCGTTGCTCTTGCCGGCCTCAAGGAAACCACCACGGGTGACACGCTTTGCGACCCGCTGAAGCCGGTTATCCTCGAGCGCATGGAGTTCCCGGAGCCGGTTATTCAGATCGCGATCGAGCCGAAGTCCAAGGGCGACCAGGAAAAGATGGGCCTCGCGCTCAACCGCCTGGCTGCAGAAGACCCGTCCTTCCGCGTCAAGACGGACCAGGAATCCGGCCAGACCATCATCGCCGGCATGGGCGAACTGCACCTCGACATCATCGTCGACCGCATGCGTCGTGAGTTCAAGGTTGAAGCAAACGTAGGCGCCCCGCAGGTTGCCTACCGCGAAACCATCACGCGCCTGACGGAAAAGGACTATACGCACAAGAAGCAGACCGGTGGTACCGGTCAGTTCGCACGCGTCAAGCTCGTATTCGAGCCGAACCCGGACGGCGAAGACTTCAAGTTCGAATCCAAGATCGTCGGCGGTGCTGTTCCGAAGGAATACATCCCGGGCGTTCAGAAGGGTATCGAAAGCGTTCTGTCTTCCGGTCCGCTGGCTGGCTTCCCGATGCTCGGCGTCAAGGCGACGCTCATCGACGGTGCCTTCCACGACGTTGACTCGTCGGTTCTCGCCTTCGAAATCGCCGCTCGCGCTTGCTTCCGTGAAGCAGCTCGCGAAGCTGGCGCTCAGCTCCTCGAGCCGATGATGAAGGTCGAAGTCGTAACGCCGGAAGACTACGTCGGTGACGTTATCGGTGACCTGAACTCTCGCCGTGGCCAGATCCAGGGCCAGGAGAGCCGCGGTATTGCCGTCGTCATCAGCGCGAATGTCCCGCTGGCGAACATGTTCAAGTACGTCGATAACCTGCGCTCGATGTCTCAGGGCCGTGCTCAGTACACGATGACCTTCGATCATTACGCGCCGGTTCCGTCGAACGTCGCACAGGAAATCCAGGCAAAGTATTCCGGTCAGAAGTGACCGGAATACCAATTGACCGATAACAAGAATTGATCCCCCAGGGGACAGGAAAACGGAGAGCCGAAAATGGCAAAGAGTAAGTTTGAGCGCAATAAGCCGCACGTTAACATCGGGACGATCGGTCACGTTGACCACGGCAAGACGTCGTTGACGGCAGCGATCACGAAGTACTTCGGCGAGTTCAAGGCGTATGACCAAATCGACGCTGCTCCGGAAGAGAAGGCTCGTGGCATCACGATCTCGACGGCTCACGTTGAATACGAGACGCCGAACCGCCACTATGCGCACGTCGACTGCCCCGGCCACGCCGACTACGTCAAGAACATGATCACCGGTGCCGCCCAGATGGACGGCGCGATCCTGGTTTGCTCTGCCGCTGACGGCCCGATGCCGCAGACGCGCGAGCACATCCTGCTCGCCCGCCAGGTTGGCGTTCCGGCGATCGTCGTGTTCCTGAACAAGGTCGACCAGGTTGACGACGCCGAGCTTCTCGAGCTGGTCGAGCTCGAAGTTCGCGAACTTCTGTCGTCCTACGACTTCCCGGGCGACGACATCCCGGTGGTCAAGGGTTCGGCGCTTGCTGCTCTTGAAGATTCGGACAAGAAGATCGGCGAAGACGCGATCCGCGAGCTGATGGCTCAGGTTGACGCCTACATCCCGACGCCTGAGCGTCCGATCGACCAGCCGTTCCTGATGCCGATCGAAGACGTGTTCTCGATCTCCGGCCGTGGTACGGTTGTGACGGGCCGCGTCGAGCGTGGTATCGTCAAGGTTGGTGAAGAAGTCGAAATCGTCGGCATTCGTCCGACGTCGAAGACGACGGTGACCGGCGTTGAAATGTTCCGCAAGCTGCTCGACCAGGGCCAGGCCGGCGACAACATCGGCGCGCTGATCCGCGGTGTGAACCGTGACGGCGTCGAGCGTGGCCAGATCCTGTGCAAGCCGGGTTCCGTCAAGCCGCACAAGAAGTTCATGGCAGAAGCCTACATCCTGACGAAGGAAGAAGGCGGCCGTCATACGCCGTTCTTCACGAACTACCGTCCGCAGTTCTACTTCCGTACGACTGACGTGACCGGCATCGTGACGCTTCCGGAAGGCACGGAAATGGTTATGCCTGGCGACAACGTCACGGTTGCCGTCGAGCTGATCGTTCCGATCGCGATGGAAGAAAAGCTCCGCTTCGCGATCCGCGAAGGCGGCCGTACCGTCGGCGCAGGCATCGTTGCCTCCATCGTCGAGTAATTCGAAGACGGCCGCTCCCTCCGAGCGGCCGATTCGATGACAATATTATGATGCAGGCGGCACTAGCCGCTTGCTTATGACATAGAAATGTTGCAAATGGCGCGCGAGCGCGATTTGCGCGCTGCTTCGGATGACGAAGCGGCCAATGAAATTAACAATAAGGTGGGCCGAAAGGCCTAAAGAGTGGATGGGGATGCCGCAGCAGGCGTCCCTCTCGATCTTTGAAACCGGTGGTCCGCCTTAGGAAACAGAACAAACCGTGCCTTTTCGAAAGGCGCGCGAGATAACAAACACAAGGATAACGTCGAATGAACGGCCAAAATATCCGCATTCGCCTGAAGGCGTTCGATCACCGGATTCTCGATGCTTCCACGCGCGAGATCGTGTCGACGGCGAAGCGCACCGGTGCTAGCGTCCGGGGCCCCGTTCCGCTTCCGACCCGCATCGAGAAGTTTACGGTTAACCGGTCCCCGCACATCGACAAGAAGAGCCGCGAGCAGTTCGAGATGCGCACGCATAAGCGCCTCCTCGACATCGTTGACCCGACCCCGCAGACGGTAGACGCGCTGATGAAGCTCGATCTCGCCGCCGGTGTCGATGTTGAGATCAAGCTCTGAGACCTACGGTCCTCGAGCTGAGTGAGAAGGATTGAACCGATGCGTTCAGGTGTGATTGCACAGAAGGTGGGAATGACCCGCGTCTATAACGACGCCGGCGAGCATGTCCCGGTTACCGTATTGCGTATGGAAGGCTGCCAGGTCGTAGCCCAGCGCACAGTTGAAAAGAATGGCTACACCGCAGTTCAGCTGGGTGCCGGCCAGGCTAAAGTTAAGAACACGACGAAGGCTCTTCGCGGCCACTTCGCCGTTGCAAGCGTAGAGCCGAAGGCCAAGCTCGCAGAATTCCGTGTCACGGAAGACAATCTGCTCGCAGTCGGCACCGAGCTCAACGCAGGTCACTTCACGGCGGGTCAGCTCGTCGACGTGACCGGTACGACGATCGGTAAGGGCTTTGCCGGCGCCATCAAGCGCCACGGCTTCGGCGGTCTGCGCGCCACGCACGGTGTGTCGGTTTCGCACCGCTCGCACGGTTCGACCGGCTCGCGCCAGGATCCGGGCAAGGTGTTCAAGAACAAGAAGATGGCTGGTCACATGGGCCAGACCCGCGTTACGACGCAGAACCTCGAAGTTGTATCGACCGATGAAGATCGCGGTCTGATCCTCGTCAAGGGTGCGGTTCCTGGCTCCAAGGGCGCCTGGATTATCGTGCGCGACGCCGTCAAGTCGGCAGCGAAGTAAGGGAGCCAAACCAATGGAATTCAACGTCAAGACCCTTGAGGGCAAAGACGCCGGGAAGGTTTCCCTTTCTGATGCGATTTTCGGCCTTGAGCCGCGTGAAGACATTCTTGCTCGCGTCATTCGCTGGCAGCTTGCCAAGAAGCAGCAGGGCACGCATCAGGCAAAGGGCCGCGCGGACGTCGCGCGCACCGGTGCCAAGATGTACAAGCAGAAGGGTACGGGCCGCGCTCGTCACCATTCGGCTCGCGCTCCGCAGTTCCGCGGCGGTGGTAAAGCTCACGGCCCGGTCGCCCGCAGCCACGAGCACGATCTGCCGAAGAAGGTTCGCGCCCTCGGCCTGCGTCACGCTCTCTCGGCCAAGTTCAAGGCCGAGGACGTGATCGTCATCGACAATCTCGTCGCAACCGAAGCCAAGACCAAGGCACTCGCTGGCGCTTTCGAGACGCTCGGCCTGACGAACGCTCTGTTCATCGGCGGTGCTGAGCTCGACAGCAACTTCAAGCTCGCAGCCAAGAACATCCCGAACATCGATGTTCTGCCGGTTCAGGGCATCAACGTTTACGACATCCTGCGCCGCGGCAAGCTCGTGCTGTCCAAGGCTGCAGTTGAAGCGCTAGAGGAGCGATTCAAGTGACGGATCTTCGCCATTACGATGTGATCGTTTCTCCTGCGATCACCGAAAAGTCCACGCTGGTTTCGGATAATAACCAGGTTGTTTTCAACGTTGCCAAGACCGCGACGAAGCCTGAGATCAAGGCTGCCGTCGAGGCGCTGTTCGGCGTCAAGGTCACGGCCGTCAACACTCTGCTGCGCAAGGGCAAGACCAAGCGGTTCAAAGGTCTCGTCGGCAAGCAGAAGGACGTGAAGAAGGCTGTTGTGACGCTCGCCGAAGGCCAGTCGATCGACGTCTCCACCGGTCTCTGAGGAATAAGAAAATGGCATTGAAAACATTCAATCCGACGACCCCGAGCCAGCGTCAGCTGGTCATCGTCGACCGCTCCTCGCTCTACAAGGGCAAGCCGGTCAAGGCGCTGACGGAAGGCCTGACCTCCAAGGGCGGCCGCAACAACACCGGCCGCATCACCGTTCGTTTCCAGGGTGGCGGTCACAAGCGTACCTATCGCCTGGTCGACTTCAAGCGTCGCAAGTTCGATGTTGAAGGAACCGTCGAGCGCATCGAATACGATCCGAACCGTACCGCTTACATCGCTCTGGTGAAGTACACGGACGGCGAACTGGCCTATGTTCTCGCTCCGCAGCGTCTGGCTGCCGGCGACAAGGTCATCGCTTCGGAAAAGGCCGTTGACGTGAAGCCTGGCAACGCCATGCCGCTTCAGTTCATCCCGGTCGGCTCCATCATCCACAATGTGGAAATGAAGCCGGGCAAGGGTGGTCAGATCGCTCGTTCCGCCGGTTCCTACGCGCAGCTCGTCGGCCGCGACCAGGGTATGGCAATCCTTCGCCTGAACTCCGGCGAACAGCGCCTCGTGCACGGCACCTGCCTTGCTTCGATCGGTGCGGTTTCGAACCCTGATCACGGCAACATCAACGACGGTAAGGCCGGTCGTTCGCGTTGGCGTGGCAAGAAGCCGCATAACCGCGGCGTTGTCATGAACCCGGTCGACCATCCGCACGGCGGTGGTGAAGGCCGCACCTCCGGTGGTCGTCATCCGGTGACTCCGTGGGGCAAGCCGACCAAGGGTAAGCGTACGCGGTCGAACAAGTCGACCGACAAGATGATCATGCGCTCGCGCCATCAGCGCAAGAAGTAAGAGAGGAAGTCTCAAGTGGCTCGTTCAGTATGGAAAGGTCCGTTTGTTGACGGCTATCTTCTCAAGAAGGCTGAGAAGGTGCGCGAAGGCGGACGTAACGAAGTAATCAAGATGTGGAGCCGTCGCTCCACCATCATGCCGCAGTTCGTTGGTCTCACCTTCGGCGTCTACAACGGCAGCAAGCACATTCCGGTCAGCGTCAATGAAGACATGGTCGGGCACAAGTTCGGCGAGTTCGCCCCGACCCGTACCTATTATGGTCACGGTGCGGACAAGAAGGCGAAGAGGAAGTAACAATGGGCAAGGCAAAAACCGAACGCCGGCTGAAGGACAATGAGGCGCAGGCAGTTGCGCGCACGCTCCGTGTCAGCCCGCAGAAGCTCAACCTGGTCGCGGCTTCGATCCGCGGCAAGAAGGTTGACCGCGCGCTCGCAGAGCTGGAATTCTCGCGCAAGCGTATTGCTGGCGCCGTGAAGAAGACGCTCGAATCTGCGATCGCCAATGCAGAAAACAACCACGACCTCGACGTTGACTCGCTGGTCGTAGCGGAAGCTTACGTCGGCAAGTCGATCGTCATGAAGCGCTTCCACGCTCGTGGCCGTGGCCGTGCGTCTCGTATCGAGCGCCCGTTCGCGCACCTGACGATCGTCGTCCGTGAAGTTGAAGCTCAAGGGGAGGCCGCATAATGGGTCAGAAAATCAATCCGATCGGTTTTCGTCTCGGCATCAACCGTACCTGGGATAGCCGCTGGTTCGCGGACAATGCCGAGTATGGCCAGCTCCTCCACGAAGACCTGAAGATGCGCAAGTTCGTCATGAACGAACTGAAGCAGGCCGGTATCTCCAAGGTGGTCATCGAGCGTCCGCACAAGAAGTGCCGCGTCACGATCCACTCGGCTCGTCCGGGCCTGATCATCGGCAAGAAGGGCGCTGACATCGACAAGCTCCGCAAGAAGTTGTCGGACATGACGAATTCCGAAACGCACCTCAACATCGTTGAAGTACGCAAGCCGGAAATCGACGCGACGCTGGTTGCCCAGTCGATCGCGCAGCAGCTTGAGCGCCGTGTTGCTTTCCGTCGCGCCATGAAGCGCGCCGTTCAGTCCGCGATGCGTCTTGGCGCCGAAGGCATCAAGATCACCTGCGCCGGCCGTCTCGGCGGTGCTGAAATCGCTCGCACGGAATGGTACCGCGAAGGTCGCGTGCCGCTGCATACGCTGCGCGCCGACATCGACTACGGTACGGCTGAAGCAGAAACCGCTTTCGGTATCTGCGGCATCAAGGTCTGGATCTTCAAGGGCGAAATCCTTGAGCACGATCCGATGGCCTCCGAACGCCGCGCGCTCGAAGGCGACGCCCAGGGTCCGGCTAGCCGCGATCGCGATAGAGACCGTCGCCGCGACAACGCTTGATAGCGTACGTGGCAGATAAGTTCGGAGAATAAGAAAATGTTGCAGCCAAAGCGTACGAAGTACCGCAAGCAATTCAAGGGCCGCATCAAGGGCGTTGCCAAGGGTGGTTCTGATCTGGCTTTCGGTGAATTCGGCCTGAAGTCGCAGGAACCCAACCGCGTCAACGCTCGCGAGATCGAAGCGGCCCGCCGCGCGATCACCCGCTACATGAAGCGTGCCGGCCGTGTATGGATCCGCGTGTTCCCGGATGTTCCGGTAACCGCAAAGCCGACCGAAGTCCGTATGGGTAAGGGTAAGGGCTCTGTCGAATACTGGGCATGCAAGGTCAAGCCCGGCCGCATGATGTTCGAGATCGATGGTGTGAGCGAAGAAATCGCTCGTGAGGCTCTGCGCCTCGGCGCCGCCAAGCTCTCGGTCAAGACGCGCTTCGTTCAGCGCATTGCAGAGTAAGGAAGAAGCTCATGAAAGCCGCAGATGTTCGCGCCCTGAGCGCCGACCAACTCAAGGACGAGCTTGCCAAGCTGAAGAAGGAGCAGTTCAACCTGCGCTTTCAGAAGGCGACCGGCCAGCTCGAGAAGTCCTCGCGCATCAACGAAGTCCGCAAGGACATCGCTCGCATAAAAACCATTGCCCGCCAGAAGGCGGCAGAAGCAAAGGCCTAAAGGAAGAATAACATGCCGAAGCGCATTCTGCAGGGCGTCGTGGTCAGCGACAAGAACGAGAAGACGGTGGTTGTCCGTGTAGAGCGTCGTTTCGCTCACCCGCTGCTCCAGAAGACCGTCCGTCGTTCCAAGAAGTACAAGGCTCACGACGAGAACAATCAGTACAAAATCGGCGACGTCGTTTCCATCGAGGAATGCGCGCCGATCTCCAAGGACAAGACCTGGACGGTCGTTTCCGCCCAGACCAAGTAACAGAATTTCGCTCAGGCCCTTGCGCTTGGGCGAAATATCTGTATGAAGCACGAGCTTGGAAGCAGGACGCTCGAGAACGGGCGTTCTTTTGCTTTATTGATGGCCGGCAGAGGCGACCTAAATGGTCCCGAAGCCAGGCATAATCAGACAAGACACTAGTCCATAAGCCGGGGTAGGGGGTCTATTGGCCCAACCATTCCGGTAACAACAAGAAGGCGACCTGACATGATTCAGATGCAAACAAACCTCGACGTGGCGGATAATTCCGGCGCACGTCGTGTCATGTGCATCAAGGTGCTGGGCGGCTCGAAGCGCAAGTATGCCTCGATCGGCGACGTGATCGTCGTTTCGATCAAGGAAGCTATTCCGCGCGGCCGTGTGAAGAAGGGTGACGTGATGAAGGCGGTTGTCGTTCGTACCGCCAAGGACATCCGTCGTCCGGATGGCAGCGTCATCCGCTTCGATACCAACGCAGCAGTCCTCATCGACAACAAGAAAGAGCCGATCGGCACCCGTATCTTCGGACCGGTTCCGCGCGAACTTCGCGCCAAGAACCACATGAAGATCATCTCGCTGGCTCCAGAAGTACTGTAAGGAGCGGAGCGATGCAGAAGATCCGTAAAGGCGACAAGGTCGTCGTATTGACCGGTAAGGACAAGGGCCGTACCGGCGAAGTCGTTCAAGTGCTGCCGAAAGAAGACCGTGCGGTCGTTCGTGGCGTCAACGTCATCAAGCGCCATCAGCGCCAGACGCAGAACCAGGAAGCCGGCGTCATCAGCAAGGAAGCCCCGCTTCACCTGTCCAACATTGCGATCGTCGACAAGGACGGCAAGCCGACCCGCGTCGGTTTTAAGGTTGTGGATGGCAAGAAGGTCCGTGTGGCCAAGACCTCGGGAGAAGTAATCGATGGCTGAGGCAAAGTACGAGCCGCGGCTCAAGAAGGAATATGTTGCTCGCATCCGCGCAACCATGCAGGAGAAGTTCTCCTACGCTAACGAGATGCAGATCCCGAAGCTGGACAAGATCGTGATCAACATGGGTGTTGGCGAAGCGACGGCTGATTCGAAGAAGCCGACCGTTGCTGCTGCCGACCTGGCGGCCATCGCTGGCCAGAAGCCGGTCATCACCCGCGCACGCAACTCCATCGCTGGCTTCAAGGTCCGCGAAAATATGCCGATCGGCGCCAAGGTTACCCTGCGCGGCGCCCGCATGTATGAGTTCCTGGATCGTCTGGTCAACATCGCGCTTCCGCGCGTTCGCGACTTCCGCGGCCTGAACCCGAAGAGCTTTGACGGTCGTGGCAATTTTGCCATGGGCATCAAGGAGCACATTGTGTTCCCTGAGATCAACTACGACAAGGTTGATCAGATGTGGGGCATGGACATCATCGTTTGCACGACGGCGACGACCGACGACGAAGCACGAGCTCTCCTGACAGAGTTCAACTTCCCGTTCCGTCAATAACCGTAACGACGAGCGTAGAAAAGGAACCCTGATATGGCGAAGACAAGCGCAGTTGAAAAGAACAAGCGCCGCCGCAATACGGTTGCCAACCAGGCCGCGAAGCGGGCTGCTCTGAAGGCAATCATCATGAACCAGTCTCTCTCGATCGAAGACCGGTTCAAGGCCACCCTGAAGTTGGCATCGCTCCCGCGCGATGGATCGAAGACCCGTATTCGCAATCGTTGCGAAGTGTCTGGCCGTCCGCGCGCCTATTACCGCAAACTGCGCATGTCGCGTATCGCGCTGCGTGAACTCGGCAATCTCGGCAAGGTGCCGGGCATCGTCAAGTCCAGCTGGTAAGGAGCAGATTAGATGACCATGACTGATCCTTTGGGCGATATGCTCACCCGCATCCGCAATGGTGCTTCGCGCCGCAAGTCGTCGGTTTCGACGCCTGCTTCCAAGCTCCGTGCACGCGTTCTCGATGTTCTGCAGGCTGAAGGCTACATCCGTGGCTACTCCGTCGTCGATTTCGGCAACGGCAAGTCTGAGCTCAACATCGAGCTGAAGTACTACGAGGGCTCGTCGGTGATCCGTGAGATCGGCCGCGTGTCCAAGCCGGGCCGCCGAGTTTATGTCTCGGTCAAGTCCATTCCGCAGGTCGCGAACGGTCTCGGCATCACCATCCTTTCGACTCCGAAGGGTGTGATGGCCGATCACCAGGCTCGCGAACAGAATGTTGGTGGTGAGGTTCTCTGCTCGGTCTTCTAAGATCGGACAGAGATATCTCCTTCGAAACAGACAGGTTTGAAAAATGTCTCGTATCGGTAAGAAGCCCGTTCAGGTACCTGCAGGGATCACGGCCACGGTTGATGGCCAGAAAGTGACTGCCAAGGGCCCCAAGGGCGAGCTGTTTTTCGTCGCTAACGACGAAATCGGTCTCAAGCTGGAAAACAATGCAATCGTCGTGACGCCGCTCAACGACTCCAAGGATGCTCGCGCAAAGTGGGGCATGTCCCGCACGATGATCGAGAACATCTTCAAGGGCGTTAAGGACGGCTACGAGCGCAAGCTCGAAATCAACGGCGTCGGCTACCGTGCCTCCATGCAGGGCAAGAACCTGCAGCTTGCGCTCGGCTTCAGCCACGACGTGGTTTATGAGCCGCCGCAGGGTATCTCGATCGCTGTGCCGAAGCCGACGGAAATCGTCGTCACCGGCATCAATAAGCAGCAGGTCGGCCAGGTTGCCGCTGAAATCCGCGAATACCGCGGTCCCGAGCCCTACAAGGGCAAGGGTGTTAAGTATGCCGAAGAGCGGATCGTCCGCAAAGAAGGCAAGAAGAAGTAAGGATCACGCGAAATGGCTAGCAGGAAAGAAGCACTTGCGCGTCGCGCCAACCGCGTGCGCCGCCAAATCAAGTCGGTGGCCAATGGCCGTCCGCGCCTGTCGGTTCATCGCTCGTCGAAGAACATCTACGCCCAGGTCATCGATGACGTGGCTGGCAAGACCCTCGCGGCTGCCTCCACCCTCGACAAGGATCTGCGCGGTTCTCTGAAGACCGGTGCCGATACCGCAGCCGCAGCCCTCGTTGGCAAGCTCGTTGCAGAGCGCGCCTCCAAGGCCGGCGTGAAGGAAGTCGTGTTCGATCGCGGCGCTTTCATCTACCACGGCCGCATCAAAGCCCTGGCTGAAGCAGCCCGCGAAGGCGGCCTGACCTTCTGATCAAGTTTCCGGCCGGTAGCTTACAAGCGCCGGCCGGATTTCACCGGACCGCAAATCTCCGCCTGGAGGTTGATGCGGTCTTCGTTTTGTTTGCCGATTGCACCCGGAAAAGAAAAAGGAAGAGGACAATGGCACAGGAAAAGAGGGCTCCGCGGGAAGACCGTCAGAGCCGTGAAGAGCGCGATAGCGAATTCGTCGACAAGCTGGTCGCGATCAACCGCGTCGCCAAGGTTGTAAAGGGTGGCCGTCGCTTCGGCTTCGCCGCTCTCGTCGTCGTCGGCGACCAGAAGGGCCGCGTAGGCTTCGGCCATGGCAAGGCACGCGAAGTGCCGGAAGCCATCCGCAAGGCAACCGAAAGCGCCAAGCGCGACATGATCTTCGTACCGCTGCGCGACGGCCGTACGCTGCATCACGACGTCCATGGCCGTCATGGCGCAGGCAAGGTTCTGCTGCGTTCGGCCAAGGTCGGTACCGGTATCATCGCCGGCGGCCCGATGCGCGCCGTTTTCGAAACGCTCGGCGTTCATGACGTCGTTGCCAAGTCGACCGGTTCGTCGAACCCGTACAACATGGTTCGCGCCACGTTCGACGCCCTGAAGCACCAGGTTCACCCGAAGGACATCGCAGCTCAGCGCGGCATCAAGTATGCCACTCTGCAGGCTCGCCGCGCCGCTTCGGGCAATGCCTCCGAAGAATAAGGGAGTTTGACCTATGGCCAAGACGACCACCAAGAAGGCTGAAGCCAAGAAGACCATTACGGTCGAGCAGATTGGCAGCCCGATCCGCCGTCCGGATGTTCAGCAGAAGACGCTGATCGGTCTTGGACTGAACAAGATGCACCGTCGCCGCACGCTGGAAGATACTCCGGCTGTTCGTGGCATGATCCGTGCTGTCCAGCATCTCGTTCGCGTTGTCGACGAGAAGTGAGCCGGAGGTAATTCGCTATGAAACTGAATGAAATCAAGGATAACGAAGGCTCTACCCACAGCCGCAAGCGCGTAGGCCGCGGTATCGGCTCCGGCTCCGGCAAGACCGGTGGTCGTGGTGTGAAGGGTCAGAAGTCCCGTTCGGGCGTTGCGATCAACGGCTTCGAAGGCGGTCAGATGCCTATCTACCGTCGTCTGCCGAAGCGCGGCTTCAACAACATCTTCGCATCCGATTATGTTGTCGTATCGCTGGCTCGTATCCAGGCTGCCGTCGATGCCGGCAAGCTCGATGCCAAGAAGACCGTTGATGCGGCAGCCCTCAAGGCTGCAGGCGTGATTCGCCGCGTCAAGGACGGCGTTCGCGTTCTCTCGGATGGCGAACTGAAGGCGAAGCTTGCCCTTGAAGTTGCAGGCGCTTCCAAGTCTGCAGTTGAAAAGATCGAGAAGGCTGGCGGTTCCGTCAAGCTGCTCGCTTCCGCTGCAGAATAATATTATCAATAATCGCCCGGGGTGCTTCACTTCGGGCGATTTTGCTCCCATATGTGAGCCTCACGAACCTGATCGATGCGCCAGTGTCTTTCCGGTCAATAACGGGAACCGAGGGTGAGGCGCCCGATTGCTGCGCAATCCGTCCGAAGCCCGGCTTTTGAACAATTTACATACTGATTCCGGGCTCGGCCGATTATGCCGGAATTGGTGATGCGGAGATTTGCATGGCTTCTGCAGCGGAACAATTGGCGTCCAATCTCAATTTTTCGACCTTTGCCAAAGCCGAGGATCTCAAGAAGCGCTTGTGGTTTACGCTTGGCGCTCTCCTCGTTTACCGGCTCGGCACTCACATTCCGCTTCCTGGCCTCAATCCTGCCGCTTATGCCCAGGCTTTCCAGAATCAGTCGGGCGGCATTCTTGGCCTCTTCAATATGTTCTCGGGCGGCGCCGTGCAGCGCATGGCGATCTTTGCGCTCGGCATCATGCCCTATATTTCGGCCTCGATCATCGTTCAGCTGATGACCTCGGTCGTTCCCTCGCTCGAAAACCTGAAGAAGGAAGGCGAGCAGGGCCGCAAGATCATCAACCAGTACACCCGTTACGGCACGGTGCTGCTCGGCGCGTTGCAGGCCTATGGTATTGCGATCGGCCTGGAGCATGGCAACGGCGTCGTGGTGGATCCGGGCTGGTTCTTCCGCATCTCCACCGTCATTACGCTGCTCGGCGGCACGATGTTCCTGATGTGGCTTGGTGAGCAGGTGACGTCGCGTGGTATCGGCAACGGTATCTCGCTGATCATCTTTGCCGGTATCGCGGCAGGTCTTCCGACCGCGCTTGCCGGCACTCTTGAACTTGGCCGCACCGGCGCGCTTTCGACGCCGCTAATTCTCGCAGTGCTGGTCGTTGCTGTTCTGGTCATCGCGCTCATCGTTTTCGTCGAGCGCGCGCAGCGTCGCCTGCTGATCCAGTATCCGAAGCGCCAGGTCGGCACGCGCATGTTCCAGGGCGATACGTCGCACCTGCCGCTGAAGCTCAACACTTCAGGCGTCATTCCGGCGATCTTTGCGTCGTCGCTCCTCCTGCTGCCGGCAACTATCGCCGGTCTCGGCAACAACACGGCGCTTCCGACATGGGTGACGTCGATTGTCGCCGCGCTTGGCCACGGTCAGCCGGTCTACATGGTGTTCTACGGCGCCCTGATTGCCTTCTTCGCCTTCTTCTACACCGCGCTCGTCTTCAATCCGAAGGACACGGCCGACAATCTGAAGAAGCATGGTGGCTTCATTCCGGGCATCCGCCCGGGTGAGCGCACCGCCGAATATATCGATTACGTGCTGACCCGCATCACGGTCATCGGCGCGATCTATCTTGTCTTCGTCTGCATCCTGCCCGAAATTCTCGTATCCCAGACAGGTATTCCCTTGTCTCTGGGTGGCACTTCGCTTCTGATCGTGGTTAGCGTAACGCTGGATACGGTGGCGCAGATTCAGGGTCACCTGATCGCACAGCAATATGAAGGCCTGATCAAGAAATCGAAGTTGCGTGGAGGAAAGAGGGGGCGATGAGACTCATACTTTTAGGGCCGCCGGGAGCAGGTAAGGGGACCCAGGCCCAGCGCATCGTGGAAAAGCATGGCATACCGCAGCTTTCCACAGGTGATATGCTGCGCGCGGCCGTTCAGGCTGGCACGGAAGTTGGCAAGCGCGCCAAGGCTGTCATGGACGCCGGCAAGCTTGTGTCCGATGAGATCGTCAACGCCATCGTTTCCGAACGCATCGACCAGCCGGATTGCGCCAGGGGGTTCATCCTCGATGGTTTCCCGCGCACGCTCGTACAGGCCGATGCCACCGAAAAAATGCTTGATGCGAAAGGCCTCGAGCTTTCCGTGGTGATCGAGCTCAAGGTTGACGACGCAGAACTGATTCGCCGCGTCTCCGGCCGTTATTCGTGCTCGAACTGTGGCAGCGTCTATCACGACACGGACAAGCTTCCGGCAACGGCTGGCGTCTGTGACAAATGCGGCTCCACCCATTTCAAGCGCCGCCCTGACGACAATGCCGAAACCATGGCGACTCGCCTCCAGGTCTACTACAAGGAGACGTCGCCGCTGATCGGTTACTACTATGCCAAGGGCAAGTTGCAGAGCATCGACGGCATGGCCGATATCGAGCATGTGACCGAGAGCATAGAGGCTATCCTGGCTAAGCTTTAGATAGCTTAAAATAAACTTGCCGGAGCGGTTGCTTTTTTGCGCTGATTCCGCTAAACACCGCGCCAACTCGCGACATGCTATGCGATCGGCGCGGATTTCCAACGGGAAGTCCGAGCACGGTCGTTTTGACATGTGGCGGACACACATTGAACAGGCAGCTCCCGGGCTGCATAACAAGACCCTTTGCCAAGGCAAAAGGAATGCAAGGAGAACAGGCGTGGCTCGTATCGCTGGCGTCAACATCCCGACTGCAAAGCGCGTAGTTATTGCGCTTCGTTACATTCACGGGATCGGACCGAAGTTTGCACAGGAAATCTGCGAGAAGGTTGGTATTCCGGCCGAGCGTCGCGTCAATCAGTTGACGGATGCTGAAGTTCTGCAGATCCGCGAAACCATTGACCGTGACTATCAGGTCGAAGGTGATCTGCGTCGCGAAACCGCGATGAACATCAAGCGTCTTATGGACCTGGGTTCCTACCGTGGTCTGCGTCATCGTCGCGGCCTGCCGGTTCGTGGCCAGCGCACGCACACCAATGCCCGTACCCGCAAGGGTCCGGCAAAGGCGATCGCCGGTAAGAAGAAGTAATTTCCGGGCAACCGGATTTGGGAGGCTGGCGGTCCGCCGGCCTCTTTTGAGTTTGGAGCGGAGCTCTCTGGGTGCCGCTTCGGTGTAGCCGCTGGGATTACGGCGGTGCAGAGATCCAAGAAAGGACTAACATGGCCAAGGAAGCCGTCCGCGTTCGTCGTCGCGAGCGCAAGAATATCACGTCGGGCGTTGCACACGTCAACTCGACCTTCAACAACACGATGATCACCATCACCGACGCACAGGGCAATGCGATTGCCTGGTCGTCCGCCGGTGCCAAGGGCTTCAAGGGTTCGCGCAAGTCGACCCCGTTCGCTGCCCAGATCGCTGCCGAAGACTGCGCCAAGAAGGCTCAGGAACACGGCATGAAGTCGCTCGAAGTTGAAGTTTGCGGTCCGGGCTCCGGTCGTGAATCCGCTCTGCGCGCGCTCCAGGCTGCTGGTTTCATGATCACGTCCATCCGCGACGTGACCCCGATCCCGCACAATGGTTGCCGCCCGCGCAAGAAGCGCCGCGTCTGATCATCGCCACTCACGACGCCGGCCGGGGTAGATGCGCCCGGCTTGGTGTTACTCAAGCTCGGTTGCCACGATTGGATGGTGGCAACGAACGGAAGGCAAAAACATGATTCAGAAAAACTGGCAGGAACTGATCAAGCCGAACAAGGTCGAGTTCACCTCGAGCGGTCGCACGAAGGCTACGCTTGTAGCCGAGCCGCTGGAGCGTGGCTTCGGTCTTACCCTCGGCAACGCGCTGCGTCGCGTTCTGTTGTCCTCTCTGCGCGGCGCCGCTGTAACGGCCGTGCAGATCGACGGCGTGCTGCATGAGTTCTCCTCTATCCCGGGTGTCCGGGAAGACGTGACGGACATCGTGCTGAACATCAAGGAAATCGCCATCAAGATGGACGGCGATGACAGCAAGCGCATGGTCGTCCGCAAGCAGGGCCCAGGCGTCGTAACGGCTGGCGACATCCAGACGGTCGGCGATATCGAAATCCTCAATCCCGAGCATGTCATCTGCACGCTCGACGAGGGCGCCGAAATCCGCATGGAATTCACCGTCAACAACGGCAAGGGCTATGTGCCCGCCGAGCGCAATCGTGCGGAAGATGCTCCGATCGGTCTCATCCCGGTCGACAGCCTTTATTCGCCGGTCAAGAAGGTGTCCTACAAGGTTGAAAATACCCGCGAAGGACAGGTTCTCGACTACGACAAGCTGAGCATGTCGATCGAAACCGACGGTTCGATCAGCGGTGAAGATGCCGTCGCTTTCGCGGCTCGCATCCTTCAGGATCAGCTTGGCGTGTTCGTCAACTTCGACGAGCCGCAGAAGGAAACCGAAGAGGAAGCAGTTACCGAACTCGCTTTCAACCCGGCGCTCCTCAAGAAGGTGGACGAACTCGAACTGTCCGTTCGCTCGGCAAATTGCCTGAAGAACGACAACATCGTCTACATCGGCGACCTCATTCAGAAGACCGAAGCAGAAATGCTCCGCACGCCGAATTTTGGTCGCAAGTCGCTGAACGAAATCAAGGAAGTTCTCGCTTCCATGGGCCTGCACCTCGGCATGGAAGTGCCGGCATGGCCGCCCGAGAACATCGAAGATCTCGCCAAGCGTTACGAAGACCAATACTAACCAACAAACTGCAGGCGAACGATGCCTGCAAGTGAAGGAGAATAGCCATGCGCCACGGTAAAGCCGGCCGCAAGCTGAATAGAACTGCTAGCCACCGTAAGGCGATGTTCGCCAACATGGCGGCTTCGCTCATCACCCATGAGCAGATCGTCACCACGCTCCCGAAGGCGAAGGAAATTCGTCCGATCGTCGAGAAGCTGGTAACCCTCGGCAAGCGCGGCGACCTGCACGCTCGTCGTCAGGCCATCTCGCAGATCCGCGACGCTGCTGTCGTTTCGAAGCTGTTCGACGCGATCGCAACTCGTTACGCCACCCGCAACGGCGGTTACCTGCGTATCATGAAGGCCGGCTTCCGCCAGGGCGACAATGCCGCTCTCGCCGTTGTCGAATTCGTCGATCGCGACGTCAATGCCAAGGGCGCAGCCGATAAGGCTCGCGTTGCCGCTGAAGAAGAAGCCGCAGCCGCTTAAGGCTAGCTTCGGACCAAAGATAGAAGGCCGGATGAGCGATCATCCGGCCTTTTGTCGTTTTGGGATTTGGATTCGATAGTTGGAGTCCACACGGTCACTCGGGAATATGAACGTGCTTTTTGATGTGCTTCAGATTGGCAACGATAGTGAAGATCATGATCACCAGCAGGCACCAGGAACTCCACTTGCCGACGTGAACCATCGACCACGCTCCGAGTTGGTTGGGATACTTCCAGACACCGAGAAATGTGCTGATATTCTCGGCCAGCCAGATGAAAAATCCGATCAGTACGAAGGAGAGCAGCAAGGGCATTCGACGATCGCGATCATAGGGGCGAAAGATCACCGTCGAGTGTGCATAGAGTCCGAGAAGGCAGGCGGCGATATACCAGCGATAGTCGCCGATAAAATGATGCGCAAAGAAATTCGCGTAGATCACGAATGCAAGCACTCCCGCCATCCAGTAGGGCGGGTGATGCTTGATGCGGAGATCGAAAAGTCGCCAAGCCTGAATGATGTAACTGCCGACTGCCGCGTACATAAAGCCGGAGAATAAGGGGACGCCGAATAACTTCGTGTATGCCGGGTCAGGATAGGCCCATGACTGAATGCTGCCAGAAGTCTTGAAAACTTCGAGCGCAAAGCCGACGAGGTGAAACAGGCACACCGCTTTCAACTCGTCGAGTGTCTCTAGCTTTGCCCATATCATCCAAAGCTGGATAGCCAGAGCGATAATCAGCAGGAGGTCGTAGCGCGGGATATGGAACCAGCCGGCTCGCGGCACGGCAAAGACCGCCAGAAAGAAAAATCCGGCGAAAAGGCAGGCGCGAGCCTCTTTAAGGCCGAAGAATAGAAATTCGATTGCGAAGCGGGCGAGGCCGGTGAGGTTGGAATGACGCGGATCGGGATGGAGATAGTGATCGAGGAAAGATAGCTGTCCGTCCAAGGAAACAACTTTGGCCATGTGAAACGCTTCCCCACGCAGCGGCATTCTCCGTCTCACGAAGATACGAGGAGCATGGCAAAATTGCAGCTTGGCCTTGCAATATCCCAAGACATTTTCGATTGATCGGAGCGAATGAAGGTGCCGCCTTCGCTATAAACGGAAAATCTATCAGGCGATGATCCAAAGGAAGGCCGAGTGGGCATATCGACACGATACCGCAACCGAAGAGGCTTGCTGGTCCTGGCTTTCGCACTGACGATCGTCTGTGGCCTTGGACTGCGACGCTTTGGATATTCGGCCGGCTTTTCTTTCGCGGTCGTCAAATATGGCGGCTCGATCCTATGGGGAGCGATGGTCTATTGGCTCCTGGCGACAATCTTCGTGTCGCCGAGGCGTTTCAGGATTGCCGTGGCGGCGCTGTTTGTCGCCGTCGCCGTAGAACTTTTCAGGCTTTGGCACACGCCTGATCTTGACGCCTTTCGATTGACTGCCGCCGGAGCCCTGTTGCTGGGCAGGGTATTCTCGTTCTGGAACATCGTCGCCTATGCCGCCGGCATCGCGCTGGCGCTGGTACTTGATCGCGTCCTGTCCGGGACGACGCGCCCGGGTTGATGTTCTTGCCCAGTTCCTATCTCGGCGACGTCGATCATTACTGAGTGATTTATTAGCCCATCGCTCGCGTGCGATCCCGGCGGGTTACCACTGCCCCTCTCGATATTCGCATGGCTGCATTTTCCATTTTAAATGGCGCTTTGAGTCATAATAATTTGAATACTAATTAGTTTAGTGCTAATAGGTTCTCATGAACTCGTCAAATGCTCTACAACGCCTCTTCACCGCCAATCTGCTGACCACTGGCCGCCAGTGGCGCCGGGTTGTCGATCTCGCACTGAGCTCCCATGGCATATCCGAGGCGGTGGCCGCGCCGCTGCTTTGGATCAGCCGCCTGGGGGGAGGTGTGCGGCAGGTGGTGCTCGCCACCTATGTCGGCATCGAGGGCCCGTCTCTGGTTCGGCTGATCGATCAGCTCGAAAGCATGGATCTTGTCATGCGCAAGGATGATCCCACGGATCGTCGCGCGAAAGGCCTGTGGCTGACGCCGGAAGGCGAAAAGCTGGCCTCCCGCATGGAAGACGTACTTGATGAGCTGCGTTGCAGGATCCTTGCCAATGTCGACCCTGCGGATATCGAAGCTGCGGTGCGCGTCCTGAAGGCTTTCGAGGAGTTTGAGGCATCCAAGGCCGTCGAACCGGAGCCGGAGAAGGTCTCATGAGCATTCCATCCTGGCGTGAGTGGTTATTTTCCGTCAAAGCCTTCATGGCTGCGATCATGGCGCTGTTCATCGCCTTGTCGCTCGATCTGCCGCGTCCCTATTGGGCGATGGCCGCTGTTTATGTGGTCGCCAATCCTCTAGCCGGCGCGACCAGCTCCAAGGGGCTTTATCGCGCGCTCGGCACGCTTATCGGTGCCACCGCATCGGTGATCCTCATCCCGCTCTTCGTCAACGCGCCGGAACTGCTTTCGATCGTTGTCGCGCTGTGGACCGGCACCTTGCTGTTCATCTCGATGCTCGACCGCACCTCGCGCAGCTATGTCTTCATGCTGGCCGGCTATACATTGCCGCTGATCGCGCTGCCGACCGTCGGCTCGCCCGAAACCATTTTCGATGTCGCGCTTGCCCGTTCTGAAGAAATTCTCATCGGCATCGTCTGTGCGAGCGTGGTCAGCGCCGTCGTCTTTCCGAGCAGCGTCGGCACCGTTCTCGGCCAACGCATAGGTTCCTGGCTGGACGACGCCGGCACCTGGGCCGACGAGATCCTGCGCGGCGAGGGCGCTTCGCCGGCAACGCCCTTGAAGCGGCAGAAGCTTGCTGCTGACGTTTCCGGCCTGGATCTAGTCATCAGCCAGTTGCGCTATGATGCCGGCAGCCGTGACATCGTCAGGCATTCGCGCGAGCTGCGTGGCCGCCTGCTGATGCTCCTGCCGCTCTTCTCCTCCTTGGCCGATCGCCTGCACGCCTTGAAGGCCGGTGGCAAACCGCTACCGCAGGAATTGGTCGTTGTTTTGAACGAGGTGGCCGATTGGCTGGGGCAGGGTGGTCGCGGCAAGGCCGACGAGACCGCTGAGACCTTGTCGCGGAAGATCGAGGAGTTGCAGGAGAACGACCTCGATATCGGGTGGGACGACCTCGTCCGATCGAGCGCTCTCGCTCGCCTTAAGGAAATCGTCGACTTGTGGCAGGATTGCCTGACGCTGCGTGCCCAGATCGTCTCGGGGCAGCAGGTCGGCACCTGGCGCCCCGCCTTCCGCTATCGCAATGTCGTCGGTCGCAGCAGGCATTATGATTACGCCCTGCTGGCCTTCTCGGCCGGTAGCGTCATCGCCGGAATCGCCGTCGCCTGCTTCTTCTGGATCTATTCCGGCTGGGCGGATGGTGCCGGCTTCATCGCCATGGTGGCCGTTGCCTGCTCGTTTTTCGCCGCGCTCGATCGTCCCGCGCCCTTCATCACCACCATGTTCATCTGGACTGCGGTGAGCCTGGTCATCGCCTGCGTCTATATCTTCGGCGTCTTGCCGTTGATTTCCGGCTTCGAGATGCTGGTGCTGGTCTTTGCGCCGCCCTTCCTGGTGATGGGGCTGCTGATCACCCGCCCGCAAACCAACATGCTCGGCATGCTGCTGGCGGTAAACGGCGCAAGTTTCATCGCGCTGCAGGATCGTTACACCGCCGATTTCGCCAGCTTCATCAACAGTGCGATCGCCGCTCTGGCGGGTGTTGGCTTTGCCTTGGTCTGGACTTTGCTTACCCGCCCATTCGGTTCCGAACTTGCCGCCTGGCGGCTGGTGCGGGCCGGCTGGAGAGATCTCGCTGAAACTGCCGCCGGCATCCGCCGCGCCGATCATGAACGCCTCTCAGGCCGCATCCTCGATCGCCTGGGCCAGCTCGTTCCCCGCCTTGCACGCATCGAGGACCGCGAACTGAAAAAGGTCGACGGTTATGCCGATGTCCGTCTCGGCTTCAACGTGTTGATGCTGCAGAAGGAGCGTGCCAAGCTGAAACCGGCTGCCGCTGCATCCGTCAGCGAAGTCCTGATCGGCGTATCGGATTTCTATCGTTCGCGGCTGAAGGCAAAACGGGCCGTGGATCCGGCCGATGAACTGCGTGTGTCGATCGATCATAGCCTTGAAGCCGTCGCACAGGAAAAGCGAGATTCCGCTCGGGCGAGCCTTGATGCGCTCGTCGGTCTTCGCCGGGCGCTCTTCCCCCATGCCGAGCCGCCGGTGAGCTGGCGACCGCCCGTGGCGGACATAACCCAACCTCATCCCATTGCCGCCGAGTAATATCATGCCCGCAGAATTCGATCTTTATGGCGTCTATATCCCGCGCCTTCTCGTTCTCATGCTTCTGACGCTGTTTGTCGTCATCATCCTTCGACGCCTGCTCGCATGGATCGGAGTCTACACCCTGGTCTGGCATCGCGGTCTTTTCGATCTTGCGCTTTACGTCTTGCTGCTCGGCGCCGTCTCCTCAGTCTCCCGTTGGTACTTTACATGAACGCGTTAAAACTCATCGGCCGCGTGGCCGTCACACTCATCTTCGTTGTTGCCGCCGTCTATGTCGGCCGCCAGCTCTGGGGCCACTACATGGACGAGCCGTGGACGCGCGATGCGCGCCTGAGGGCCGATGTCGTCGGCATCGCGCCTGACGTCTCGGGTCTCGTGAACGAGGTCCTTGTCAAGGACAACCAGACCGTCAAGAAGGGCGATATCCTCTTCCGCGTCGATCGCGATCGTTTCGCCATCGCTCTCGAACAGGCGGATGCAGCCCTTGCAAGCAGCAAGGCGGCTCTCGAGCAGGCTCAGCGCGAAAGCGCGCGTCAGGCGCGCCTTGGCGATGCCGCCTCCCTGCAGCAGAAGGAGCAGGCGCTGACCACAGTGCAGCAGGATGAAGCTGCCGTTCGCCAGGCGACTGCCAATCGCGAACTCGCCCAACTCAATCTCGACCGCTCCGAAGTTCGCGCCACCGTCAACGGCACGATCTCGAACCTCAGCCTGCGTCCGGGCGACTATGTTTCCGCCGGCACCGCCAAGGTGGCGCTGATCGATAGCGATTCTCTGCGCGTCGAAGGTTATTTCGAAGAAACCAAGCTGCCACGCATACATATCGGCGACGAGGTTCATATCCATCTGATGGGCCAGACCGAGAAGCTGACCGGCCATGTCGAAAGCATCGCCTATGGCATCGAGGACCGCGAACGGACCTCAGGCAGCCTGCTTGCCAACATCACGCCGACCTTCAGCTGGGTGCGTCTGGCACAGCGCGTACCCGTGCGTATCGCCCTCGACAAGGTTCCCGAAGGCACGAAGCTGATCGCCGGCCTGACGGCGACGGTCGAGGTGCAAGAGCAGGGCCAAGCGAAAATCGCCAGCGCTGCCGAATAACTCTAGGTCACATACCCATAAAATAGTTTTGGATTTGAAGAATTTGTGATTCTCATGTCCGTTTTCAAGGATTGGGGTATAGGTTTTCGTTTCGCTTTTCAGCGCCGAAAGAAACGGGCTGGTTATTGCAGGACGCGGCGGCATTGAGACGACGGTTGATCAGACTCTGATGCGCGGGTTGGATACCGCAGGACCGTGGTTCGTCTCGGGCCTTCCTCTGTCTCACATGGCGCGTGTTGCCGTTTCAGGCTCGCAGAATCACAACGAGGGTTACCCTGACCGGCCGCCACGCCCAGCAATAAACAGCGTGATGGAATTGAACTTGTTTTCTCCTTTCCCTTGATGCCTTTTCGTCAAGCTGCCTTTGTTGGGGTAATGGGAACTGTCGTCGCAATCGCCCAGGCGAAGGCAGCGAGCTCGCGCGCGATGGCGACGATGACGATGTTTGTGGGGCGGCCACTAGCCTGCATGCGCCGATATCGTTGGCATAGCCGCACCTGCGCCTTCCAGGCGATCGCCCTGATCGCTTCAGGCAGCCCCTCCGTTCGTTTCAGGATTTCCTGGCTTACACGCGCAGGCAATCTATAGGTCCATGCGCCTTCGACCAGCATGCGCCGCGCACGGGTGTTGCCGGCCTTCGTGATTGAACCCCGCGACACGCTGGCCCCGGTCGAGCGCTCTTTGGGAACCAGACCCAGCCATGCCATGAACTGCCGGGGATTGTTGAAGCGTCTGAAGTCGCCGATCTCCGATACCAGTGTCACCGCCGAGATCTGTGCGACACCGCGCAGGGCCTGGATCGCTTCGACGACAGGGTTAAGCGACCAGTCCGGCAAGAGCGCCACCATCTGCCGGGTCAACCGCTCACGCCGTTCCTCGATTTGCTCGATGGCACGAATATATTCTTCCATAGCGATCTGCTGCGCACGGTGATCAAAGCGCTGTGTCGCCAGCCAGTTTCGATGAGCTCTTGTCCAATGAGAGCGGCCTTCGAAGACCCGCCCGTGCCGGAGCAGGAACGATAAAAGATGCTGGCGCGCGCGCCGTAGATCCGAGACCGTCACTTCCCTTGCCCGGCAGAGATCGCGCATGGCCTCATGTGTCTCGTCGGGAACCCAGATGGACGACAGTTCACCAGCGCGCAACAACGCGGCAAGCGCGACAGCATCGCGGCGATCCGTCTTGATCTGAAGCCCCGGACGGGTCGGAACCAGCGATGGCGCGACGACAAGGCATTCATGGCCAAGATCGCGAAGTTGACGATACAATCCATAACCTGTCGGGCCGGCCTCATAGCAAAGGCACAGGCGTCCGTGACGTCCAGCAAGCTTGTCGACAAATTTGCGCACCGCATCAGCACGGTTGGCAATTTCGCCGTAATAGCGAACCTCACCTTTGCGGCCCGCTTCCGCCAGACCGATCGCGATTTTTTCCTTGCTCACATCCAAACCAACGTAAACTGCGATATCATCGACCACGGCTCGTCTCCTATGTTTGAGGCTCTGGCGCTGCAGCTAACCCTCGTTCTGAACATAATGCGAGACGAGCCACCCTGCCGGCTAAGGACATGGGGTCTCATTGTCTCTGAGGCTTGGAGGCAGTGATGGCGCGCTTTGATTTGACGGATTTCGAATGGTCTGTGATCGAACCTCTTCTGCCGACCAAGGT
>NZ_JACHZO010000018.1:0-135158 GCF_014193575.1 Rhizobium sp. BK289
CATACTTGCTGACAAACCGCTCGGTCATTGCCGTTTTCCTCCTCCAACCTATCGACAATCCCGTATGCGGATAGAAATAATTTCGGTCATATTCCGCTGCAAGCTTTTGGACTCGCGCCACCAGGCTGTTCGCTTTCGACCGGACAGGACGTGCTCTTGACTCCATTTAAAATGAGAACATAATAGGAACAAATTGCCGGAGCGAAAACCGGCCGCGCAATTTTCATATCGACAAATCAGCAGTTTGGCACCCTATGTTTTTGGGGTGCAGGAGACGTATTGCCTCATGACAACCGCATCAGCTCAAACAGATGAACCGCAATCCGATCAGGTCGCTTCCGTTCTCGAGCTCTTCGAAGGCAATGCTTGTGCTGCAATGGGCGCTCTGCTCGCCGAACTGCAATTCGTTCGAGGACAGCTGGCACTTTGCGAGGCCGGAATGAGCGTTGGCTTTACGCGCGGCTGGGTTCCTAGTTTCGAAATCGGAGGAGATAGCAATGTTTGAATATTCAAGAGATCCACGGCCGAGAGACGGTGTTCTCACTATCGCTCAGGACGAAGCGCAGGCGCTTTATGACTTCGTCGGCTACTTGGGCCGGCATGCCTTCGATACGTTCAGAGACGATGTGCCTGGCTTCCGTGGCAAGTCGCCTGACATGCTTCGCCATCTCGGCAGGATGCGCGACCTCTTGGAAAACGTCATGGACTACCCGACCTTGGACGAGGAGCTTTGCTGGGATGAGCCGCAGCCGCTCGCGACAGACGAGGTTCATGGCTTGCTACTGACGGAGGTCGGAAATCGGTCGGGCATCCGCTTTCTCGAGATCGCGGTTTACTGGAATGACGAACACCGAAGTTTCGGGACGCTTCAGCTTGCCGTTGATGACGAGGCCGGCGAAACTTGCGGTCTGTTCGAGGTCGAGGATCTCGCCGACGAGCAGGTCAATTGCGGTCCGGGCTGGTCGCAATCCGGTGCCGATCTCGGCGAAACAATCCGCATCTTCATCAATGCTTTTCCGATGCAGCAGTTGGAAGCGCGCAACGAAGATTGCATCAACGAAATGCTCGCATCGAAAGTCGCCTGATTGTTCGCCAAAGACGACGTAGATACATGCGACATCGATCCGGAAGATACGACGTGCTGCAGTGACCGTCGCTTGGAACTGAACAATTCGCATCTTTGAGCATTGATCCTTGGTAACCCGAAAAGGAGAAATTGCCATGGATTGGAATCGCGTCGAAGGCAACTGGAAGCAGGTTAAGGGCAAGATCAAGGAACAGTGGGGTAAACTTACTGACGATGATCTTGATCAAATCGCCGGCAAGCGAGATCAGCTCGAAGGCAAGATCAAGGAGCGGTACGGCCTTGCGAAGGACCGCGCCAAATCCGACGTTGACGATTGGTATGGCCGTCAGACCTGGTAAGAAGTCGAACGCACCGGTCTGGTATGGCCTCGGATAAAGCCCTTTAGAGAAAATTTCGAAAAGTCTTTGCCAGCTGGCGATGCGATCGCATCTGCCTGACCCGAATGTCCTTCGCACGATAGATCCGTTGCGTGATCTCACGGCCCTGCCTCGGATCCCGAGGCAGGGCTATTGCTGCTGGGCAATGGGCCGTTCACTTCAGCACATCGGCTCATTCTCGGACAAGACGTCGTCACCGTGCATGCCTTGCTCAGGCGACAATTCGATTTCATCGAATGCGTGCCGACGCAAAAGCGTGAAAATTGCTTCGTTTATGTCTCGTCCGTCGAGGAGATTGGGATTGTCGCACAACACATCAATCGTCCGCTGAGCGGCACGCCTTGCTGCGATGTCGGATGTGGCAAATTTGCGCGCCCAAAGTATCAAAGCTTCGCGAAAACCGGGATCGTTTGGAATATATACGAATTTCCGAAAGGGCATAATGCCATCCGTCCGTGTCGCAGGCGGGAGCACGTATAAGCCCTCAGTCGGCACTGCCTACTTACTCGGTTGGTGACGATGCTTCATCTTACGCTGTAAGAATGGGGAGTCCACCCCTTTCCTATGAGCGAGCAGAGATCTAAGGCCTAAGTCCTTCCACGGCTGGGGCTTTGGTCCGTATCCACCAGCAGTGCTCGTGGCAGCTTAGCGCGCCGGAGCGGTATGTAATTGGAATGGAAAGCCATGAAAAGAATTGCAATCGCAGCGCTGGCGCTCGCCGCGACCTTGGCGGCGTCGTCGGCATTCTCTCAGGTCTATTTTGAATATGGAGTTGGGCCTCGCTACGACTACGATGCGCCGCCACGCTTTTATCGCGATCGGCCGGCCTACGCAGATGATGGATACTATGACGCCCGCGCTCCAGGTATCATCGACGGTGTTGGACGGAGAGGCACTACGGTTAACGCCATCATCATCGGGTCGTCGTGCGCGAAACGGTTTGCGAGTAGTCGGTGCGAAGAACATAGCCCTTGGTCCGCCCATGGCCATCGCCCAATGTGAATGGCGGCATTCACAAACCTGATGGCCTTTCGCTCCCGTCAGTCATCGAGTCCAAGTCGACCGCAGCCCCTCCTACTGAAAGTTCCTACTCTTCACCTTCAACCTCTCAATAAGCCGATCCGGCTCATAAATCTCCCGTGCCTTCATTATCGCCCGCTCCCGCGAATCCGGGCTGCCGGGCGTCCCATGCGCGAACTCGTCGCCGCGACCAGTCGGCAGCCTGAAGGCCTCATCGCGATCGGCAAGGCCGGAGAGATCGGATGTCAGATCGAACAGCTGCTGGGCGACGAGATGGACCACCTCCCCTTCCCGCTGAATGCGGCCGTTGATCGCCATCATCGAGGATCCGAGGACGATGCGCCGGCGGCGCTCGAAGAGGCTGGGCCAGACAACGACATTGGCGGGGCCTGTCTCATCCTCGACGGTGAGGAACATGACGCCCTTGGCTGAACCCGGCTTCTGGCGCACCAGCACGAGACCAGCCGTCATCAGCCAGCGGCCGTCCCGGGCGGACATCGCCTCCTGGCAGGTGACGATATCGCGGGCGGTGAGATCCCGGCGCAGGAAGGCGAGCGGATGCTGACGGAGGGTGAGCCCGGTGTGGCTATAGTCCTGGATGACATTATGCCCCTCCGTCATCTGGCGAAGCTGGACTTCCGGCTCCTGCTGCTCGGCGATCGTCCTTTGCTCGCGCTCGGCGGCCGCGGCAAAGAGCGGCAGGGGCTCGTCGCGCAGCGCCTTGATCGCCCAGAGCGCATCACGGCGCTGCAAATTGAGTGAGGGCAGAAACGCGTCCGCCTCGGCAAGCTCAACGAGGGATGCGGCCGCCACGCCTGATCGCCGCCAGAGATCATCGACACTGTCGAATGGGTGGTCGGCGCGGGCGGCGATGATGCGGGCCGCATCGACCTGAGCAAGACCATGGACCATGCGCATACCGAGGCGAACGGCATGGCGGTCGCTGCCCTCGACCGGTTCCAGCGTGCAGTCCCAGCGCGAGCGATTGATGCAGACCGGCCGGACCTCGACACCATGCTGGCGGGCATCGCCAACGATCTGCGCCGGCGCATAAAAGCCCATGGGCTGCGAGTTCAGAAGGGCCGCGCAGAAGGCGTCGGGATAGTGGCGTTTCACGTAGGATGAGGCATAGGCGATCAGGGCGAAGCTCGCGGCATGGCTCTCCGGGAAGCCGTATGAGCCAAAGCCTTCGAGCTGCGAGAAGGTCTTTTCGGCGAATTCCGGCGTATAACCGTTCCTGACCATGCCGGAGACGAGCTTGTCCTTGAACTTCGACACGCCGCCGGTGAACTTGAAGGTCGCCATCGATTTGCGCAGCTGATCGGCCTCGCCGCCGGTAAAGCCAGCACAGACCATCGCCACCTTCATGGCGCTCTCCTGGAAGAGCGGCACGCCCAGCGTCTTGCCGAGAACGGCCTCGAGCTCCGGTGTCGGATAGTCGACCTTTTCCTTGCCTTCGCGCCGACGCAGATAGGGATGCACCATGTCGCCCTGGATCGGGCCGGGCCGGACGATCGCGACCTGGATGACGAGATCATAGAAGGTGCGCGGCTTCATGCGCGGCAGCATCGACATCTGCGCCCGGCTTTCGATCTGGAAGGTGCCGAGCGTATCGGCCTTGCGGATCATCGCATAGGTCGCCGGATCCTCCTGAGGGATTTGAGCCAGATCGAGATCCAGATGCTTGTGGTCGTGGATCAAGGCAAAAGCCTTCGACATGCAGGTGAGCATGCCGAGCGCCAGCACATCGACCGTCATGAACTTCAGCGCCTCGACATCATCCTTGTCCCATTCGATCACCTGCCGATCGACCATGGATGCCGGCTCGATCGGCACGAGATCGTCGAGCCTATCGTGGGTTAGCACGAAGCCGCCGGGATGCTGGCCGAGATGGCGCGGAGCGCCTATCAGCTGCTGTGCCAGTTTTAGGGTCAGAGCCAGCCTGCGATCGTCTGGATTGAGGTTGAGCTCACGCAGGCTACGTTCGGTCACCAACTCCTCAGACCACGACCACATGCCCGACGACAGCGACTTGATGACATCCTCCGGCAGGCCGAGCGCCTTGCCGACGTCGCGGATCGCGCCCTTGGCGCGGTAGCGCGTGACGGTCGCGCAAAGAGCCGCCTTGTCATGGCCATAGGTCTTGTAGATCCACTGGATTACCTCCTCGCGCCGCTCATGCTCGAAGTCGACGTCGATATCCGGCGGCTCGTCGCGCTCCTGGGAGACGAAGCGCTCGAAGAGCAGATTGTTGGTCTCGGGATCGATCGAGGTAATACCGAGGATATAGCAGACGGCGGAATTGGCCGCCGATCCCCGCCCCTGGCACAGAATGCCCTGGGCGCGGGCATAGCGGACGATCGAAAACACTGTCAGGAAATAGGGGGCGTAGTTCATGATGCGGATGAGATCGAGCTCATGCCGGACCACTTTTAACACCGAAGGCGGCAAGCCCTCGGGATAGCGGTTCGGAATGCACTCCCAGACATAATGCTCGAGAGATTCTTGGGCATTCTTGCCAGGAACGATCGCCTCCTCCGGATATTGATATGTGAGCTCGTCCAGCGAGAACGTGCAGCGCTCGATGATCTCGAGCGTGCGGGCGAGCGCTTCGGGATAGCGCGGAAAGAGTCGCTCCATCTCCTCCGGCGGCTTGAGAAAACGGTCTGCGTGCCTCTCCCTCTCGAAGCCCACTTCATCGATCGTGGTGTTGTTGCGGATGCAGCTGACGATATCCTGCAGCTGCCGGCGCGACGGCTCATGGAAGAGGACGTCATTGGTGACAACCGTCTTCACCTTGTAGCGCGCCGCAAGGTTGGACAACTCGTGCAGCCGCAGCTGATCATTGGGCCGCCGGCGCAGGCAGAGCGACAGATAGGCGCGATCGCCAAAGATCTTGGCAAGCTTCCGAAGCTGAAGGGCACAGGTCTCGTCGGCAAGATCGGGCACGAGAATGCCGATCAGGCCCTCGGCATAAAGAGCGACGTCGTCGAGATGCAGGATGCAGTTGCCCTTGCCGCCTCTGCCCTTGCCAAGCGTCAGCAGCCGGGTCAGGCGGGAATAGGCGACGCGATCGGTGGGATAGACCAGGATCGACATGCCGTCGGCAAGATCGAGACGGCAGCCGACGACGAGGCGCACGTCAGTCGCCCGCGACGCCTCCAATGCCCGGACGATACCGGCGAGCGAATTGCGGTCGACGATCCCAAGCGCGCTGATGCCCAAATCCTTGGCCGTCCGGAACAGCTCGTCGGCCGACGACCCGCCGCGCAGGAAGGAAAAATGAGTGGTGACCTGCAGCTCGGCGTAGCTCATGCGAAGATCCCGTGGCAAAACCAGCGATGCGAACCGGTGGCCGCATCGACACCATCACCGGAGCGGAAGATCCAAAGACGTTCGCCACTCTCGTCCTCCACCACGAAATAATCCCTCACCGCGTCGAATTCGGAACTCCTGGTCCACCACTCCCCGAAGATGCGCTCTGGACCATCGGCGCGTTTGACCCGCCGGCGTTTGCCGCGCCAGGTGACGGAGACAGGCGGATGATCCGGCAACAGCGCGATGACGTCGATTGCTTCCGGCCGCGCCAGCAGCCGCACGGGACGCGGCCAGTGATGCACCCAGGTTTCCGTGATGTCTTCGGCTGCCGCCGAGATCCGCCGGACGCTGCGTTCGGGGACGTCGGAGGCCACCGGCGCGACGCGATAGACGCGCTGGCCGCGATTGCCGAAGGTATCGATCAACGGCGTGATGTCCTGATCGTTCTCATTGATGAGCGCTGACCGCTGCTGCTCGCCAAGCGGTTCGGTCATGACGGCGACGAGTGTCAGCTTCTCGATGCCAAAACCTGGCTCGATCTTTTCCGTTCGATCGCGAAACAGTTTGGTCAGCCATGCGATGTCGCGGGCCGGTTTCGCCGTGCCGGCGCGGATCGCCTGCCTGCTGCCATCGACCTTTTCGACAATCAGATCTGTGCGACGGACACCGAGCCCGTTGCGCTGTAATTCCGCCACCAGCCTGACGATGAGGCGGCCGACATATTTGTCGATGGTCTCGGCCGCACCGATTGGTTCGGCAAAGGCCCTGACGACCTCGATCCATTCCGGCGCCCGGATGGGATCGATCGGCTCAGCGACACGGCCGAACATCTGGTCGAGGCGCCTTCCGATCTCTGGACCGAAGCGCAGCGCCAGCGGTGCGCGCGGTGTTGCCGCCAACTCGCCAATGGTCTTGAAGCCGAGGGTGCGAAGGCTGGCGACGATCTCCGGCGATAGCCGCAGCTGCGAGATCGGCAGGTGTTCGACGGCGCGGGCGGCCTCTCCAGGCGGGATGATGACAGCCTCGCGGCGGGTGGCGCGGGCACAGGCATGGGCCGCACCCCACGTGTCGGCGATCGCCGCGTGGACGGTGAGCCCCCGCGCCCGGAAGCGGTTGACGATCCCGGTCAGCATCGCAAGCTCGCCGCCCCGCAGATGATCAGCGCCTTCCGTATCCATGACGATGCCATCCGTGCCGTCAACGGCGACGATCGGAGAATATTGCGAGAGGGACCAGAGCGCGATGCGTTCGAGCGCTTCCGCATCGGCTGAGGGATCCGCATCGACGAACTGCAAACCATGCACCATCGCCTGTGCCTTGGCGGCCGGCATGCCCACACGAATGCCGGCTTCCCTGGCCTTTGCATCGGCCGCGGATATCCAACGTTTGGAGCCGCTGCTGGCGATCAGCACCAGCGCCCTGTCAGGCGATAATTCTGCTTTCTGATCCATGCGCCTGATCCGCTCGATCGGCAGGTCCGGCAGATAGATGGATACGACCCGTGGCATCGCACGCTCCCACGATAAACTCAGCGCACTCACCCGCCTTCACTCTGATCAGCTCCAGCAGCCATCGCGGCCGCCCAAGGCCCGGAACCGGCAATTCCTCCGATGGCAAGACGCTTACCCGCCACCGCGTCGTCGACGCCGTCGGCTGCCCGAAATCCGATGCTTCCACCTGCCGGCGCCAGCGCCGGACCACCAGGCCCATCGTCCCTGTCTTTTCCGCCGCGAGCTGCAGGCGGCGCGACGCCACCATCGGCAGCCGGACGATCTCACCGACGACGGCGCCAAGCCCACCAAAGGCCAAAGCCTCTTCCATCGAGGCGAGAACGTCTTCCTCGCCGTCGGCTTCGACAAAAATGACCCGATCCGGGTGCAGGCCTGCCTGCGCCAGCGCCGGAAAGAACAGGTCCGGCCGTGTCAGGCACCAGACGATCTTTCCCCTGGTCCGGGCCACAATGCCGGCGGCAAACAGAGCAGCCGCAGCACCATCGACGACGCCTGTTCCGCCGCCTGCGAACTCATGCACGGCGCCATAGGCAAGACCGCCACCCGGCAATACGGCGTCGATCTCCGGCACGCCGAAGGCGAGGCAGCCGCGTCTCCTGTCCGCGTTTCCTTCCAGTAACGCGATGCGGTCCTTCAGATCGGATATCACCCGGTTCCGGGCAGCAGTCATCATTCACGGGTCCTTGCGAGGTCGCGTTAGCATCGACGTGATGTCGGTCAAGTGTATTTGTTCACTAAATGTTCCAACTCGATTCGCGAGTCAAGCAACCCGAAATAGGAATATTATCCCTCTATTTTAGTCGACTTTAAGATTCCTGTTGGGAATCATGGACATGACTTCGACAGGACGCTGGCGAAGCTTGGGAGAAATTTTCGGCGCCAATCCGCCAACAGCTGCCAGTTGGCGTTCCGGCGGTTCGTCGGCTACCATGTCGGCCGGCTTCAAGGGAGGTGGAGCGTCGATGTGCAACTTGTACCGCATGGAAGACAAGGACTGGGTGAACAAGTGGGCTCAGGACGCCGAGAGCCTGATCAACCTGATGCCGGCCTACCAGATGAACCCGGACCAGATGGGGCCGATCGTCCGCAACACCGCTGATGGAGGCAAGCAGCTCGTCCATGCCCGCTGGGGTCTTCCATCACCACCTTTCGCCCTCGTAAAGGCGGCCGAAGCCAAGGCTGAAAAGCTTCGGGTAAAGGGCAAGGAATTCGACTTCGACCAACTGCTGCGTGAGCAGGTCGACCGTGGCGTCACCAATGTCCGCAATCTCAAGCTTCCGCACTGGAAGCGCTGGTTTGGTGTCGAGAACCGCTGTCTCGTTCCCGTCACCAGCTTTGCCGAGCCGGATCCTGCAAGCCAGGAGGCGGGCGGCAATGTGCCGAATGCCTGGTTCGCGCGCGATGAGAGCAAGCCGCTGATGTTTTTCGCCGGCATTCATGTTCCGCAGTGGACATCGGTGCGCAAGGTCAGGGATGGGATGACGACTGACGATCTCTATGGGTTCCTGACCACTGACGCGAACGATCTCGTCAAGCCGATCCACGGCAAGGCCATGCCGGTGCTGTTGCTGACCAGGGAAGAGACCGATGTCTGGATGAGGGCGCCGTGGGAGGAGGCCAAGGATCTTGCGCGGCCATTGCCGGACGGTGCGTTGATCGTCACGGCCCGCGAGCCCTACGGATCGACCATCGTCACCGTGGAAGGCGAGTTGGTCAGTCCGTCAGCTGTGCCATAGCGCTGCCGGAGTGCTGAGAATGTTCGTCATTAGAGAGCTTCTTAATCGAGGCGAAATCCTCGAGTGGGCGGTCATGGAGGGGTTTCAGGAGATCGTTCAGGCCGACACTCTGCATGTCACGGTCAGGAAGTTCACCGACCTGAACCTCTGCCAACAACTGGTGCCTTCCGCCAAAGGTTTGACGGTCCGTGCGAGCCGACGAAGAATTCTCCTGAACTTCGGCGGCGTTGTCGTGCTGGCCTTTGCCTGCGGCAAGCTTTCGCGCCGTCACGCTGAGTTTCGCAGAGCCGGAATGACATGGTTTTATCGAGACTACGCCCCTCATGTTTCGTTTGCGCTCGACGACCTGGATCTACGCGACATCCGGCCGTTTTACGGCGGTCTCCATTTCGGACCGGAGGTCGTCAAGCCAGATCCGCTCCTCAATTCATTGCCGAACTGCTGAATAATGTTCCTGGAGCAACTGTCCAGCACGCCGGAAGGATAACAGGCCCTCCATGAGGCGAAGACGATCGCCCAGGCGCTTGGGCCGGCGGTTGCCGATAAGCTCCACCGGATCGAGGGGCTGTCGCTCGTTAACCGATTGAGCGCACAGGGTAGAGCTATCGCGTCAATATGAGTTGAAGCGGACCCTGAACAAGGGGCTGGGATTGGGGATGTAGTTTGCTAGCAAGTGGGTGTCCCGCATTAAAGCACCAAACCATTTAGCTCGGCGATCCCGACCCTTTTGTGGGCGAGGAGGAGTCTGCTATTGCGCCGTTTGCTGAGCTTCACGCTCACGCCAAGCGTAATGCTGAAAGTCGCCGTCAGGCCGAGAAAATCCGTGCGCTTGTGAGTTTGATTGATGAGTTGTCCGGCGAAATGGGTTCGTCAGACTTCCGCCTGGCAGTTCGCCAGCATGGCTACGACTTCGACCAGACCGCATTCGATTCGCTACCCCAAGGCGTCCGTGACATCATCGTAAAGTCGCCCGAATGGAAGGAGCTGAACGGCCAGCATCGCCCGCGTCACCGCCTGCTATGACGGACGGCCCGTTTGACGACGAGATTTCCTTCTAGCGATGGCGGACACTATCGACGAAAGCCGTGCTTCCCATAAGGTGCGGCTTTCCGCTTTGCGGGATGGATGGATCTCCGCCGAAAATGCGCGGGTAGAAGCTTATCGCGCATTTATGGACGCCAACAAGAACTCGCCACTTCGGATTGAACTTGACGCGCGACCAGAAAGGAACACGCCGCGCTGGAGTGCTATAGGAAAGAGCTTTGCGCAGCCGCCCCTCCTATTACAAAAATTTAATCTATGCTTTTTCTAATTTAAACAAAAATCGTCACCACATGAAATTCATCCGCCGGGGAGTCCCGCGTAAACGCCTGGGAGGCAAATATGTCTGCGAAGGTTAGACGGGCTGCAATAGTGGCTTCGGCATGCGTCATCAGTCTTGCATTTGCTCAACAATCTGATGCTGGAGGTATGTTTGGCAATGTTATTCACGGCGCTGGCAAAATTGCCGGACAGGCAGTGAAAGACGCTGGTAACGGCCTTAAGGCTGTTGGCAAGGTGGTGCACGTGACGAACAATGGGGGCAGCGGTTGGCATAATGGTATGCGCGATGACACCATCGACGACGGCCAATGCTCAATACCTCAGGAACATACAGGGGGTGACGAAATGCTTAAACCTCTTGCGCAAGGGATTGCCGTATCGTCCACCGCTCTTTTGACTCCCGCAAAAGATTTGAAACCCGATGAAAACGTGGGAAAACCAACAATTGAAAAGGGAGATCCCAATGCACATGAAACAGTTTCCAGCACGAAGCAATGCACCGGCATGGATTGCCCTTCAGCTGTTGACGTCCCTTGGGGAGACTTGCCATTCGCTCACGAGATAGACAATCCTGACAGATGGCATCCTGCTGAATCTCAGGAAACATCCGAACCCATCGATTAATGCACTTCGGCCGCCCTAAGATGCCCTGAGAAAGGAAGGGGAATCCCTTTTGCCCATCCGTCGCCTGATCTCGGACATCTGACTATCATCTACTCCGTAGACGAACTTCTTTGCCTGCCCTATGGCCGCATCGTTTGCGCCTCGAACCAGTTTACCGAGCGGGACAGCTTCCACCTCACTGAGATATTGCTGGGTGGTACAAGCGATAAACAGTTTTGTCGGGCTGATCGGAATGGCAAAATGTCCGTCATACCGCCCAAGCCCGTTGGTCATCATCACAGGCCGGTCGGATGTGACAAGTTTTCGAGCCATTCGGCCCGTGTCGATCACCCGCCAGTACATGTTTCGGATCAGTCGCAGAACATTGCGGTGTTCGACGAGACGCGCCAATGTCAGGACCGCAGATCTTTCCGCATGTGTCGGATCGTGCCGATTAATCCACTCCTCGAACCGTTCCGGATCATCCTCGCGCCGATACTCCTCATATCTTCGTTGGATTTCGGCATCTGGTGCCAGCAACATCTCACGAAATTGCCGCTTGAACTTCGCCACTTCTTCGGGATTCCGGAACACCAGGGACACAAGGAAACGCGCCCATGAATGGCGCAAGTTGGCATTCGTGGGGATTTCTCCTGCCAACAACAGGTCCCTGGCCTTTACGGCTGAATCATCCACGAAGCTCATGAAGAACCGCTCGACGTTCTGCTTGGTTTCCTCCGTCACACCCGGCAGCGTATACAGATTGATGGCGTATCCCGTCTGCTTGGTAAAGATGCGCTTGGTCGAAATCTGGTTATGATGACCCCGCTTGAACTCCTGAAGCCGTTTGTCATGGTCACTCAGCCACGGCCGAAGATAGAATTGTGGAATATAGTGATGTTTCAAGCAGACTCACTTTCCGGGTGCAGCCCGGCCTTTATACCACTTGTTCCAGTTGGTACCCTTCCCCTTCGCGGATCAAACCACTCTCCACCAAATTCTTGCATGAAGGCCTGCGCGTCTCCTCGGCTTGAAAAGCAATGCACCAGATAATGCTTATCCTCATAGAACACGGGGTGTCCGCGCTTGCAGCGGGACGAGCCTTTGCAGAATTCCTCGTGAATATAGAAGTTCGTATAGCCGCAGAGGTCAGCCAGCAAGGCGACCTGATAGGGCCATCCACGGTCTACGGCAGCGGGAGATAGTTCGCCCTTACGTCCGGTCATACGCTGTATGCTCACTAAATGTTCTGATGGGTCAACTGGAGCCACCTCGTTACGCCGAAAAGCAGATTTTACGCGTTGTGCGATCATTATTATGGCAAGGTAATACACGTTTTTGGCTTCACCGGCTCCATTCGCACCCGCCCTCAACGTCAAGGCTCGCATCGCCCGGGTCGAGAATCCTTCCGACAAGGGCCTGCAGTTCCGCCTCTATGCCGGTAGCGTCGAGCTGGGCGCCGCCTGACAGAAGACCTCCGGTGAGGGCCGCGAGTATCTCTCGGTCAAGCTCGACGATCCGAGCTTCCCGGCCCCGATCTATGCAACGCTCGCCGAGGTGGACGGCGAAGACGGTCTCCAGCTCATGGTCCCGCTCGAACCGGATTGATTGACATCACGAGGCTCCGCCAGCGGCGGGGCCTTTCCCGCTGTCGGATGGCGGTCCGCGATCAATGCACGTCGAACCTGGCGAGCATCTTGCGCAACTGCGCGTTCTGTTCGACGAGCTTCGTTGCAAGCTGACGCCGCAACGTAGCGACCTCCGCATCGAGGTCGGCCATTTCATCCGCGAACGATCTTGGACCGGCAGCGACGGCGGGAGCCTCCTCTAAAGCCGTACCGATCGAGTCCACCGGCTCCACGATCGACGCAACCTTCTTCCGCCGCGTGGGCGCTCCCTTAGTCGTTCCCTTGACAGCCTCGGCTCCCGCGGAAGCAGTTGATGTTTTATCGGCGCGCTGTGCGGTAGTGAGGCTTGCGGGTTCGTCGTCACCGACTGCGACTACAGGAGCTTCTGCCGCAATTGATGCCGCTGTTCCGGCTTCAGTCATAGCGGTATCAGGTTCGGGTCGGCTTGCCTCGACCTGCGCCTCGGAGCCGTCGACTGCCGTCGCGCCGATGCCAGATTGTCCCTCTTCGGGGACAGGCTTGTATTCGAGAGCAATGGTCTTCGCTTCGACTGTTGGGCTCTCGTCACGACTGTGTGGTTTCGGTTTACGCGACACCAGGTCAGCTACAAATCTCCATGGTGTTCTCATCACATGTAACCTTCAAAGCATGGCGGCAGACATTGCCACGGTCATTCATTGTCACCGGGACCTATTGATCCCGACCAATCAGACGAAAGATCGGCGACGCCATCGCATGGAAATACGTGGCGCCGCTCCAAACCAGAAATCAGGCCTTGCCGAGCCGCTTGCGCAGATCTGCATTTTCGGCGCGCAGCTTTTCGGAGAGCTCCTTACGAAGCTGCTTGTTCTCTTCCTCAAGCTTGATGAGGTCGGCGACATCGTCAATGACGTCGGCAGCGGTAGAGACCGGAGCGGGAGCAGCAGCCTTAACGCGGCGCGCGCGAGCGGCTGCCACCTTCGGTGCGGCAACCGCCTTCTCGGCCTTGACCGGAGCCACTTTGGAGCCACGCTTTGCGCGCGTCTTCTTGGCCGGCTTTTCAACGGGTGCAGCAGTAGCATCGACGGTAGTGGCTTCGGCAGCGACTTTCGGCTTCCGTGGCTTGCGTGTCTTCTTCTCAGCGGGGGCTGCGACCGGCTGTTCTGTCATCGCAGTGGTCTCAATCGTGGTTTCATCGGCCATCAGTGTTCTCCTCTGTCAGGCGGGCAAGCATTTGATTCGTCGTGACTTAAAGTCAATGCGGAGAACCGTGTTTTCGCGTACATTTCGTGCTTGCAGCGCCGCCATGTGCGAATTCCGTTCGTTGCCTGACAATGGTCCGATCCATGCCCGCTCGGTGAGGTATGACTGACCGAGGAGCGGCTGTGCATCGATCGGCTTTCCGTTACGGCAAAGTCTCTTGTTCTTAGCCTTGTCGGCTGAGCCGCCGTTACTCTCCGACGAAAAAAGTCAGCCAGGTGATTTGCCAAACACCGCCCCTGCTTCGACGGTAGGACAGAATTTTTTTTGGGGTCTTCCTCACTTTGTGTGGTTAACAAATCGTTGGCATTCGCGCCGCTAAGGCCGGGCATGCGAACGAAATCGAAATGGTCGCCCGGTGCGGGCATTAAGGTGCAAAGCGTCGTGTCTGACGGCGGGGGTGATTGGATCGTGTCTGCTTGCGGACCATCGTCGGGCATATGCCCTGATTGCGGACATCGGAGCGCAAGTCGGCACGGCTGGTGGTACCGCAGTCTCCAAGACCTGCCGATCCAGGGCAACGACGTGACAGTAAAGCTCCAGTTAAGCCGCTTGCGTTGCAGATATCGGCAGTGCAAGCGGCAAACATTCACGGATCAGATCCCGGCGATTGCCTCGCCTTACGCAGGTAGGACAAGGAGGGTCGCCGAATTAGTCGGCCTGCTGGGTCATAGCACCGGTGGACGGCCCGGAGAGCACTTGATGAGACGGCTTGGGATGCCGATCAGCGACGACGCCATTCTTCGGCACGTGAAGCGAAATGCTTCACGGCTCGATGAAGAACCCTCGGCACGGATCATCGGTATCGATGACTGGAGTTGGCGAAAATCGAGGCGCTACGGCACGATCATCGTTGATCTCGAACGCCGGTGGATCATGGATAGATATCGCCGGCGCCGGTCCTCAAATTGCAGTAGCCAAACTCACGTATGTTCGACATGGAATGTTGGGTCAACAAGCTAAGTACGCAAAGATCTGGTTGATGTTTTCGATGCGGCACGAGAAATCGAGGGACTCTGCCGCTTCAAAATCGGAACGTCGCCCTTATCAAGGCCGTTGTTTCGGTCAGCAATGGCCAGATACTAGAACCATTAAGAACGGCGCTCTTGAAAGGATCAGAACCGCACATCATGCTATTTGGATCGGCTCAACGTCAGCCTTAAGATGCAAGGTAGATCAATAATTTAGCGTCCCGTCGATACCAGTTTTTCTGGCACCGCCGACGTAAACGCTTCCATTCTCATCTACCTTGACTTTGATCCGCCCATTTCGGCCAATGCAACGCCCTTGGGCCGCGACATACTCCTTGTCTGGAATCTCAACTGTTACGCGGGCATATCCCACGGATTCATGAGCATCACCCCCATGCCATCGAAATCCTTAACGTTTCGCGTAACCAGTATCATGCGCCGGGTGAAGGCTACCGCAGCAATGTAGGCGTCATTGATCGGCTTGGGATCGGGAACATGCCATTTCGCTGCCTGAACGGCCGACGCCTCGTCCAGCGGCAGGATGCGGCCGGAAAATGCCGTGAGGACGATATTTTCCAGCCAGCCGCGCAGCACCTTGCCTGCGACTGCGTCATTATGTTCGACCAGCCGGACGCCAATCTCTAGCTCGTGCAGAACCACGGATGAAATAAAGCATTCGGCCGGATCGACTGTTTCGTTCCAGACCACGACATTGGGGTCGGCCTTGCCGCTCGCGACCTTGCGGAGCTCGGACACGACGTTGGTATCGAGCAACAGCATCAGGACAGGTCAACCGGCCTGGCATATTCAGTACGCTGCGGGAGCGGCAAATCAACGTCATCCCCACCTGGCGCGGCCAGCATATCACCGAGAGTCCGCATTTTGCCGGTAAGCCGCTTGTACTCATCGAACGACAAGAGGACGTGCGCGGGGCGTCCCCTGTCAGTGATGATCACAGGTCCTTCCTGTGCGGCCCGCTTCGCGCGCCCAAGATCCTGATTGAGTTCACGGCCTGAAAGCATGGTGACGGTCATGGTAAGCTCCAAAGTTCGTGATCTCGATATTTGTGGTTACGTAACTACATTTAATTCACGGAAGCCGGAAACGCAAGGGGAGCGGTGCAACGGCTCGTCTCTCAGAGTTTTGGGGCCACCGTTTTGATTATCACCGGGGTAAGATTTGAGAGGTTCAGGGACGGCAACGCCCACAAGTGCGGAAAGCCTTCGAAGCCACTGTCGTCGGGACGGCAGGCTTTGAAATCATGTCGACCCGAGCTTAGTGACTGAAATAAAGGCGCAGAGCAGTCGTCCCGCACTTGGCTGTAGGGCCACTTTTCAAAGATCCACCCACAGTTAACAAAATCGGGTCCGTTAATGTGAAGGGATACGAACTTTCAGTGCAACAGAAAAAGCGAGCTCGACCCGCGTTTGAAACTACGAACTTTTGAGGGGCTTGGGTTTGCAAACAGCGTCATGACCAGATGGGCGGTGATCCGATAAAGGCCTTGAGCCTCTCCGTGAACACTCGAACCTTCGCCGAGGGCTCATGGAGCGCGCGCAGGAGGTGGATGCCCGGAGGCTTGCCGTTCCACGCCTCGTCGTCCAGCGGAATGCGGATCAGTTCGCCTGCCTTGATCGATGGTCCTGACACCCAAGCCGGAAGAAGGGCGATCCCCATTCCAGCGATCGCTGCACTGTTCAATGCCTCGAAGTCGTCCGAGCGGAAGGCGACGCAGTCGCAGACCTTAACGCTGGCTGGGCTGCCCAGCAGATCCGACCAGCCCAGCAGATCATTGCCGTGAAGCTTGTCGAGCAGTCTGTGCCTTCCCAGGTCTTCTGATGACTGTGGCATCCCCAAGCGCTCGAGATAGACCGGGCTTGCGGCCAAGACCCGCGTTAGAGGCGCGATCTTTGTGGCGATCAGCGAGCTGTCTTGAAGCTCCCCCATGCGGATGACCAGATCGAGTCTTTCGGCCACGGGATCCGCGAGGCGCTCTGTCAGATCGAGTTCCACCCTAAGAGCTGGATATTCGAACATCAACGGACCCAGGATCGGAATGACGTATCGTTTGCCGAACGTCGGGAAACAGGCAATCCGCAGGGTGCCACCGACAGCACCGTCGAACGCGGCAACTTCGGCATGAGTGTCGGCCAGGTCATCGAGCAGACGCTGGGCACGGTCATAGAGATGCCGGCCGGCATCGGTCATGGAAAGGGCCCGGGTGGAACGAACCAGCAGTGGAACGCCAAGATCCTGCTCGAGTGCATCGATCTGTCGAACAATCGCCGAAGGGGTTACCGCACGCCGACGGGACGCAGCTGAAAAGCTCCCGGAGCGAACAACCTCGACATACACGGCCAGATGTTCGGCAAAGCGTGGATCTCTCATCTTTGCCTACAGCGCAAAACGGTTTCGAGCATTGAGGTCGTTATCACCAAAGAACATCCGGAGCACATTCCTTCTCGTCAACAGGGCGCTTGTCTAGCCCATCACTCAACAGAAGGAAGTCCCCCATGGTCAAGGTTCTCGACACAATTCTCTCGCAGTCGGCATATTCGGCCGAGATCGATGTCCCCTTCGAAAAGATCGATATCGCCGATTGGCTCTTCACGCTGCCGGAAGCCGAATATCTGCGCTGCTGCGCGCCGGATCATATCGCAGCCGGCATCACGTGGACGGATGATGGGCGCCGCATGTCGATCAACGTCGAACAGATCGGCTCCGGGCTGGTCGTCCAGCACTATGTCGCCGAGGTTGCCGAGGCTGCCTATTGCCGCATGAACTCCATCTCGGATGTGTTCACAGCGAACGGCCGCACGCAGGTCAACGTAGTCTGGGAACTGATCGCCGAGAAGATCGACGAAAACCGGACGCGTTACACCAATCGGGTGACCGCGCATCCGACGGATGCCTTCATGACCTTTTTGGAAGAGCACGGCGTCACTTACGAGGACGCGGCCGCCGCCCGGCAGGCGGCCGGTGGCGATCACAATCGACGCGAAACGCCGTTCTTCGCCGCAAGCATCGCACGCCGTGCTCTCGCCAGGTAAGGAAAAGACCAATGAAGGCGATCATCTTCGACGACTTTGGTGGGCCGGATGTGCTCCGGCTTGCCGAGGTTCCCTATCCCGAGCTCCGGTCGACCGACATCCTCGTGAAGGTCATGGCATCTGGCGTCAATCGGGCTGACCTCCTTCAGCGCGAAGGCCATTACGGCTCGCGCGCCTTTGGAGACAGCCCTATCCTCGGCCTCGAGGTCGCCGGAGAGGTCATCGCTGTCGGCAAAGCCGTCTCGAAGTTTTCCGTCGGCGACCGTGTAATGTCGATCGTTGGCGGCGGAGCCTATGCGGAAGTTGCCAGAGCAGACAGTGGCCTGTCCATCCACATACCAGGTGCTATGTCCTATGTAGAAGCGGCGGCTGTCATGGAGAGCTTCGTTACCGCCTACGAAGCTCTGTGCCATCTCGGCCAGATACGACTACAGGAGAGCGTGCTCGTCCATGCCGCCGCCGGTGGGATCGGATCTGCAGTGGTCCAGCTTGCAGTGGCGATGGGAGCCAGAGTGTTCGCAACCGCCTCCGACAGCAATATCGACAAGGTTCGTTCTCTTGGCGCCGAGGCTGTGTGGGATTACCACCGGCAGGATTTCGAGGCGGAGATCATCGATGCGACTGGATCCTGCGGCGCCGATGTAGTCATCGACTTCGTTGGCGGAAGCTATCTCGCCCGGAATATCCGCAGCCTTGCTGAAGGCGGGCGCCTTGTGCAGGTCGGGCTGCTGGGCCGGGACGACAACGCGATCATTCCGCTCGACACAGTGCTCTACAAGCACCTGAGGGTGATCGGGACGGTTATGAAGTCGCGCGCCATTGAGGAAAAGCGCGCCATGGTTCGGCGTTTTGCGGAGAACACGCTACCGATGTTCGGTGACGGACAGCTTCGACCACTCGTCGGGGAAGTCTTTCCACTTGATAGAGCCGCAGATGCCCATCGTCGCATGGAAGCAGGTGGTGGGTTTGGGAAGGTAGTTCTTGAGGCGGGATGAACGGCGGGGAAGGGGTGAGCTCTTAATAAGGAATCGAACCGATGTTTTCGTGTCGCATCCCATTGCAGCGCGACAACAAAGATGAGACGCGGATCTCAGCCAGATTGTCGCTCTACATCCCATATTCTCAATGGCTTAGGCATCCAATCCGGCATAGTCGGATTTATGGAACCGGCGTGCACCTTGGACTCGGTTGAAGGATCGGAGCCCGCTGTAAACCTCCAGGAATATGACGATTGAAGCACATTATACCTGGGCATCGCGGTCTTTCAGATTCGTTCCCTGCGCTTTGGCGATGGGCGCTCAGCCTGCTGGCGGAACGCCCCGACAGATCAGGCCGCTTTCTCAGGCATGTTCGCCAATCGATAGGCGATCAGGTCCTCGATGGTGATCAAGTGAAGATGGTGACGTTCGGCAAAGATCTCGAGTTCCGGAAGTCGGGCCATCGTGCCGTCGTCGTTCGCTACTTCGCAGATGACGCCGGCCGGCGAAAGGCCTGCAATCCGAGCCAAATCCACGGCTGCTTCCGTGTGCCCCGGACGCGACAAGACGCCATTTGGATGGGCGCGAAGAGGGAAAATATGACCAGGACGGGCAAATTCCTCCGGGCGTACACCATCCCTGACGAGAGCTTGGACGGTTGCTGCTCTGTCAGCGGCGGATATTCCGGTGGTCGTTCCGGGGATGTAGTCGACCGAAACGGTGAAGGCGGTCTTGAGGACTTCGGTGTTGCGCGGCACCATCAACGGAATGTCGAGTTCGTCGAGCCTCTCACCCTCCATCGGAACGCAGATGAGACCGCGGGCATGGTTCATCATGAAGGCGATCGCCTGCGGTGTGACCGCTTCCGCAGCAATCACCAGATCGCCTTCGTTTTCGCGGTCGCGATCATCCACAACTACGATGATCTCGCCCCGCGCAATCGCAGCGATCGCATCTTCAATTTTCGAAATTGCCATTTTCCTGCCTTTCAAGGGTTGCCGTTCGAAACGGCGTGCATGGCCGGTCAAAGCCACCATTTTCCCTTGGGCGAACAAGCATGTGAACGCCGCCACGACGCGGCGTCTCCTGCGTTGCTCTCTTCCATCCGGACTATACCGTCGGCTCCGGCATCTCACCGGATCTGCTGACCCTTCCGAGGGCTCGGAAGGCGCTCGCGGGCTCGAGGAAACTCCCCATACCGCCGGTGGGGAATTACACCCCGCCCTGAGAACAATTGAAAGATAAGGGATCAATGCCTCATTCCGCAAGAGGCTTTGATCGCCAAATCGTCGAGAATCCGATCCGCCCAATGAACGCACCGTTCCTCATTGTCGAACTACGACATGATCAAGCCGCCATCGACATTGATCGTCTGGCCGGTGATATAGGCCGCATCGTCGCTGGCAAGGAAAGTGACGAGACCGGCGACGTCCTCTCCAGATCCGGCCCGTTTCATCGGAATGCCCTCGACCCATTCCTTCATGAGTTCGCCGGGGCCGTAATTGCCCAAGAGCTTGCCCCAAGCCTGGTCGTTATAGGCCCACATGTCGGTTTCGATGATGCCGGGGCAAAAGGCGTTCACGGTAATGCCGTCTGTCGCGACCTCCTTTGCAAGGCTCTGGGTGATGCCGACCACGCCCATCTTCGATGCCGCGTAATGCGGTGTGTAGATGAAGCCGTCCCGCGCCTGGCCGGAAGCGGTATTGATGATGCGGCCGCCGCGGCCATGTTTGCGCATGCGGGCAATCGCCTCCTGGGCGCAGAGGAAGACGCCCTTGGTGTTGACCGCCATGACCTTGTCCCATTCGCCCTCGGTCATGTCCTCGATGCGGGCAATGGTGATGACGCCGGCATTCTGGATGGAAACATCGACGGCGCCGAAGGCTGTCTCGGCCGCCTCGTAGAGACCCTTCACACTGGCCTTGTCGGTCACGTCACCGACGAAGGAAATCGCCTTTCCGCCGTCAGCCCTGATCGCATCGGCGACCGTATGGACGGAATCCTCATTGGCCGAGACTACGAGATTGGCGCCCTCGCGCGCGAACCGTCTGGCGATCGCGGCCCCGATGCCGCGGCTTGCGCCGGTGATGACGACAGTCTTGTTTTCGAAGCGTTGCATTCTCTATTCCTTTCGCGATGACAGCCACGCCAGGCGCCGGCTCAAGGGGCCGATCGCCCTGCCTGTTGCTGGCGATTTCAAGCGGCCGCCGTAATAATCCCGGCAAACTCCGATGCCTTCAGCGACGCGCCTCCGACGAGAGCGCCATCGACGTTGGAAACGCCGAAGATCGCCTTTACATTCGACGCCTTGACCGAGCCGCCATAGAGGATTCTGACACCCTGCCCATTTTCTCCCAGCCGCTTTTCAAGTGCCTGGCGGATAGACGAATGTATCTCCTCGATCTGTTCCAGGGTCGGAACCAGTCCTGTTCCGATCGCCCATGCTGGCTCATACGCGATTGTCGTGTTCGAACTGGTTGCAGTGTTGGGAATTGATGCTTCTAGCTGGGCACGAACCACTTCGATCGCCCTGCCCTCGTCCCGTTCTTCTCGCGTCTCGCCGACGCAAATGATGCTTACCAGCCCCGCCCCATGGACGGCGGCGGCCTTGGCCGCAACTGCGGCATCCGTCTCCCTATAAGCCGAGCGCCGTTCGGAATGTCCCAGAATTACGAAACGAGCACCGATTTCGGCGAGCATCTCGGCGGAAACATCTCCGGTATAGGCGCCTGAGGTCCGCGCGTGGCAATCCTGTGCCCCAATGGCAATCCCTGATCCTCTCACCCGTTCGGCTGCTTTCTCGACCAGCGTGAGAGGCGGGCAGACGACGATGTCACATGCCGCCTCGCCCGTAATTCCCTTCAGCGCCTCGATCTCAGCTAGGGAGGAAGCGAGACCGTTCATTTTCCAGTTGCCGGCAATCAGTTTCTTCATCACATCACCAGCAGCAGAAGCCACCATCGACGAGGAGATCGACGCCCGTTACGAAGCTCGCGGCATTCGAAAGCAGGAAGACGGCGGGGCCGACCATCTCATCGACCGTTGCCATGCGCTGCATCGGCGTCTGCTCTTCGAAAAGTTTGGTCTGGTGAACCATTTCCGGACGCGTGTTCATCGGCGTCGCCGTATATCCCGGCGAGATGGTGTTGACGCGGATGCCGCGACCGACCCACTCCATCGCCAGCGACTTCGACATGTGGATCACACCGGCTTTTGAGGCGTTGTAATGGGCCTGGCTCAGGCCGCGATTGACAATGACGCCGGACATGGAGGCAATATTGACGATCGATCCGCGTCCATTTTTCAGCATGGCGCGCGCTTCTGCCTGGCAGGACAGGAAGACGCCCTTCAGGTTGATGTCCATCAGCGTCTGGTATTGGTCCTCTTCCATCTCCTCCGCAGGGTTGGCGTTGGCGATACCGGCGGCGTTGACGGCAAGCGTCAAGGCGCCAAGCTCCGCCTCTGTGCGGGCAATCGCATCCGCAAGAGAAGATTTGCTGGTGACATCAGCCGCGATCTGGATGGAATGGCGACCGGCCGCTTCGATATGCGAAGCCGTGTTCGCTAGACCATCGTCGGATCGACGGTCCAGAAGCGCGACGTTGGCGCCGCACTGCGCAAGGCCGATTGCGATGCGCTGCCCAATCCCGCTTCCAGCGCCGGTCACAAGCGCGACCTGTCCACTAAGATCGAAAAGCTTCGGGGCATTCAGAGTGATGTCGGACACCGCTCTTCCTTTCTGTTTGTCTAGATTGTCGCGAGTTCCATGACAGAGACGTCATTGGCCTCGTCGCGGTTCAAGATACCTGCCTGCTTGCCCTGGGCGAGCACGAGAATGCGGTTTGATACACCGAGAACCTCTTCGAGATCGGAGCTGACGACGATGACGGCCACCCCCTGCTTTGCGAGGTTGACGATGATGTCGTAGATGCTGGCGCGCGCGCCGACATCGATGCCTCGGGTCGGCTCATCGAGGACGACAACTTTGGGATCGCGCATCAGCCACTTTGCGATAACGACCTTCTGCTGGTTGCCGCCTGACAGGTCCGAGGCATATTGCTCGGCCCGACCTTTGACGCCGAACTTCGCCACAGCCTTCTCGGCGAAAGCACGCTTGATGCGTGATGTGATCCAACGCCCACCGAGCTTGTCGAGATTGGCATAGATGATGTTCTCGCTGATGCGATGGCCGACGACGAGGCCCTGCTCCTTACGATCCTCGGGCACCATGACGATGCCCTTGGCGATCGCATCCGCCGGATCGCGAAGCTTGAGCTCTTCGCCCTCCAGTTTGATCGAACCGGCGCTGATCGTGTCCGCACCGGAAATGGCCCGAACAAGCTCCGTACGACCGGCACCCACAAGACCGGCGATGCCGAGGATCTCGCCGGCGCGAACATCGAACGTTACGTTTCGGAAGGAGTCATCAGGCGAGCTCAGTCCTCTGACCTGCAGAACAGGGCGATCCGTCGGTTCGGGAAGAGCCGGGAACATCCGGTCCAGCGAACGGCCGACCATGCTTTCGACGATCGTGCGAACGGGTGTGGCACTGTCGGCGAACTCCTGGACGCGCTCGCCATCGCGCAGGACGACGATGCGATCGGTGATCTGCTTGATCTCCTCCATGCGATGGGAGATGTAGATGATACCGACACCTTCCGAGCGGAGCTTCCTCACCTGCTCGAACAAGGCCTCGGTCTCCGCCCCGCCAAGTGCAGCGGTTGGTTCATCGAGGATCAGCAACTTGGCATTGAGCGCCAGCGCCTTGGCGATTTCGATGAGCTGCTGATTGGCCGTCGACAGGCCCGCGACCTTGCGCGTCGCTGGAATATGCAGGTTCAGGCGAGCAAGTTGTTCCTGCGCACGCCGAACCATCTGGGGGCGATCGACAGCCCCGTTCTTCATCGGCCATCGACCGATGAAGACATTTTCGGCGATCGAAAGATGCGGCAGGAGCTGCAGTTCCTGATGGATCAGGACGAGGCCCTTGTCGATCGCCTCGCGTGGAGTGGCTGGGGCATAGGGCTGCCCCAGCCATGTCATTGTTCCCTCCGAGGGTGCGCGCGAGCCGGCGATAATGCCCGACAAGGTCGACTTGCCGGCCCCGTTTTCGCCGAGAAGCGCGACCACCTCACCTGGATAGATATCAAGGCTGACATTCTTCAGCACCTGAAGCGGTCCATAGCGCTTGGATATGCCTCTCAGGGAAAGAACGGGCTCGGTCACGGCGCACCTCCTCAAGATTTCAGGACCATTACGGATGGTTGGCGATGAAGCCGGCCACGTTTTCCTTGGTCGTCAGCGTCGCGTCCATCAATTGCACCGCAGGCACCTTCTCGCCGGCGACGAGCTTGACGGCATTGGCGACCGCATCGCGGCCCATCTTCTGCGTCTGCTGGGTCGCAGTGACGTCGAAGACACCCTTGCTGACCGCTTCCAGAGCTGCCGTATCGCCATCGAAGCCGCCAACGACGATCTTCTGGGACGGGTTTGCGACCTTGATCGCCTGTGCGGCGCCAAGTGCAAGTGCATCGGCCTGAGCAAACACGATCGATACATCCGGATTTGCCTGCAGCATGTTCTGCATGATCTGGAAGCCCTCGTCCTGGGCCCACATGTTGGAATATTGCTCGGCAACCACCTTCACGCCGGGATTTGCCTTTAGCGATTCAGCGCAACCCTTGCTGCGGTCGACCTCAGGCGTCGTGCCCTTCTGACCGTGAATGATCACCATCTTGCCCTTACCGCCGGCCTGCTTGAGGATGTAGTCGCAAACGGCCTTGGCCGACGCGACGGAATCCGTTGCAAGGAAGGTGTCGCCAGGCGCGCCGTCGGCATTGCGGTCGACGTTGACGACGGGAATACCGGCATTCTTAGCGAGCTTTACGGGAATACTCGCCGCCGCAGCACCAGCCGGAATGTAGATCAGGGCATCGATATTCTGGGTGAGCAGATCCTGAATCTGGTTGATCTGCGTCGGACCATCCCCCTTGGCATCCACCGTTACGACCTGAATGCCACGCTTCTTGGCTTCATCCTCGACGGACTGCTTGATTTGGTTGAAGAAGTTTGCCTGCAGGTTTGCGACGGCAAGGCCGATCTTCTTGGTGTCTTTTGCCTGAACAGAACCCAACGACATCGCCAGCACGGCGGCCGAGGCCAGAAGAATGCGCGCAAGTTTCATTTCATTTCCTCCTTTTTTGTGAACCCTTGGGCATATCCTCCCCCTCGGGCAAATGATCCGCTCCAAACCTCTCGGAGAGGAAATCGCTGGGATCCGCCGAACGCGGACCCGAATGTCAGGCCCGTCGCCTGCGGATCGTCTCGGCACCGACCGCAAGCACGATGACGATGCCGATGATAACCTGCTGCAGGAATGGCGAGACGTTGAGCAGATTGAGGCCATTGCGCAGGACACCGATGATCAGGACGCCGATCAGCGTGCCGCCGATACCGCCCGATCCACCGGAAAGCGAAGTGCCGCCAATCACGACAGCCGCAATCGTATCGAGCTCATATCCAAAGCCGCTGGACGGCTGAACGGAGTCGAGACGAGCCGCCAGCACGATGCCGGCCAGACCGGCAAGGACTGCGCTTGCGACATAGACCGCAATCGTCACGAGCTGAACATTGATGCCGGCAAGACGAGCCACTTCCGGATTGCCGCCCACGGCATAAAGCATGCGACCTTCCGAGCGGAAGTGAAGGAACACCCAGGCCACGGCGACGACCGCCAGCATCAGGAAGACCGTTGCCGTCAGCACGCCGAAATGGCGATCGATCGCGAGCATCATGAACCAGTCGGGAAATCCGACGATCTGCTGCCCGTCCGTAATCATGTTCGCGACGCCGCGCGCGGCTGACATCATCGCCAATGTCGCGATAAAAGCCGGGACCCTGAAGAGGGTGACGAGAAATCCGACGATCAGCCCGCTGACCGCGGAGGCGACGAGCGCGACGGCAATCCCTGCGACAAGCGGCAGGCCGGCGATATTTGCCGTCCAGCCCATGACCATCATGGACAGCGCAAGAACCGAACCGACGGAAAGGTCGATGCCGCCGATCAGGATGACGAAGGTCATGCCGACGGCCATGATCCCAAGCACAGTGATCTGATCGAGAATGTTGAGGCCGTTGCGGAGCGAAAGAAACGCATCGGTGCTGAGGCTCAAGAAAACGCAAAGAGCGAGCAATCCGACAAGCGGTCCGGTAGCGCCGGTGAGCTTTTTCAGCCATGTCACGGACGGACGCTTTTCTTCGCTGACGTTGATCGCCACCATCATTCCTCCCAGAGACCTGAGGCTAGCGGCCATGCCTGGCGGCTAGGTTTTCAAACTAGAATATTTATTCACACATGCTGGAAAATGCATTACCAACTCACCTTGGCGCTGTCAACCGAGTCTTTTCGGCCTGTTTTGACAACAACTCATCCACGGGGGCTTGACTAACGACCCTCCTGTGCAAAAATATAAATAGATGAATATTTATGCACAAGAGGAAATGATGGAGCCTTCCGAACTTGAACGCGTTGCTCGGCAGATACGTCTGCGAGACCTCCAGGCAGTCTACGAGGCAGGGGCCGGACATATCGGCGGCGAGATGTCCGTAATCGATCTCCTGACCGCGCTGTATTTCCGCGTGCTGCGTATCTGGCCGAATCAGCCGAAACATCCCGATCGGGACAGGTTTGTGCTTTCGAAGGGGCATACTGCATGCGCGCTCTATGTCACTCTGGCGAAACGCGGCTTCATTCCGGAAGACGAGATTTCAACGTTCCTGAAGCCGCATTCGCGGCTCAATGGCCACCCCAATTGCAACAAGGTGCCGGGCGTCGAAACCAATACTGGTCCTCTCGGGCACGGCCTGCCGGTTGCGGTTGGCATGGCCAAGGCGGCGAAACTGTCGGGCGCCGGCTACCATACCTACGTGATCACCGGCGACGGCGAGATGCAGGAGGGCTCCAACTGGGAGGCGATCATGGCCGCGGCGCAGTTCCGGCTTGATAACCTCACCCTGATCGTCGACCACAACCGTTTCCAGCAGGGAGCGGCACTTTCGGATACGAACGACATCGCGCCGCTTCGCCCGAAGCTCGAAGCCTTTGGCTGGGACGTCAGCGAAATCGACGGCAACAACATGCATGAGGTCGTCCCGGCGCTCGAGCGCCGAAGCGATCGTCCCCACTGCATTGTGGCCCACACCAACAAGGGACACGGAATCTCTTTCATGCAGGACCGCGTCGACTGGCACCACAAGGTTCCGAACAAGGAACAGTACGAAGTCGCATTGGCAGAATTGTCGGAGGCACTTTAATGAACGCGCCCGTGAATGCACCCAAGCTCCATGACTGCCGCGACGCTTTCGCATCGACGCTCGAACGCCTTGCCGCCGAGAACGAAACGATCGTCGCGGTCTGCAACGATTCGGTCGGCTCTTCGAAGCTCGGCGGCTTCAAGTCGAAGTTTCCCGACCGCCTGGTCAATGTCGGCATTGCCGAGCAAAACATGGTCGGCGTCGGCGCGGGCCTCGCCAATGGCGGACGCCTCCCCTATGTCTGCGGCGCCTCGCCATTCCTCACAGGTAGATCGTTAGAGCAGATCAAGGCCGACATCTCCTACTCGAATGCCAACGTCAAGCTCGTCGGTATTTCCTCCGGCATGGCCTATGGGGAGCTCGGCCCGACCCATCACTCCATCGAGGATTTCGCCTGGACGCGCGTTCTGCCCAACCTTCCCGTGATCGCGCCATGCGATCGCATCGAGACGGCGGCTGCGGTGGAATGGGCGGCAAACTACAATGGCCCGTGCTTCCTGCGCCTGTCGCGGGTCGGCGTGCCCGACCTTCTGCCGGAAGGGCACAAGTTCGAACTTGGAAAGGCCAATCTCCTGCGTGAAGGTTCCGATGTCACGCTCATCGCAAACGGAACGCTGACCCATCGGATGATGAAAGCAGCAGATATTCTCGCGCAGCGCGGCATCAAGGCCAGGGTGCTCAATCTCGCCACGGTTCGCCCGATCGACGAGGATACCATCATTGCGGCCGCGAAAGAAACCGGCGCGATCGTGACGGCGGAAGAGCATTCGATCTTTGGTGGGCTGGGATCGGCAGTGGCTGAGGTCGTCGTTGACAATGCCCCGGTCCCGATGGCGCGCCTCGGCGTTCCCGGCATCTATGCGCCGACCGGCTCGGCCGAATTCCTGCTCGACGAATTCGGCATGGCTCCGTCAGCTATTGCAGATGCGGCGCAAGCCCTTATCAAGCGCAAATAGACGAACAGCACGCATTGGAACCGAGGCGGATTGCCGCCCGTCCCTGTCATTAGAGCCGGATGATTTTAGCTCGAATCGAGCTAAAATCTGAACCCGCTCTGAAATCAAAGAAGTAGACCATGATGTCGTCCGAAAGCCGCTCAGACTTTTCGGCACCATGCTCCGGTGGAGGATATGATGCGGGCCATTCTGGCAATCGACCAGGGAACCACCAATTCGAAGGCGGTACTGGTCTCCGAGAACGGAGACATCATTGCCAGAGGCTCGGCTCCGGTAGGCATCTCCTATCCGCAGCCCGGCTGGGTCGAGCAGGATCCCGATCGGATTTACGCATCCGTCTGTGAAGCGATCGCACTATGCCTGCAAGTCGCGCCTGGCGCGACAATCGAAGCGATAGCGATCTCCAACCAGCGAGAATCCGTCACCATTTGGGATGCCGAAACGGGCAAGGCGCTCGGACCGGTCTTGAGCTGGCAATGCCGGCGCACGGCGCCGGACTGCGAGCGTCTCATCGCCGATGGACATTTCAAGCGCGTCGAGGCGCTGACCGGCCTCCCCCTTGATCCTATGTTTCCCGGCCCGAAATTCCGATGGCTTCTCGATCGGGTGGCGCATAGGAAAAAGGTCCGCATCGGCACGATTGACAGCTGGCTTATTCATTGTCTTACCGGTGGCCGCAAGCATGTCTGCGACGCCTCGAACGCCGCGCGAAGCCAGTTGTTCGACCTTGAGGCCCAAGCCTGGAGCGAAGAACTGGGCGCGATTTTCGGGGTCGATATCCGGCTCCTTCCGGACGTGCTCGACAGCTCCTCGGACTTCGGAACCACACGTGACCTTCCCGGCCTTCCGGACGGCACGCCGATCAGATCGGCCGTCGGGGACAGTCATGCGGCTTTGTTTGGCCACGGAGCCTTCAAGCCAGGCGATGGCAAGGCGACCTTCGGAACGGGGTCTTCGGTCATGACCACCCTTCCGCGCTTCATTGCGCCGCGCAACGGCATCACCACGACCGTCGCCTGGCGCATCGCCGGACAACCGACCTTCGCATTCGAAGGCAATATCCTCGTATGCGCTGCGAGCCTGCCATGGATGGCCGGCATCCTGGGTCTTCCGGACGTTGGCTCCCTTGTAGACCTAGCGGCAACCGCCGAGCCCGATGGCCCGGGCTTCGTGCCCGCTTTCGTAGGTTTGGGCGCACCTTACTGGAATTCCGACGCCCGCGCCCTTTTCTCGCAGATCAACTTCAGCACAACTCGCGCGCAGATGGCGCGCTCGGTTACCGACTCGGTCGCTTTCCAGGTTCATGACGTGATTGCGGCGATGCGGGCACAGAGCGGTGGTGATCTCGGCACGCTTTATGTCGACGGCGGCCCTAGCCAGAACCGCTTTCTCATGCAGTGCGTGTCAAACCTGGTGAAGCACGCTGTCATCCAGTGCGAGGCACCGGAAGCATCGGCGCTCGGAGCGGCTTATCTTGCAGGCCTTTCGATCGGCCTGTGGCCGGATCTCGATGCCATCGCGGCGCTTCCGAGAAACAATACGATCATCGAGCCGGAGAGCATCGACGGTCCAGCCCTTCTGAACAGGTGGAATGATGCGCTGGCCCGCTCGACGTTGCGCACAACTCCGGTTAAAGGTGAATAAAAATTCACCCCGGGATCAACGATGGCTCGCCTTAACGAACTCCGCCTCATCTCAAGAGTTGCCCAGATGTACCACATAGAGGGCAAGCGGCAGGCGGACATCGCGCAGCACCTTCGCCTGTCGCAGGCAACCGTGTCGCGAATGCTGAAGCGGGCCGAGGCGGAGGACATCGTGCGCACGAGCGTGATCCCGCCCGTGGGCACCTATAGCGAACTCGAAGGAGCCTTGCGCGCGAAGTACGGTCTTCCGGAAGCCATCGTCGTCGAATGCACCGAGGACCGCGACGGCGCCATCATGGCGCGGATCGGCGAAGCTGCTGCTCATCTTCTGGAAGTGACACTTGCACCCGGCGAGATCATCGGCGTCTCCAGCTGGAGCCAAACCATTTTCAAGATGGTGGAAAACATCCATCCCCAGAAGAGCGCCCAGGCCAAATATGTCGTCCAGACGCTTGGCGGGATGGGCGACCCGTCGGTCCAGACGCATGCCACCCAGCTGACCACTCGCCTTGCACGGCTGACCGGCGCCGAGCCGAAGCTTCTTCCGGTACAAGGTGTTACGACCTCACGCGAGGCCAAGCTTTTGATGCAAGCAGATCCGTTCGTACGGGAGACCATGGATCTTTTCGGCAGCATCACCCTCGCCATCGTCGGTATCGGCGCCGTCGAGCCATCGGAACTGCTGGCAAGATCCGGCAATATCTTCTCGTCGCGAGAGCTCGCCGATCTTGCCGAGGCAGGGGCAGTCGGCGATATATCGCTGCGGTTCTTCAACAAGGACGGCAAACCTGTCAAAACGCCGCTCGACGAGCGCGTGATCGGCTTCCCGCTAGAAGATCTCGAACGGGTCGATCGGGTCATCGCGCTTGCCGGCGGAGCGAAGAAGACCGCAGCAATCGCCGGCGCCCTAAGGATCGGAGTTATCGATACGCTGATAACGGACAAATTCAGCGCCGAGCGCCTGATCGAACTCTAGGCAACGACCGACAGATTGGGCTATCTCATTCTACTGATCCCATGCTGGGAGGCCCCCGCGTGCCGATCCCGAGGAGAAGCGAGGGCCTGCGAGCGACGTCAAACTACCGAGAAGCCGAAAGCTCAAAAGCGCTTGACTTCAACACGCCGAATAGAGAAGAGCCACAATTCTCGCGTTGCAAAAATTGTCACGACGCATGCCGCATCGACGACGCGTTCGACCACCTGGTCATACCTTTGCAACCAACAAAGCCGCTCCTGTTTCCACATCGAACAAATGCATCTGGTTCATGTTGAACGACAGCGGCATCGTCGTCTGTGGTTTAGGTTTGCTCTCCGGGTCGATGCAGGCGCATAGATTGGCATCGCCGATGGAAAAATAAACCATAGTTTCCGGACCAAGGGGTTCGACCAGATTAATCCTAGCCTCAACGTCTGCCAAACCTGGGCGCTGCTGACGATCGCAGATTGATTCCGGCCTTATGCCGAACACAACCGACTTCCCGGCATGGCGGGCGCACTCGTTGACGCGCGCGTCTGGAACGGCCAGCGAAGTACCATCTTCCAGAACGACCACAAGTCCGCGGCCCCTCGACGCCAATAGCGCCGGAAGGAAGTTCATCGCTGGCGAACCGATAAAACCAGCAACAAATTGGCTAACCGGACGATGATAGAGTTCCTGCGGAGGTCCCGCCTGCTCGATCAGGCCGCCATTCATCACGACGACACGATCAGCCATCGTCATTGCTTCCACCTGATCATGGGTGACATAGACCGTCGTCGTCGGCAGCAACTGATGCAAGCGTTTGATTTCCGTGCGCATCTGAACGCGCAATTTCGCATCGAGGTTGGAGAGCGGTTCGTCGAAGAGAAAGACCTTGGGATTGCGCACGATGGCGCGACCCATCGCGACGCGCTGGCGCTGTCCACCTGAAAGCTGGCCTGGCCGGCGGTCGAGGAGTTCGTGAATATGCAACGTCTCGGCCGCACGCTGGATGCGGGTGTCGATCTCGCCCTTGGCGAGCTTCTGCTGCTCAAGGCAAAAGGAGATGTTTTCCCTGACGGTCATATGCGGATAGAGCGCATAGTTCTGGAACACCATGGCGATATCGCGCTTACCGGGACCAAGACGGTTCACGACCTGATCGCCGATGACGATATCGCCGGAGGTGATATGCTCCAGGCCTGCGATCATGCGCAGTGTCGTCGACTTGCCGCAGCCGGACGGACCGACGAAGACAACGAATTCATTGTCTTCGATTTCCAGGTTGATACCACGAACGGCTTCATAGATGCCGTATGATTTGACGAGGTTTTTCAGCTCCAGTCGTGCCATGATGCGCTCCTATATTTCCTGCAGCCAGATCGCCATCGCGCCGGCCTCGCGATTGGCCCAGAGATGATACGGGATTGCCCGGAAAGGCCTCGCCTTCAGCGCTGGTGGCAAGATCCGGTAAAGAGAATTGGCCCAATCCGCGGTATCGGCCTCGAGCGCCGTTCCCTCGAGGACGGCAGCACCACCGAGCAGTGCCGCGTCGTACCGGACACTGAGCTCCGCGGACGCTTGAAGACGAAGTCGTTGAGGCTCGCTTCCAATATCAGTCTCTTCAACGCAGTAGACGACTGGCCCGCGTCTAAGGGCGACACGACCGCCGTTCTCAGAGACCGCGGGATGGGCGTACAGGCGGTCGACCGGCATTGACAGGGCGATACGCACTTCATCACCATTGCGCCATTCCCGATCAAGTGCCGCATAGCCTTTGAAAGTGCAGGCGTCCAAGGCGATCACTTCGCTGTTGACTGACACCGAAGCCTCCCGGCACCAGGAAGGAATTCTCAAGCGCATGATGAAACTGGTCGGTTGGTCGATCGAAACCTGGAGCCTGATGTCGCCGTCCCATGGATAATTCGTATCCTGGCGCAGTCGCAGCAAGCGCTCGCCAAATGAAAGCTCCGCTACGTTCGTACCATAGAGATGAACGGCAAGCTCACCCGGCTTCGTGGAATAGAAATATTGTCCGAGCGAGGTGATGAAGCGGGCGATATTCGTTGGGCAGCACGGGCAATAATGCCATTTCCAGCGGCGGTGCTGCCCATGACTTTCAAGCACATTCTCATAGAAATAGTGCTCGCCGTCCCGCGCGATGCCCGAAAGAGCGCCATTGAAAAGAACCGTTTCAAGCTTGTCGGTGAACTTGCCGTCGAGATCGGTCTGGGCCATGCGATGGCTCCAGAAGCCAAGGGCGACCGCAGCGCAGGTCTCGGCATAGGCCGTTTCATTCGGCAAGTCGAATTCTCTGGTGAATCCCTCGTTCGAGGCAGACGGGCCGAGACCGCCGGTGACATAGAGCTGCCTTCCGGTCAAATTGTCGAAGAGCTTGTCGCAGGCGTCCTTCAGGCTCCGATCGTTATTCTCGTAGGCAAGGTCCGACATTGCCGAAAACAGATACATGGCGCGGACGGCGTGGCCGACGACCTGTTCCTGCTGACGCACGGGCATATGCGCCTGGCTATAGGCGTAGGTCTGGTAGACGTAGTCTTCCGGACGCTCACCGCGCTTGATCGCCTCCTCATCATAATAGGACGGCATCTGTCCTCTTTCATCAACGAAATAGCTGGCAAGCTTCAGATGTCGTGGGTCCTTAGTGACGCGATAGAGCTTGACGAGCGCAAGCTCGATCTCCTCATGTGCATCATAGCCACGCAGCTTGCCGGGCTCGCGTCCAAACGTATCGATAATATGATCGACAGCGCGGATCATCACGTCGAGGAAGCGGCGCTTGCCGGTTGCTTCGAAGTATGCGACGGCGCCTTCCAGAAGGTGACCCATTGAATACATCTCATGCAGGTCGCGCAGGTTCGTCCAACGCTTGTCCGGCTCCCGGCGGATGAACCAACTGTTCAGATAGCCGTCCGCCATCTGGCCCTGTTCGAGCTTTTCTACGATGGCGTCGATCTTGGTTTCCAGGTCAGGATTGGGATGCGCCCTCAAGGTATAGCTTGCGGCCTCGATCCATTTTCCAAAATCGGAATCGAAGAAGTGCTGCATAGACAGCCCGCTCGGCTGGATTGGCCTGGCGAGAGGGCCGGCTGGTTTGTCGAAGTCGAGGACTTCAAGGAAGCCCTCCTCTTTGAGCCGCTTGTGTTGGGTCGGAATGGTGACGTCGCGCACCGTTTCCGTCCAACCCTTCCAGAAGCCGCCATCGAAGGTGACGCGGGAATGGTCGACGGGCACAAAGCGCTCTGTTTCCGGCGCCGGATTGGATTGCTTGAGGGAGGACGAAGACATGGGAACTCCTTGGGCGGCAAGGCCGCCGTCATTTCACGGCGCCGGCGGTAAGGCCGCGCACGTAGTAGCGTTGCAAGAGTAGGAAGAGAACGATGCAGGGGACCATCGTGACGGCGATGCCGGCCTGAAGCGCGCCCCAGTCGATGATGCCGTAGATGCCGGAGGAGACGTTGACCAGCATGATCGGCAACGTGAACTTGTTCTGATCGGAGAGAAAGATCAGTGCTGCCAGGAATTCGTTCCACGAGTTCAGGAAAGCAAACATAGCAACGGTCGCAATACCGGGAAGTGCGATCGGCAGCATGATGCGCCGCAAAATGGTCCCTTGCGATGCTCCATCGATGCGCGCTGCTTCGATTAGTGCCTTGGGCACCGCATCGAAGGCATTCCGCATCATGAAGACTGAGAAGGGCAGCTGGAACGTAACGTAGATCAGCACCAGCCCGAAGAGGCTGTTCTGGAGGCGAGCCACTTTCAGAATGAGGAAAAGCGGCGTCAGAATCGATTGAAACGGGATCATCATCGTCGCCATGATCAGCGCGAAGAGCACCCCCTGCCCCGGAAAGCGAAATTTCGAGAAGCCGTAGCCCGCCGGAACGGAGACCGTGACCGTCAGCAGCACCGTGCCGGCGGCGATCAGGACCGAATTGCTGGCATACACGTACCAACCAGCGCCGACATGTTCGAGGCGGCGATAGTTCTCCAGCGAAAAGGCTTTCGAGAACAGCACAGTCGGATTGGCAAGGGCCTCGGCTGCCGGCTTGAACGAATTGGCAAAAGACCAGACGATCGGCATCACGAAGAAGAGCGCGAAGGCGACCGATAGCAGGATGAAGGCGGCGTAGCTCAGCCGCTCGACGGTAGGCTTGGGCTGCGGCGTGTAATTTAGACGGTCCATCAGCCCTCCTCCGGACGCTGTCGCAGAAAGACGAACTGAACCGTACTGATTGCGACGAGAACGATCAGCAGCGAAAGCGAGATCGCCGAACCATAGCCGAGGCGATAGGACGAGAAGGACGCAAGATAGATCGAAAAAACCGCGGAGATCGTGCTGTTGGACGGTCCGCCCTGTGTGATGATGAAGAACTGGTCGAAGGCAAGCATCGACGAGGTGACATTGAGCACGAGAGCGAGCACCACGGAGTTGCGCATCAATGGCAGGGTGATACGGCGAAAGCGGCTCAAGACGCTGGCCCCATCGATTTTCGCCGCCTCGATCACGTCTGTGGAGATGCTTTGCAGGCCGGTCAGCAAGATGATCATCGTAAAACCGGACGTCTTCCAGACCACCATCAGGATGATGACGGCAAGTGCCGGCCAGAAACTTTCGAGCGGTCGCGGCGCACTATCGACCAGACCGACGGCGCGTAGAACCTGAGCAAAGACGCCATTATCGGGATTGAGGAGCCACATCCACAAAGTCGATGCCGCGCCAAAGCCGATAACGACCGGCATGAAGTAGATCGTGCGGAAGAAACCGGCAATGCGAAGAGGGCGATCAACCAGGAGCGCCAACGGAAAGGCGACCAAAAAAATCGCTATAGTGACCAACAGCGTATAAAGCAACGTAAAGCCGAGGGAATGCCATAGCTGGGCATCACCCAGAAGCTCGGCATAATTGGCAAGCCCGATGAATTTCGCCCGACCAAGAAGTGGCCAGTTATAGAAACTCATCCATACCGTCATGATCAGCGGCACGAGGAAGAGTAAAACGATGAACAGGAAACCCGGCAGGATGAAGGCAAGGCCAAGCCAGCCTTTCGGCTCTGGCTCACCATGCATGACGGCAGGCTTCCTGCCGCGACGCAGCGACAGGCTCACGGCACCGCTCCTTTTTCTTGATCCGTCGAAAGGGTGTGGAGGCAAAGCGTCACGGGACGCCTTGCCGTTGGTCAACCAGGAGAGTTAGTTCGGATTGGTTCGCTCGAGGATGCGGGAAAAGTCCGCCTGGGCCTTGGCGATCGTGCCGTCGACATCCTCGCCAAAAATGGTTCCCTGGATCAGATTGAGGAACGGGCCGGTGCGGCTAACGAAAAGCTCATCGGACGAGAAAGTGTAGGGCGTGCGTGCCTTGGTCAGCACGTCATAGGCGACGAGGTTGCGCTTGTCGAACTTGGCATAGGCCTCGTTCGCAAGGTTGGTTCTGGAAGGCATGCCCGATTCCTGGGTGATGTAGACTTGCTGCTCGGGCTGCATGTAAAAGTTGACGAAGTCGAGGGCGACTTTCTTCTTGTCACCGCTGATGCCTTTCATCAGCGCCAGTGCGTCGCCGCCAGCAAAGCTTGACGCGCCGCCCTTCGGTCCGGGAATAGGCGCGACGTTGAACTTGACGTCCGGATACTTGCTCGTCAGCAGATTGACGATGTAGGAGCCGGTCATGAGAATGCCGACCTTGCCGGATGCGAAGGCTTCCACCGCATTGTTGCCGTTGCCCGACCTCGACGTCGGGTGGATTGCACCAGCCTTTGCCATGTCGCGATAGGCAGCAATGGTGTCGCGCAGGGCGGGAGTATCGACCGTAGCCGTGCGACCGTCTTCGCTGAGGATGTCGGCTCCTGCCGCCCAAAGATGGGGCAGGAAGTCATAAATGAGCCAGCTGCCGGAATTTGCGACGAAGTAAAAACCGTAGGTGTCGTTGCCAAGCGCGGTAATCTTCTTTGCATCCGCGGCGATTTCTTCAAGCGAAGCAGGCGCCTTCTTCGCGTCAAGACCAGCCTTGGTGAATAGATCTGTGTTATAGGCGATGATCGAGGCGTCCGGCAGGGCCGGCACGCCATAGATCTTGCCGCCATAGGTCGCAAGGCGTACGTGCGAAGGGCTAAGGGCGGACGCATAGGGCAGGCTCTTGACGAAATCGGTGATATCCTCAAGGCTGTCCGCGGCAGCAAAGGTCGGAAGGTAGATCAAATCGAGCACGGCGCCATCCGGCGCCGCACTGCCAGCGATCGCGGCTCCAAGTTTCGGCACCATCTGTTCGGCGGTAATCTGCGTGACGTTCACCTTGTCGACATGGGTCGCATTATACTTGTCGGCCAATCCCTGAAGCACCGCACCCGAAGAGGTGCGCACCCACAGGGTGATGTCGGTCGCATTGGCTAGCGTCGCACTTGCCATCAATGCGATCGCAGAAATCGTCAACTTTAACTTGAACATGGAAGTTCCCCTTTTCCTTGTCGCCAACAGCCTGCAGATGGCGTGATCGAAACGTTAGTGGACATCCTTTTCGATGTCGACAGTCTGTATACAGGTTTTTGGAAGGAATCTGATAAAACCTTTTAACGTCACGATTATTTCTGCTAAAAGGTTTTATCTGCAGTTTTCAAAAGAACCGATTCGAGCCGAGAGAAAAATGCACCGACAGACTATTCGGGATGTTGCCAGGGCAGCGGGTGTCAGCATTTCGACCGCTTCAAATGCATTGAACGGCACCGGACGAACGAATGCGGAAACGGTAGAACGCGTTAAACGTGTGGCCGAGGAGATCGGGTTCAGGCCGAACGCGCTTGCGCGTGGGCTCTTGACCAAGCGCAGTCACGCCATTGGCATGCTGACGAACGATACCTATGGCAGGCTGACACTTCCGATGGCCGCAGGCGTTTCGGAAGTGCTTGTCGATCACGGTCTGTCCGTCTTTCTCTGCGCGACAAACAACGACCCGCGCCTTGCTCGATTGCATCTCGAAACGCTCCTGGACAGGCAGGTGGACGGCATCATCTTCACGGCAACCCGCCTTGACCTGAAACCGCCGCCAGAGCTTGCAAAGCTCTCGATACCCGTCGTCTATGCTTTTGCCGAGGGTCCAGAAAACAGTATCAGCTTCTTTCCCGACGATGCCCAAGGTGCTCGCCTTGCGGTCGAGCATCTACAGGCTTTGGGCCATTCGCGGATCGCGCACATAACCGGACCAGAGGATTACCTTGCGGTGCGCGTCCGCGCGAAGGCCTATCGCGACTGTGTCGGCCCTGGCGCCGTAGTCCTTTATGGAGACTGGTCAGAAGAATGGGGCCACGAAGCCATCGAGCAGATATTGTCGCGCGGCGGTGATTGGCCCGACGCCGTATTTTGCGGGAACGATGAAATTGCCCGTGGCGTAATCGACGCATTGCGTGACAAGAATCTCACCGTCCCGGGAGACATCGCGGTCGTCGGCTTCGATAACTGGGAAGTCATTTCTCGGCAAACCAGACCGCCACTGACCACGATCGATATGGAATTGAAGGAGATCGGGCACAGTGCCGGTCTCACCATCCTAAGTCTCACAAGAGGCGAAACCGTTCCCGCAGGAATTACGCGCCTGCCATGCCGACTGGTTGTGCGCCAATCCAGCGGTGGCCAAACTGACTAAACTTGTGATCGGTCAAGCCAGCACCAGACCGTCAGTCTCAATCAGGTCGAGTCTGGCTGCCGAAACTGGCGCTCTTGATGGGATCAGAACCGTCGACGCGCTGAGGTGAGAGAGCTAAGCGCTGTATTATGAGGAACTATCGTCAGCCTTAACCGCGTTCGCGTAGAAGCCGCTGGCCAGGAAGCGGAACCACTCGATAGCGGCTCCACGAGTTATTTTTAGCCCGGATATACCGACCTCAGACCGTTTCAAGAAAGGTGCTGCCTATGACGGATCCGGTCCAGACGGTGGGAAGTTCTTCGGACAATGACCTCACCATTTCATTTCATGGCACTGCAAGACGCCCTTAATGGTATCCGTGTGAAGTCGATGGCGGCTAATCTGGCATGGCATATAACCATCGAAGACGTGTTCATCAAGGCTCTCCGTGGAGCGGTGTCCCAGCGCTGTTCCTTTGAGATCGATCAATACTTGTTCACTTCTCTCGCCAGAAGGAGAGGATGCAAGTGCTGGCAGTGAATAATCAAGCCGCCAGGGAATTGATCATCAAGCCAATTCCAACAAACAGGGCGAAGAGCAATATGTCAGCGAGCAATCGCCGGAGAATGCTATAAGGAGTATAACGCAAGCGTCGGATGTAATCTTCGCGGTGGCCTTTCATGCACTTCACCTCACAACATCGCATCTGATTTTTTGCATGAGGCGACCTATCATGAGCTTGTCGCAGGATTTTCCTCGCGGCAACGCGATATGTATCTAATTGTAACGAGATCTCGCATTGCCGATGAATAGGGTTGAAGGGTCCCTCATAGGCTTTTGGGACCTGGAGATCGCTTTGTCGATAGCCACCAGCGTCAAGTCCTTTTTCCTCCGTGGTGATATGTCAGCGGCTTTCCGAGCCACGATGCGTATACTTCTTAAATCCAATCCGACAGTTGCCGATATCGGCTTTTCAAAGAAGGTATACCTATTCAGCCGCAGTCAGACCCAATGTCACCACAGTCTCTGCGATTTTCGGGAAGTCTCCGGCAACGACTTGCGTCCGCCCATGCGTCGCCTTTCTTAGCGCGTTAATGCGAGCACTCGCGTCGTACCTGCATGGACAGGTTTTACCAACGCCACAACCGAATCTTGGCCCCCGAATAATGGCCTCTGATTTGAATTTGTACTCCCGGCTAACTGGGTCGAGAGCAATAGGTGTCGATTCCGCTGTCTTCAGATACAGCCGATTGGGCGGTTCAGGCTCACCTCGGCCTGCTTGTATCTTCGTTGCAGACTGTTTCCTGAGGCGACTATGCGGATCGTATGGTGCGGCTGGCATATTCATTGTGGAGGCGCTGTTGATTCAAAGCATCCTGTTTGGGCGCAATGCCAAAGGTTCTTGAATACTCTCGGCTGAACTGAGACGCGCTCTCATACCCCACCTTGTAGGCCGCTTCGGCAACATTGGCAGCCTTCGTGACCATGAGGCGGCGGGCCTCCAACAGGCGGAGTTGCTTCTGGAACTGAAGTGGCGTCATCGAGGTCAGCGCCTTGAAATGCTGGTGAAACGAAGACGGGCTCATCCGCGCGACATCAGCCAATTGATCTACGCGCAAAGTTTCCGCGAAGTTAGTGTGCAAAAGGGCTACGGCTCTTACAACACGCTCGATGTTTGATTCCGGGCAGGCAAGTTTGCAGATCTCTCCGCCATGTGGGCCACTCAACAGCCAATAGCAAATCTCGCGCACGATCGAAGGCGCCAGGATCGGGATTGCCTTCGGCGTTTCCAGCAGCCGAACCAGGCGGAGGATGCAGTCGGCAAGTGGTTGATCAACTTTGGCGATAAAAGCGCAAGGACCGGTCGTTTCCGATTGGGCTGGCGGTGTGTCCAACTGTTCAAGGACTTGCCGCACAGTTGCCACATCGAAGTCGATCAAAACGCCAACATAAGGCGTTGCGGAACTTGCCTCCACGATCCTTCCGGTTGCCGGGACGCCAACACTGACGACCAGGCACTCCATGCTGCGGTAATTGAGATGTTCATCGCCGAACTGCAACTCCTTCGCCCCTTCCAGCACGACACAGAGCGACGGCCGATAGATGTTTCGCATCGGCATCATCGACTGAAACGAGCGGACGATATTGAAACCTTCTATGGCCGTCGGGAACAGGCCTTGCCCACCACCCTGTTCTTCGATGTAGGCGGTGACGGCTGAGAGCAATGGGGTATTCAAGCGAGGCTCCGGCTGTTTCAGGGGCCACGGCAACACGTGGCTCCTCGCCGGCATCATCGCCTCTCCTGCAGGAATAGGCAAGTTTCTTGAAGGTTCGGGCATTCTGGTCATTGGACACTCCATCTAGCTTAAGGATGCAACCAAGCGAGGAGTGACCCCAAGATGACAGAAATTGTCGCTCGGTCAATAGACCCTTTAGAGACACGAGGACCGCCTGATGCCTCCAGCCGGGAATATGTAAAAGGCTTGCGTATGGCCGCCATATGCATGGTGCTTCTGTTGATCAATGCGTTCTCGCAGATCGATCGGATCCTTCCCTTCATCCTTGTGGAGAAAATCAAAACGGACCTGTCGCTGACCGACACCGAGATGGGCCTACTGACCGGCCTCGCCTTCGCGGTTTGCTACGCGCTTCTCTCTTTGCCGCTTGCCCGTGCAGCAGATCGGAGATCTCCGCGGTTCGTGCTGGTGTCCTGCGTCCTGATCTGGAGCGTCATGACAACACTCGGTGGTTTTGCAGCCAGTTTCATGTTCCTCGCCCTCACACGCTTCGGTGTCGCGTTCGGCGAGGCTGGCGCCGTCCCCGCAGGTCATGCTCTCATTGTCCGCAAAATCCGACCTGAGCGCCGCGGCCTCGCTATTGGTCTGTTCGCAATGGGCATCCCACTCGGCACGATGGTGGGATTTGCCGCAGGCGGCGCGATTGCAGACGTCTTCGGCTGGCGCGTGGTTTTAATGGGTGCCGGAGCCATCGGCATCTTGATCGGGTTGCTAACAATTCTTGTCGCCGGTCCCACGCCACCGCTTCACGGCAAAGCCGCTCGCAATGAACCCTTCCTGCGAACCAGCCTTGACCTGTTGTCGTCTCCGGCGTTCCGCTGGTTCACTGGCGCCATTTTCCTGGGCTTCGCAGGTGCCCCTTTCTACGCCTTTTCCATACCGTTTCTGATCCGCACCTACGGTTTCACCGCGACAGAGGTCGGCGTTTCGTTCGGCATGTTGCAAGGGTTGATGGGGATCATCGGGACATTGGGCGGGGGACGCTGGTTTGATCATGCTGTCCGCTCAGGCACCGGCAAGGTGCTCGGTCCGCCGGCGATTTTATTCTTGATCGCCAGCGCAACGACGACTGCGGCGCTGTTTGCACCGACCGGCTGGATGTCCATTGCACTCTTCGTGCCTGGAATGCTCTCGTTTTCATTCATGCTTCCGTGGGGCTTCGGCGCCGCGCATCTGATCGCCGGTCCTGGGCGTCAGGCACAGGCGACCAGTCTCGTCATGATCGGCTCCGGTCTTGCCGGTCCGGCGCTTGGCCCGTTGATCGTCGGCATCGTCAGCGATGCGGCCACAGCAGCCGACATTCCCAATGGCCTCGCGCTCGGTTTGCTCATCGTACCCCTGGCGAGCGTCATGGCGGGGATTGTCTACCTGATCGCAGACCAGCGGATCGCGAATTTCCTTCGCCAGCGCTGAGCGCGAAGCGCGGCTGCGGACAACGGCTGCGGCACCTCGAAACTTTCTCAAAGGAGATACCACGATGTCTAATACCGATAATTCTCGCCGCTCGTTTCTGGCTCTGGCCGCCGCTGTTCCTTCAGCTCTCGCCATGGCGAGCGTTGCGTCGGCGCAGACGTCCGACGCTGGCACGCGACTCGGCGACAAGGGTGGCGCGGTGGTCACCGGCTCTTCGCGCGGCATTGGCGCCGCGACGGCCCGACGCTTGGCGCGAGATGGGTATGCTGTGACGGTGAACTATCTGACGAACCGGGATCTTGCCGAAGCGGTCGTGCGCGACATCGAGGCGGCTGGCGGTCGCGCCATCGTCCGCCAGGGGGACGTTGCGGATCCAGCTGCAGTCAAAGCTCTTTTCGATGCCAATGACGAAGCCTTCGGCGGCGTCGACATCGTCGTCAACAATGCCGGCATCATGAACGTTGGTCCTTTCGCTCAGATGACCGACGAGGCCTTTGACCGGATGATGGCCACCAACGTCAAAGGAAGTTTCAACGTGTTGCGCGAGGCTTCACGACGGGTCCGCGATGGCGGACGGATCATTAGCCTGAGCTCAAGTATCATCAAAATGAGCCCTCCCGCCACGGCGGCCTACGCTGCAACCAAGGCGGCGCAGGAGATCTATTCAAACGTTCTTGCCAAGGAACTGGGCGGCCGCAACATTTCGGTCAATGCGATATCGCCGGGTGCCGTCGACACTCAACTCCTGCGCCAGCATGGGGAAGAGGCACTTCGCGGCATACCGGAGGCTACCCCGCTTCGTCGCCTGGGTCAGCCGGAAGATATCGCCAATGTTATCGGCCTTCTCTGCTCGCAGGACGGGGCTTGGATCGATGGTCAAAACATCTTCGCGAATGGCGGCATCGCCTGATGGGCAACCGCTGCGGCGTGTATTGGCGCTGACGTCGTCGATCCGGACGCTGTCAGCGAGATAACTCCCGAACATCCGGCCTGGATGAGGTGAAGGGGCCGGGCGCCGCCTCGGCAGGTCGGTCGATACCATCGAATAGGCTCGGATCCGGAACCACCCCATTCTGGAGCCGCGAAAGGTCGCTTCACCCCACGGCGATCTCCCGTCCGTCCGCCGAAGGCATGCTCCAACAACACGTCTTCGGCGGACGGCTTTTGCCCCATTAGAAACAGAAGGAATGGACGATGCCACAACCCTGGACACTAAACGATATGCCATCTCAGAAGAGCCGGACGATCTTGATCACCGGAACGGGCGGTCTGGCCTTCGAAGATGCAGTTGCGATGGCTGAAGCCGGTGGCGACGTGATCATCGCGGGGCGCAATCCAACGAAAGGCGCCGAAGCCGTTCGGCGCATCAAGGAAAGGGCGCCGCAGTCATCGGTCACTCTTGAAATCGTCGACCTCGCCAGCCTCGCATCGATCGAGGCGCTGGCGAAAAGACTGAAAGAAACGCGCGACCATATTGATGTTCTCATCAACAATGCCGGCGTGATGACGCCGCCGACGCGTCAGACGACCAAAGACGGCTTCGAACTGCAGTTCGGCACCAACTACCTCGGCCACTTTGCCCTGACGGGCCAGCTCCTGCCGCTGCTCATGCGGGCACAGTACCCGCGGGTCGTCACGCTTTCCAGCATTGCTGTTCGAAGCGCAAGCGCCGCAATCAATTTCGACGACCTGCAAGCGGAGCGTGGCTATAAGCCGATGCCTGTCTACACTCAGTCGAAGCTGGCATGTCTAATGTTTGCGTTCGAACTGCAACGGCGGAGCGAAGAAGCGGGCTGGCGGGTTACCAGTATCGCTGCCCACCCAGGCGTATCGCGCACCGATCTGCTTCACAATGCCCCTGGGCGCCATAGTGCCCAAGGCCTCCTCAGGACGTTCTTGTGGTTTTTGTTTCAGCCTGTTGCACAAGGCGCGTTGCCGACTCTGTTTGCGGCTACGTCTTCCGATGCCCGCGGCGGCGGCTATTACGGGCCTGACAGGCTAAGCGAGACCCGTGGTCACCCAACGGAAGCACAGATTCCGCGACAGGCGATGGAAAAGCATGTGGCGCATAGGCTGTGGGAGATTTCAGAGAAGCTCACGGGCATCTCGTTCAGTGCGCAGGTTCCTCTTCCCGAGCGCTCCAGTCTGGACGAGACAACGATCAGACGGGAGGGGTGAGAGATGGACCCGCTCGGAAATCTTGTCGGCTGGATTGCGTTATATGGCATGTTTGGTCTCTTCGCGATCGGGCTTGCGGAGCGTTTCTTGCCTGCCCTGCCCTCCTATGGGGTCCTCGTCGCCATAGGTATTGCGGCCGACGATGAGGTCTGGTCGCTCCACACTGCCGTCATCGGGACGACGGTTGGAAGCTTGATCGGAGCTCTCGGCCTCTATCTTCTCGTGCGTGCAGTCGGAAAAAAGCGGACTTCGGCGCTTCTCTACTCTGTCGGTGGATGGGTGGGACTATCACGACCCCGTATCGACTGGACACTATCCTCCCTGCGCGAGCGTGAACGGGCGCTGACGATCCTGTCGCAGCTCATTCCTACCGTGCGATTGATCTCGCCGGTGGCGGCTGGGCTTTTAGGCACAAGTACGCTGCGGTTTGTCGCTGGCGCATCGATCGGCATCGTCCTGTGGAACGGCTTGTTTATTGCCGGCGGTTACCTGGCTGTACTGGCCATCCCCGGCATTAATTCGTCCGCACTCGCCCTGAAAATACTGATCCTGCTTGTTACTGCGGAACTGCTCGTCGCCTCGGTGTGGCGGCTTCAGCGGCGATATCGAGCGCGCCCGGCTTTTGGAGCAAGCAAGCGATGATGAACCGAACTGCAGATGCATTTTTGTTTTTTCGGGCGTGGCTTTCTGCTCCCCTTCGCGTTGCCTCCGTCACTCCGTCAGGGCGCGCATTGTCTTCCCTTATGACCGCAGAGATATCGGCGCAGACGGGCACAGTCATCGAGTTGGGTCCTGGAACCGGGGTCTTTACGGAAGCCTTGCTGCAACGGGGTGTTGCCGAAGAAAATCTCGTGCTGGTCGAATATGGTGCGGAATTCGCGAACCAGCTCAGCAACCGCTTTCCAGCCGCAAGAACTGTTCAGATGGATGCTGCTCGGTTGCGAAAGTTGCCAATTCACGCGAAGGCGCCTGTGGGTGCTGTTGTCAGCGGCCTTCCTCTTCTATCGATGCCGTCGCGCAAGGTGCTCGCGATCGTGGAAGGGGCATTTTCGCTCCTACGCCATAATGGAGCATTCTACCAATTCACCTACGGACCGCGATGTCCGATTGCCAGACCCTTGCTCGACCGTCTAGGCCTGAAGGCGACGTATGTCGGCTGGACCTTTGCCAATATCCCGCCCGCAGCCGTCTATCGCATCACGCGACGAAGACTGCGGCAGGGCGTGCAATCGGAAGCGTCTAGATCTGTTACCTTATGGTAGAAGGACTCAGCTGCACGATCCTGAGCCTTTCGGATGCGAGAGCGCCAGTTGCGTCAGAGTTTCATCACGCTAATCGGCTGCAGCACCGCTTCTTCCAGAGCCGACATCCGGATTGGATCGGCAACGGCGTAGGCCGGGTCGGCGATCATATCGACGAAAGTTGACCGGTTTGGATAGCGCACCAGCGCCACCGCATCCCAGGATTGGCCGGGTTCGGCGCAGAGTGCGGTCGCCCCATCGCCGGCAAAAAGGATTTCGGCGCCGTAGCGGGCAACGATGGGACCGGCCATGGCAAGGTAGTCGAGATAACGCTGCCTTCCGCCGTCAGCTTTGAACCGAAGCAGGTTCAGCATGACGATGGGCTGGCCGTCGTCTTCGGCAAGAAAACGGTCAATATCGGCGGCAGTGACTTTGATCAACATTATTCTCCGGTGAAACGGCCCCGAGGTATAGGGGTCTCGTGAAATCCTCCGGCAAACTATGCTATCGCTTCTGCACGCTCCATAATGCAGACTCCAGAAGACTTTATCTAAAGCCCAAAAATGGATCCTTTTCTTGATCTAATTCGACTGCTGCAACCGCGCGCTGCTCTTTTGGGTAGAGGCATGGACGCCGCCGGTGACTGGGGCCTGAGCTTTCCGGCGCTGGGAGATCTTTTGTTTTTCTGGATAGAAGGCGGCAATTGTCAGTTGATACGACCCGGTTGCGATCCGTTGCTGCTGGAAAAGGGCGACTTCGTGCTGCTGCGCACAACGCTTTCCTTTACACTGACCTCAAGTCAGGAAGTAGAGCCATTGGACAGCGTCGCCGCGGTGGCCGCTAAACAGGGGGGCCGCTTGAAGCTGGGCTCCGGTCCGGAAAGGCAGATTTCGCTCCACATGGGCAAATTTCTGTTCTCAGCAGCCAACGAGGATCTCCTGGCAGGGCTTCTTCCGCCCATGGTTCAGATACCCTCGCATTCGCCCAAACTCCACCGGCTTCACAACCTGCTCACGCTAATAGAATCCGAAGCCCGCGACCCTGGGCCGGCAAGCGAATTCATCATCATCCGTCTCGTCGAACTGACGCTGGTCGAGATTCTCAGGATGCCGGCCTCGGATTTTCCGGAACAAAGTCAGGGAGCCGCCGGTCCGGGCCTGCTCGCCGGCCTTCGCGACCCCGTTACGTCCAAAGCCATTCGGGCCATGCACGAAAATGTTGGGCAAGATTGGACGGTCGGAGCTCTGGCAAAGCTTTGCGGTGTTTCCCGCTCTGCTTTGGCTACCCGTTTCCAATCGCTCGTCGGGATCGGACCAATCTCGTATCTTTTGCGGTGGCGCATGGCGCTTGCGAAGGAGGCCCTCAAGTCTGGGACGGCAAGGGTGGAGGAGATCGCCTTTTCAATTGGCTACAAGTCGGCAAGTGCGTTCAGCACTGCCTTCACCCGCGCCGTCGGCTGCTCGCCAAGCCGTTTCGCAGAAAGCTCGTTCCGCTCTTCATAAGAAGAGCAGAGTTGAACCATCCAAAATTCTTATCGGTTCGGGTCGACGCTCAGGCCCTGCGCTCCGCGTGCTGATCGACGTTACCGGCCATATTCTCCCAGCCGGACAGCGCCATTTCCGCCGCGGCATGCAGTTCGACCCGTTCCGCTCCATCGCGAGCGCGGATCGCCATGCCGCTTTGGACGATCTGCACGAACCTTGCCAGCCTCGTCGTATCTGCCGAGGGGACAAGATCACCGTCGCTCTTTGCTCTGTCAAAGCGCGCCTTGAGGATGTCGAAACCACCTGCGCGGGTCGCTCGCATGAGTTCGCTCAGGTCGGAGTGTCCTTCACTGCCCACGGTGGCGAGTGTCGCCATGCACCCGCGAGGCAGATCGCAATCTCCACCGGTCATCGCGACCGCGGAATCCTCGAGGAATGCGAGAGCCGCCTCTTTCGCAGTGGACGCCTTTCTGAACCGCGTCCATACGAGCCCCTCGTAGGTCGTGTAATAGTACTTAAGCGCTTCGGCATAGAGCTCATCCTTCGAACCGAAGGCAGCATAGAGGCTCTTCGTGCCGATCCCCATCTCATCCGTCAGATCAGCGATGGAAGTTGCCTCGTAGCCTTTGGTCCAAAAAAGTCTTGTCGCTTTGGCGAGTGCTGTAACGCGGTCGAATTCTCGCGGTCGACCGCGCGAGCGGAGGGGCCGTTCTGAAGCTTTAGGTGACGATGGAGAATTATTGTGCATCGACCACTGCATAATTCAGTTGACGGCGGTTTGCAATGGCCATACGTATTTCTACATCGATCACTGCATAAAAGGAAAGATCATGGAATTGCTTGGAAAACGCGCCTTGGTGAACGGCGGCTCTCGCGGAATAGGCGCTGCGATTGCAATTGCTCTTGCTGAGAAGGGCGCGGATGTCGCCTTCACCTATCAGCGTTCGGCGGACAGGGCTGCGTCAGTGGTCAAGACCATCGAGGAAAAAGGCCGCAGTGGGCTTGCCATTCAAGCCGACAGTGCCGACCCGGACGCCATCCGCCGCGCCGTCGGCCAGACCGTCGACACACTTGGAGGGCTTGATATCCTCGTCAACAGCGCGGGTATCGGAACCGCCGGCATGACCGCGGATCTGGCACTCGTCGACCTGCAGGCCATGCTTGATGTGAACGTTCGCGCCCCGGTCCTTTTTGCGCAGGCAGCAATCCCGCATCTTTCATCCGGTGGCCGGATCATCTCTCTCGGCTCCTCTCTTGCAGAGCGCGTTCCTTTCCCGGGTGTGACGGCTTACGCGATGTCGAAGTCGGCACTTCTGTCGTTCACTCGGGGCCTTTCGCGCGAACTCGGACCTCAAGGCATCACCGTCAATCTCGTTCTACCGGGTTCAACTGACACGGAAATGAATCCCGCCAATGGTGAGAATGCTGACTATCAGAGGAGCCTCACCTCGCTTGGGCGCTTCGGCGAGCCCCGTGAAGTCGCCAGCGCGGTGGCGTTCCTGGCGGGTCCCGCTGCAAGTCTGATTACCGGCGCGGTTCTCAGTGTAGACGCGGGCTTCAACGCCTGATTTGAACCCTTGCTGTGTTTGGACGTCGGGCATCACGACGTCCGGCAAGCAATTTCAAACAACCAATAATGCGTGAGGACGGCTTGTCTCTGTCAACGAGGCTCCGTAAAAGAGCTCAATGGCCGAATTTGGAAAAAGTAGGCTGGCGACTAAACACTCCCCTCCCTAGCGGCTTTCCTCGTTAGATCACGAAATCGAACCGTCCAAACTTTCCATCGCCGGTTTGCTTGATGTCGAGGAGCAGTGCCTCATCAAACAATCTGTCTCCGGCATTCCTCGCCTCGCCGGGAAAATAGAGCTGCGTGGTCAGGAGGCGCCCACCGGGACGCTGGACCTTGAAATGGAAGTGACGCGTTCGTCTGGGATATAGCGCGGGCACGATGGTGTTGAACCACCAGCGTCCCTGCGTGTCGGCGAATTGGTATCCGCGCAAGCGGAAGCCCACGCTGTCATAGTCGCCGTTTTCGTCCGCGTGCCAGATTTCGACAAGGCTGCCGCCAAGCGGCCGGCAACGATTGTCAAACACGAAACCGGCGACGGTTATTCGCTCGCCTCCGGGTGCATCCGAATAGAGATCCCGATTGAGCGGTGAGTTCAGCCTGAAGAAGGGACCGGCTTCCCGTTCGAGGGTCAGTTCGTCTTCATCGTCACATGCGGGGGTGAGCGGCAGTTCGGGAGCGACGTGCGCAAACGCCCTCATTCTCGCCGCCTCGATGAGAGGCAGCGTCAGAAAGGCCATCAGAAGCGAGCGTCTGGTGGAGGGCAAGTCCGGTCTCCCGGTGTGATGGCGGGTTAATCGACGCGCCGTTACTGCAGGCGCTGCGCGGCGTTGGCCTGTGCCTCTCGGATCAGGCCGGAATACATGTTCTCCTTGCCGGGATACCACGGCATCGTACCGATGGAGCCGAAGCCGGGAAGGGTCTCCATATGTGCGACCATGCGGGCGCGCATGCGCTCGTCAGGTAGCGGCCCCGTCATCGCCTGGACATTGTCGCTCATGTGGTCGGGGTTGGACGTACCGCAAAGTACGCTCGTGACGGCCGGATGCGCCATGACCCATTTCAGAAAGAACTGCGCCCAGCTCGTCGCACCGAATTCGGCTGCGAAACCGGGAAGCGGCTGCCCCTCGACTACCTTCATCAGCCGCGCCTTTTCGAGCGGCAGATTGATCAGGACGCCGACGCCCTTGTCGGCGGCGGCCGGCAGCAAGCGCCTCTCTGCGTCGCGGTTGAAGATCGAGTAGTTGGTCTGGATGAAACCGACATCGTCGCGTTGGATGATGGCCAGCAACTGGTCCTGCGCCGCCGACTCGTGGTGGGTCACGCCGACGTGGCCTATGAGCCCTTCCTTCTTCCAGGCTTTCATCAGCGGAATGATGACCGGCGCATTGGTGATGCTGTGGCATTGCATGAGATTGATTGTGTCACGCCATGTCCGCATGCGCGACTGCCGAAAGCTTTCGATCGCGTGGCTTTCGTCTCCAAGATATTCTCCCCTCGACCAGACCTTGTTGGCGAGGAACAACTCGTCGGATCCTTCAAACTCGCCCATGAACTGGCCGACGCTGACTTCGGCCGAGCCGTAGAGAGGTGATGTGTCGACCACGCGGCCGCCTGCGGCGACGTAACGTTTGAAGACTTGGCGGAGAGCGTCCCGGCGATCCCCGGGCTTGAGGTCGAAGGTCAGGAAGGTTCCGAGACCCAGGGCAGTGACCCGTTCGCCGGTGCGTGGCAATGTGCGAGTCAGGACATCCTGATTTGCTCCAGAAGCTGACAACGCCGCATTCGTTCCCGAGGTCTGCGCGGTAGCGTGGGTGGCGAGAGCCAACCCTGTTGCCGCCGCACCCATCGTGCCGAGAAAGCCGCGTCTGTTGATATTCAACTGTTCCATAGGTGTTTCCTGTTTCTGAGCGTCAGAACTGCCAGTTGGCGGGAACCCAGGCGTAGCCGCCATCGGTCTTCAGCATCCGGCCGAGGCCGGGGAACGGATAGTGGAAGCCAAGAACGGGCATGCGCTCGGCGGCCGCCCTGTCGAAAATGCGCCGGCGCGAGGAAAAGGCCGTTTCCTTGTCCCGGTCCGGGCCCGGAAGCCAGGGCCTGTCGACGTTGACAACAGGGTGATAGGCAAGGTCTGCTGTCAGCAGCAACTGGTCGCTCCCGGAATGGACGAGAAAGGTGGCCATGCCCGGCGTGTGACCGGATGCGGCGATCGTCGTCAGACCCGGCACGATCTCGGCGCCGGCTTCATAAAGCTCGACATCGTTCGCAAACGGCCCAAGGCTGTTCTTGATGTTTGCCGCAAAGCGCAAACGGAATTCCTCCGGCACAGGCATGTAGGAGAGATCCGGATCGGTGCGGACGAAGAAGTCCCAGTCGGCCTTCGGAACAAACACCGTGGCGCGGGGAAAGGCCTTGCCGCCGTCTGCGGTTCTCAGATTGCCGACGTGGTCGGGATGGGTATGCGAGACGACAATCGCATCGATGTCTGCAGGACCGAGGCCGATCGCCGCGAGGTTATCGAAGATACGGCCGCCATTCGGGCCCATGGTCTTGCCGGCTCCGGCCTCGATCAGAATCCGTCGACCGCCGGTTTCGATTAGCAGGGTGTTGAGATTGAGGGTCATGTGGTCGGTCGGCAGAAATGCTTGACGCAGGACCTCCTGAAGCTCGGCTTCCGGCGCGTTGCTGGCATAGACGCGAGGCGGGCCACCAATCACACCATCGCTCAAGACAGTCGCGCTGATGTCTCCGACGCGGAAGCGGTAGTGACCGGCATTGCCCGTCACCGGGGACGCGGCCTGGGCGTTGGCGCTGCTGGAGCCACCCAGGCTTGGGATGAACATGGTCGATGCGCCGGCGACAGCGGACAGCATGATGGCACGTCTGTTGAGGGTAAAGGCACTCATCAGGTTTTCCTCCGTGTGGGCGCTCAATTGCTTCATCGCTTCGCACGGGTCGAATTGACCGTGAAAGCAAACATCAAGCACCGCGTTGAGCTCGGCATCAACCATGACATGGGGCAATTGATCTGATAACCTGCTTTAAGTTTATCGGCTTGATTAGAAAAACTTTGCAATGGATCCTATTCGCCTGGACAGCTTCGATGTGTTCGTGGCCATCGTGCGCTGTGGTGGTTTCCGCGCAGCCGCACATGAGCGAGGCGTGTCGTCGTCGGCCTTGAGCCAAACGATGAATGGGCTGGAAGAGGCTCTGGGTATCCGGCTCCTCAACCGAACGACGAGGAGCGTATTCCCAACGGAGGCAGGACAGCGCCTTCTGGAACGTCTGGCGCCTGCACTGAGCGACATCCGGCTCGCCATCGCCGAGGTGGACGAATTACGGGATAGTCCGTCTGGAACGCTTAGGATCAACGCGCCGGCGCCGGCTGTCGATCATTTTCTTTGCCCACTGGTGTTCGACTTCATGGACGTTTATCCCGAGGTGAAGATCGAGATCATCAGCGATGCGGCCGTCATCGATATCGTAGAACAGGGTTTCGATGCCGGCGTCAGGTTCGGCAAGCAGCTGGCCCAGGACATGATCGCGCTGCCACTCGGGCCCGCGCTTCGTTATGCAATCGTCGCCTCGCCCGGCTACATCAAGAGGTGCGGAGAGCCGCAGACACCACACGAGCTTGTTGATCACGACTGTATAAGACGTCGTTTCCCAGGTGGCACCCTCGTTACCTGGCGATTTTCCGAGGGGGGCGAAGAGATCGAAGTCACTCCAACCGGCCGCTTGACGGTCAGCTCCGCACACAATGAACTGCAAGCTGCGCTGGCGGGCAGAGGAATAGCCCATGTCTTCGACGACTATGCGAAGCCGCATATCCAAACCGGCCGGCTGGTGGAGCTTCTCTCCGACTGGAGCCCGACCTTGCCGCATTGGTTTCTATACTACCCCAGCCGCCGACTTCCGAGCGCCGCCATGCGTGCGTTTCTCGATTTCATGAGAAGCTACGACTGGGAGGCGAAGGACTGAATGGCGCACGCTCGAAGGTCGAGGCCTCAGGGGAACCGCCCTTCAGTGCCTCATTTGACCCGCTGCCATTCGATCCTGATTTCGATGCCTTCCGGCCTGCGGAATTGTTCAGTCATGCGGTCGCCATCGACGACGAGCGTGAGATCATCACGTGTTCGCACGCTGCCAATCCAGTTCGGGAATGTCGATCCCTCGACGCGGTTTCCGCTGAATTCTCCCTTCTCATCGATGGTGTAGGTGCCGAAGAACCCGATGCTGCGTGACATGGCCATGCGATTTTCATCGTCCGTCCCCCCACCGCGGACATTGGAAGCAAACCGCGGGACATCGGCGTCGGTCAGAACTTCCACGAAGTGCATATCGGGCGTGAAGACGAGAAGCCCGTTGGGCTTTTCTCCATAAGCAGCGATATTTCTGCCGCCGGGGTCGATCGTCGCCGACATCATACGCCAGGTTCCGACGACTTGGTTCTCCGCTGCTGTCTGCGCGGATGCAGAAGATGACACAGTCAACACAAGCGCCAATATAGCTGATTGAACGGACATGCTGTTTCCTTTCCTGTGCGTGAGATCTGTGTGTCCCAGCCGTTGCTGCACTTCACAGATCCTGCCTATCGGCGGAATTCGCCACTCCCCGCTGCGCCTTAAGGGCGGCGAGGCGCGCGGACAGCGCCTGTGAGATCGAGGAATAGGCCGTGCTGCCCAGCGCCAGCCGCAATGGCGGCGTCTCGCTCTCGGCGGCTGTTATGATTGCGGACACGGTGCGCGCCGCATCTCCCCTGATTTCGAAGCTACCCTCAGTGATCGCCCGGCGAACGGCGCCGGCAGGAGTTTCGTCATAGGCATCCATCGGTTTCGCGCAGACGAGATTGGCTCCGAAATTCGTGCCGGTTGGTCCCGGCTCGGCGATGATGACGTCGATGCCGAACGGAGCCACTTCCTGTGCCACGGCTTCGAGGAAGCCCTCGATGCCCCACTTGGTCGCATGATAGAGGCTGAACCCGGGATACGCGATCTGCCCACCTTCGGACGAGACCTGAACGATCCGCCCGCCGCCTTGCTTTCGAAGAAGGGGCAGTGCAGCACGGATCAGATGAATGGATCCGGTAAGATTGGTGGCGATCTGCCGGTCGATCTCTTCATTCGTGAGCTCTTCCGCAGCACCGAACAGGCCATAGCCCGCGTTGCTGACGATCACGTCTACGCGGCCATGCCGCTTAAAGGCTCCTTCGACGGCCGAGACAATGCTCTCCGGCTCGATCACATCAAGCTGAATGGTATCCAGGTGCTCGCGATATTCCTGCTCAAGTTGCGTCAGTGGTCCTGAGCGGCGGAGCGTTGCAATCACCTTGTGCCCTTGGGCGAGTAACTGCTGCGCCATTTCGAAACCGAGTCCGGAAGAAGCGCCGGTAATGAACCATGTCTTTGGCATGTGATTTTCCTCATCTGTTCATCGCCGAATGTAGACCCGCACGATTGGTGATATAAGGCTGCCAATTTGAGATGAAGTGGTGAGGATAAATCACGAATGATGCGCCCTAGTCTGAATGACCTTGCCGCTTTTGCCGCGGTTGCCAATCACAAAAGCTTCCGCAGAGCGGCCGACATCATGGGGGTCTCGCGCTCCGCCCTCAGCCACGCGATCATCGGATTGGAAGCAAAGCTGGACGTCCGCCTCTTCAATCGGACGACACGCAGCGTATCTCTGACGCAGGCCGGCGCGCGCCTGCTCGCGCGACTCGACCCGGTTCTGCAGGAACTCGATCGGGCGCTCGACACGTTCTCGGAGGAGCGCGGCACTCCAAGCGGCACACTTAGGATTAATGCGAACAAAAGCGGTGCCCGCATCTTGCTCTCAGACGTGGTGCCGCGCTTCTTGGATCTTTATCCAGATGTCGAGCTTGATCTCGTGTCGGAAGGTCGGCTCGTCGATATCGTGGAACAAGGTTTCGACGCGGGGGTACGTCTGCTGGAAGCCGTCCCGAAAGATATGGTCGCAGTGAAGTTCGGAGGCGACGTCCGTTTCATCACCGTGGCGGCGCCGTCCTATCTGGACGGCAAGGCAAGGCCAAACATGCCCGACGATTTACATGCGCATCGCTGCATCCGCCAACGTCTGCCCAGTGGAAAGCGCTATCGCTGGGAATTTTCCAGACGCGGTGCCGAAGTGGCGATCAACGTCCAGGGCAATCTCACCCTCGATGACAATGATCTTCTCGTGCAGGCGGCGGTGGACGGGCGCGGTATTGCCTATGTGCCCGAGTATTTCGCACGGCCGTTTCTGGCGTCCGGCCAGTTGCTCACCGTACTTGATGAATGGTGCCCGCCGATACCGGGCCTGGCACTCTATTATCCGCGCAGCCGGCACCTGCCGTCCACGTTACGCGCCTTCATCGATCTCCTGCGAGAGGTGGAAAAACAACGATGACAGGGCGGCGGTGAATGGCGTCCGTCCCATCAGGTAGATTGAGGAAGACCTGCGGCACCCAGACCCGTTTCGCATCGCGCAGGCTCGCCCGGTGTTTACGGTGTCGCCGGCTTGCGCCGCAAGATCATGCCGCCATGATGCAGAGTGTTGGCATCGACGAAATCGCCATCAGCGGTGAAGCCGGTGTCGTCCCAATACTCGATATGCGTCCCGTCTACTTCATACCGACCCTCATAAGCTCGCTCGCGCTGACCGCGGGCTTCGATATAGCGTCCGCTCGGCAGAAGTTCGTGGCGAACATGGTTGTCGTCGGTGACCCACGTGCCAACGTAAGGATGTTGCGGCTGCGGATTGGCCTCCTGTGCTTCTGCGGGTTGGATCGAAAGGGTGGCCGTGATGATTGCTTCAAGTGCCTGTCGCATGGTCCTGCTCCATTGAGCGTTGCTGTTCTCGGTTTGGAAGCCATGGCGCACGGATGCGCGGCTATCGGTCGGCATACGCTCAGGTCTTCCGAACCGCAGGCGTCGGTCATTGGGACCGCGGGGCGTTGTTGTCGACCACCTGCTGATAAGCAACGAGGTCTAGAAAGGCCTCCGCATTGACGACGAGGCCGTCCTTCATCTTGAGTATCCAGACGAACTGGTTGCGATAAGGTGCGCCCGACGTCGTGGTTGCCGTTCCGTCGAAGCGGATGATGATCGTGTCCCCGTCGGCGAAGATGTTGTGCACCTCCGGCGCGATCGGAGTCGCGAGCCGGCTGGTCAGGGGACGCGAGGCCTTCTCGATGAAGTCCTTCTGGTTGCGATAGCTGCCGGCGACCGGCCCGGAACCATGGATCGTCCAGACGACGTCTGGAGCGAGGAGCTCCCCGAAGACATAGGTGCCTCCGCGCCATTTTTCGAAGGCGGCTTCGACGATCGCCTTGTTTCGTTGCTCGATAGCCGCACTGTCCGCAGCCTGCACCTGCGTTGCCGTGGCGTTTGCAATAGCTGTGCCCGGCAGGGCGAGCGACAGCAATGCCAGTGTGATCAGAGCTCTACGGCTCGCGCCGGCGACCCACTGGCGTATCGGAAGAATGGTCATGGTACAGTCCTTTCCTGGCTGCTGAGAGCTTGATGAGAGCCATCGACCGGCGATGAAGCTGCGTGCACCGTCGACAGGCCTCGCGTCCTAGTTCGTGAGATCCAAAGTAGGCGCCTCGATGAGATCGGACAATTTGCCCAATGATGACCGCTCTGGTAAAACTATCTAACCAATGGCAATCGATCTAAATGGCATTTCCGTTTTCCTGGCTGTCGCCGAAGCGCGCAGCTTTCGTGTGGCCGCGGAGAATCTGGGCGTCACTCGGCCAGCGGTCAGCCAGGCTGTCCGACGTCTTGAAGATCGGCTGGGCGTCGCGCTCGTGCGGCGCACGACGCGCAGTGTCAGTCTCACGGAGGCTGGCGAACGACTGTATCATCGGGTGGCGCCGGCGATTTCCGAAGTCGGACTGGCGCTCGACGCGACGGCGGACCGCGACAGTGCGCCAAACGGGCTATTGAGGCTGGCAGTGTCGTCCATCGCCGAGCAGTTCATTTCGGGGCCGCTTCTGGCGCGTTTCGCGGATGCCTTTCCCTCAGTTCAGATCGACGTGACGGTCACGGATGAGGAATTCGACATCGTCGCGGAAGGCTATGACGCGGGGGTGCGATTGGGCGAAGTCATCGATCAGGACATGATTGCCGTTCCAGTCTCGGGCGACCAGCGCCAGGGCGCCTTCGCTGCGCCGTCCTACATCGAACGTTTCGGCAAGCCTCAACATCCTTCCGAGCTCTCGGCGCATCGTTGTGTCGGCTGGCGACCGGCGCCGCACAGCGCACCCTATCGCTGGGAATTCGGCGACAACGGGCGCGAGTTCGACGTGGCTGTCGACCCGCAGATCACCACCAACGACATGTGGCTTATGATCCGCACGGCCTGTGCCGGCGGCGGCATCACCTTCGGTATGGAAGACACGTTCAAACCCTATGTCGCATCCGGTCAACTGGTCCCTCTCCTTCAGGACTATTGCCCTCCGTTTGCCGGCTTCTTTCTTTATTACCCCAGCCGGCGCAATCTCGCTCCGAAGCTTCGGGCGCTCGTCGAGCATGTGAAGCGGTGGCGATAACGCCCCAACGACGTCGTCGTCATCACAGTCATTGCCGGCCTCATCGCGTCGCTTACGTCTAAGACGGCTGTCCAGCTTTCTGACCGGCCCCTTGGGATCGCTTCATCCGAGTCCGACGCATCGAGCCTTGACATTCGTTCGCTACCTTGCAATTATCGTATGGTAGCGAACGAAATAAGTGGGCTTTTCATGCGGGATCAGGCGGACACCAAAATTCTCTCCGTGGGAGCATGGACGAAGCGGTGTTACTTCGCGGGCCGGGCTCTCATGGACGAACGCTTGCGGCCCTTCGATCTGGGATCCACGCAATGGTATGTCCTCTGGTATCTCGTCAACAACGGCCCGTCCGTCCAGCGTGATCTCGGTCGCGCACTCGAACTGGAACGCGCGACCCTGAGCGGAATCATCGCCACGCTCGTCCGCAAGGACCTGGTCGCACAGACCGCGGATGGGGGCGATCAGCGTCAACGTCTGCTGACTTTGACAGCCGCCGGCGAGGCGCTGTGGCGCCGGATGCCTGATCTTTCTTTCATCCGCGATGCCGCCTTCGGCGGGATCGACGAGGCCGATCTGGCAACGACCATCCGTGTCCTCAAATTAGCGACCGAACGACTGCAGGCCCTGTTGCGAAAGGATTGAGCAAATGTCCGTATTGATCACCGGAGCCACCGGGCTCGTTGGAGAGCGACTTCTGCCGCGGTTGGTGGAGACCGGCTATGCTTGCCGAGCCCTGCTCCGGGCGGGCAAGAGCCGCGATGAAGAAATTGATGCCGTAACGGGCGATATTCTCGACCCTTCAACCCTGGCGAACGCCGTCCAAGGGGTTTCCGCTATTGTGCACCTTGCGGCCGTCTTCCGCACGCGGGACACCGATCTCATCTGGAAGAGCAATCTCGATGGGACACGCAACCTGATTGCCGCCGTGAAGGCGCATGCTCCCGACGCCCGGTTCATCATGTCGAGCACCAGCCATGTCTACAACAAGGACAATCCGCATCCGGGAAGGGAAGACGACCCGGTTGATCCCCAGCATGCCTATCCCGCAAGCAAGGTTGCCGCGGAAAAGGAACTGCGCGAAAGCGGGTTGAACTGGTCCATCCTTCGCTTCCCCTTCGTCTATGGCGACGGTGACGGACATCTCCAATCTCTTCCCAAGCACGTCAGCACTTGGCATCCGGCCCAACGCATGAGCACGATCCACCATCGTGATATCGCACAAGCAATCACGATGGCGCTCAAAGGTGATTTCGATCGGCGCATCGTGAACTTGGCCGACGAGGCGCCCACCTCCATCTACGAACTCGCGGGCATGGTCGGATCCAGGTTGGCGCCGAATTCCGAGCCTCTCGAAAACCCCTGGTACCTGCATGTCGATACGTCCCTCGCCCGCAGCCTGGGTTTTCATCCTAGCATAAGGACTGTGTATCAGGCTTGGCAGCAGGGTCTTTCTTAGGACCAGTAGATTTTAGCGTCCCGGCCAAGCTTTTAGAACACTGAGCCTCCATTGATCACTTGGTGTGCAGACTGATCGGCCTGACTTGTCGTCGCCGGCGCGAGGCGATTATCGCTGCACCAACGTTCCATCGTTTTGCGTTTGCAGTTCGGCCTGTTTCGCTATCGTCATGACGTGGTAGAGAAATAATTGTCCGCATACCGTTCTCCTTGGTGACGAACATGATATCGCCGCCATGCTGACGAGCAACTGCCCGCGCAATTGACAGACCGAGACCAATCCCACCAGTTTGCTTATTCCGCGATACCTCGAGCCTGAAAAATGGAGCGAAAACCTTTTCTCTCATGTCCTCAGGGATGCCGGGTCCGCGATCCTCAACGACTATGTCGACCGTGCCGGCCGTTTGAAGAATCAAAACCTTGGCTTCCCCTCCATATCGAACAGCGTTTTCAACTATATTGCGTACCGCCCGTCTAAGCCCGTCGGGCCGGCAGCGATATGTTATTTTGTCGGCGCTAACCAAAGTCACCGGGTACCCCAGATCTTCCTGATCGTCGCAGATGCTGCCGATCAAAGCCTCAAGTTGGATCGGACGCGTCTCTTCCTCTGTTGACTCGCCGCGCGCAAAGGCAATCGCCGCTTCAGTCATGCCCTGCAGTTCCTCGATGGTCGCAAGCATTTTTCGCTGGATCTCCTCATCCTTCACGAACTCGGTTCTCAAGCGAAGAGAAGTGAGCGGTGTACGCAGATCATGACCGATTGCGGCAAGCATTTTCGTTCTGTCATCGATAAACCTGTGCAAGCGGGCTTGCATCCGATTGAACGCAGACGCGGTTCGCCGAACCTCTTCCGGCCCCGTTTCCTCCAAAGGTGGAAGGTTCTCGCCCCGCCCAAGCGCCTCGGCAGCGATCGCCAGACTTTTGAGAGGCCGGGCGATTCGGTTGCCCACAAGAACCCCGATCAATGCGAGTACAGCAGCCGTCAGAACAAGCGAGCTTAAGGATGTCGAGGTCCACCAGCTTCCTTGCTTCATATAGAAGGCCGCGTTCAGATGCGTGCCATCATCTAGCTTCACGACCATGCCGTATCCGCGAGCTCCATCAAAATAAAGATACTTGACCGGTTGGCGAAGTGCCCATAGCTCCTGGAACGGAGCCTTCCAATCTTCGCTATTGTTGGATGAGGCGACTTTTTTTGCGCTCGGAATCCGCGGCACTGCCGTCCCACCTTCGAAGAACCGCACAAGGTCAACGTAGTTTTCAAGCGGCCTGCTGAATTGCTCCACCGCCTCCAATCGCCATGCGGACGCGCTCATGGGATCTTGAGCACTCATCCAGAAACGCGAGTCTCCAGTTTCGCTGGCGGTGAGGACCTGCTGCCTGGAACTTGGAACGGCGTCATTGACAAGGCGGGTTATCGTGCGAGTGCGGCTGAAGAACTCGCTCTTGGCGGCCGCATCCAATGCTTTCGAATGCTCGTTCCACGATATTACGAATGTAATGGCCTGCGCGATCAACAAGGCCGCGAGGGTGAAGCCGATAAACTGCGCCGCGAGACTTCTTGTCCATTTCTTTATCATTCAGAAGCCACTTCCACGGAGAGGCTGTAGCCGCCGCCCCAGTGCGTCTTGATGATTGAGGGGTTTTTGGGGTTGTCTTCGATTTTTTTCCTCAACCGACTGACTTGATTATCAATAGTGCGATCAAAGACGTCAGCAGTTCGACCGACTGTTAGATCGAGAAGCTGCTCTCGGCTCAATACTAGCCCCGGCCGCTCGATGAAGACCTTTAACAGCCGGAATTCCGCTGAACTTAATGGAATGCCAACGCCGTCGTCGCCAGAAATCTCCTGGCGACCAAGATTCACACGCCAAGGTCCCACCCGGACATTCTTCGGGTTTGCCGCGGCGAGAGCCATATTAGGGTTACCGGATCTGCGCAGCACCGCTCGAATGCGTGCCAGTAGTTCTCTTGGATTGAAAGGCTTGACGACGTAATCATCAGCGCCAAGCTCCAGGCCAATGATCCTGTCAGTGTCGTCGGCCATAGCGGTGAGAAAAATCACTGGGATCCCGGCGGACGCACGCAGCTGACGGCATACTGAAAGTCCGTCCTCCCCTGGCATCATCACGTCAAGAACAATGAGATCCGCCGTCTGTTTTTCCAACAGACGTCGTAGGGCTGCGCCGCTTTCGACGGCTGTGACTTTATAGCCCTGTTGCTCAAGATACTGTTGAACGAGATCCCGGATATCACCGTGATCATCAACAACAACTATATGCGCGGCCGCGTCCATGGTGATGTCCCCGTTTACCGTGAGAATACATCAAACCTACAGCTCTTCGCAGCCGAAAAAGTGTATCAAAGTTTCACGGCAGCCAATGGTTAAAGTGACGAGACACGATGCACACATTGGCATGAAACCCATTCTTCTTCTGGGCCTTTCGGGCGCTAACAAGATAAGTCGACGGGCAGTGGTCGGCATCTGGGCACGATCAAAGAGGGCGATTTGTATCGCCTGCTACAATCTTGGCACATATTGCCGACATTTCCACGTTAAAGTCGGCGGGTTGCTTCCAATCGACCCGGACTCCAGGTCTTGAATGCGACGACCGCACCGATGGCCTCAATTGGTCATCGGTGTTCAGCTAAACCCTAACAGTTGATGATTGGATTCGTATGTTGCTGTAGGAGGCAACTTAAGGCGCGCACCTTCAGCCAGAGCGAAGATCGCACATCGTTATGTCAGCCGACTTATCACGATCCTGTCTGTCGTATTGCGCCCAAAGATCAGTCTGCGCATCTAGCCAGCAATTTAGGCCGGCAGTGGGCAAAATCAGCTAGCTGCCCTCCCGCTACAATGCACATTCTATTCTCTCAAAATGCTAGTGGCCGCTAGAACAGCCTCACGCCTATCCACGTCGACGATCGGAAGCTGTGATGCCGCGCCCCGACATAGAAACAACCGCGGCGTAGCGCCTGTGCAATCGGCAAATCATCGATCTTCGGACCGTAGGTCACCGTCACCAGCACCGTACAGGCATCGAGCCACTTGTCTTTCAGCACATCGACCGGCAGTCCGCCGTCAGGTCGATTTCGCAAAGGGTTTAGCAGACGCCAAAGCCGTCTTGACATCGATGCCGGCAAGCGCTGCCATCTGCACCAGGAATGGCTGATATGGACGGTGCCGATGTTAGGATATCAGGCGGCGGCGATGACGGTGGCCATCCCCATATCGCGGCCTCTCATCCTCCAAGGCTTCCGCCGTCGTCAATAGATCCAGGGCTCATGCTCGTCTCAGTCCACGCAGCACCTCTTACCCTTTCCAAACAGCTCCCGCGCTTCAACACTCGAGATCCGAAGACAGCCGGAGGATCCGTGTTGCCAGTGCCTGGCGGCTCTTCTAACCGTTATCCGATTTGACCTTACACAACCCAGCAGCGACGTCGTGGTAGAGCTTCACGTTCGTCATCAATAATTCCCCACCTGCTTCTTGAGCGGCAACTACATTCAGTACACAGATTGTGGTGAATCAGCTTCCAACATTTGAATTTTATTGCGTAGGCACGTCCGCAATTGATTGAGCACGAGGTGATCTCGACCTGCCAATGCCAGCCAGTTTCCGGATCACAACATACAGTACCGGAATTAGGAATATGCCGAGGAGTGTCGCGGAAATCATACCGCCCATCACTCCGATGCCAATAGAATTCTGGCTCCCTCCTCCCGCGCCCGAGGCGGTTGCGAGCGGCAAGACTCCCAAGATGAAGGCGAAGGAGGTCATAAGGATAGGACGAAGGCGTTGACGCGAAGCCTCAATCGTTGCGTCGACGAGGCTCTTGCCTTTCAATTCCTCCGCTGTGGCAAACTCAACAATCAGGATCGCGTTTTTTGCTGTGAGCCCAATCGTCGTAAGTAGCCCCACCTTGAAATAAATATCGTTTAACTGGCCGAACTGGGTCGCCGCGACCAATGCTCCCAAAATTCCCACAGGGACTGAAAGCATGACCGAAAACGGTATCGTCCAGCTTTCATAAAGCGCAGCAAGTGCCAGGAAGACCACAACTATGGAGATGATGTAAAGGTGAAGAGCCTGATTTCCAGCGAGCCGTTCTTCAGCTGACAGACTGGTCCATTGATGCGAGAATTCATCTGGCAAATCATCGACCATGCGATCGATTTCCTGCATCGCTTGACCTGAGCTAACCCCAGTTGAGGGAGAACCCTGCAGCTGAACTGCGGAGACGCCATTATACCGTTCCAGTCTCGGTGAACCAAATCCCCAATGCCCCGTCGAGAAGGATGAGAGGGGAACCATTTCACCGCGATTATTGCGAACATGCCAACGCTCAAAGTCCTCCGGCTGCATGCGAAAATCTGCGTCCGACTGCACGTACACCCGCTTGATCCGCCCACGGTCCAGAAAATCGTTCACATAAGTGCCTCCCCAAGCCGAAGATAGGGTCGCGTTTATATCCGAGAGACTGAGACCCAACGCACTTGCTCGATCACGATCTATAGCTACCGAATATTGGGGACTGTCATCCTGTCCGTTAGGACGAGTTCCTCTCAGCCTTTCATTTTGGGCCGCGGCTCCCAACAGCTGGTTGCGAGCAACCATGAGGGCTTCGTGTCCAGCATTACCTGTGTCGCGCAGGAAGAAATCGAAGCCGTTATTGTTCCCGAAGCCCGGAATGGCGGGAGGAGCAAGTGCCACTACGCGGCCATCAGATATCTTCGCGAACGCCGCCATAGCTCGTTGAGCAATCGCCGCAGCCGAAGCCTCAGGTATTTGCCTTTCCCCGAAATCCTTAAGCGACACGAAAACGGTTGCAACGTTTTGGCCCTGGCCGCCAAAACTGAAGCCGACCGATCCGAATATTCCCTCAACGTATTCACGCTCGTTCGTCAGGTAATGATCGATTACCTGATCGAGAACTCGCCGAGTTCGATCCGCCGTTGCGCCGGGCGGCAACTGAACTGCGGTCACAAGACGTCCCTGATCTTCCTCGGGCAGGAAGGCGGAAGGCAGCCTGGCGAACAGAAAGGCAACTCCAACCGCGACTGCAATGAACATGACGACGCCAATAGCGATGCGGCGAAGCAGGACTTGTGTTGTCCGCTGATACAGATCTGTGAAGCTGGCAAACCCGGAATTGAACCATCTAAACGGCGCAGCCTTTGCCATTCCATGTTTCGGTTTTCTGAGAAGCGACGCGCAAAGAGCTGGCGTGAGCACCAAGGCTACGAGGACAGACAGGACCATGGCCGTGACAATGGTAACGGAAAACTGCCTATAGATGATGCCAACGGACCCCGAGAAGAAGGCCATCGGGATGAAGATCGTGGCCAGAACGGTCGTAATCCCTATGAGAGCGCTGCTAATCTCGCCCATCGACTTGATTGTCGCCTCTCGTGGGCCAAGATCCTCTTCCTCCATAACCCGCTCGACATTCTCGATGACGACAATGGCGTCATCCACGAGCAGGCCGATTGCCAACACCATCGCAAACATAGTGAGCGTGTTGATCGAGTAGCCGGATAGTCCGAGAACAGCAAATGTCCCAAGCAGCACGACAGGAATTGCCAACGTGGGGATTATCGTCGCTCTGATATTTTGTAGGAAGACGTACATGACAACGAAGACGAGAAAGACGGCTTCGATCAGGGTCGCCACTACACCCTCGATCGACAATCGAACGAAGGGCGACGTGTCGAATGGATAATGGACTTCGACATTCGGTGGAAAATTGACCCTTTGCCGCTCGATTTCGGCACGAATGCTTTCTGCCGTTTCCAACGCATTGGCCCCGGATGCCAATCTGAAGCCAATACCGGCGGCAGGCGTGCCGCTATACGTGCTAGAATTGGTGTAGCTTTCCGCTCCGAGTTCAACCATTGCAACGTCGCTCAAGCGGATCACGGAACCGTCTGCGGCACCATTGAGGATGATAGCCTCGAATTGCTCGACGGTTTGCAGACGACTCCCTGCCGTGACCGTTGCGTTGAGTTGCTGGCCTCGCCGTTGTGGTAATGCGCCGAGTTGCCCCGCCGAGACCTGCGTGTTTTGCGCCTGCACGGCCTGCGTTACGTCGCTGACCATCAACCCGTGTTGAGCTAGCTTGTCGGGATCAACCCATATCCGCATCGCGTATCGATCCGATCCGAGCAGCCGTGCCTCGCTAACACCTGGTACGCGTCTTAACGTGTCCATGAGCAAAGTATCGATAAAGTCGGCGATATCGTTGCCGTTAAACCGCCCATCGGGCGATGCAAGGGCGGCAATCAGGAAAAAGCTCGCTGTCGACTTCGAAACCGTCAATCCGCTGTCCAGAACCGCCTGCGGCAAACGCGCTTCAACGAGCTGAAGGTTGTTTTGAACCTGCATCTGAGCCACGTCGGGGTCAGTTCCACTGGTGAAGGTCAGTGTGATCGAGGCCTCACCGGTCGCCGTGGAACTCGACGAGACATAATCGACGTTGTCGATCCCAGTCATCCCTTGTTCGATAACCTTCGTAACCGAATCCTCGACCGTCTTCGCATCCGCTCCGGGATAATTCGCGGTGACCCGAACAGCGGTCGGCGCGATTTGCGGATATTGGGAGATCGACAATGCCGGGATCGACAAAGCTCCTGTCATCATGATCGCTATGGCAAGGACAAAGGCAAAGATGGGACGTTCAATGAAGAAGCGAGACATGATAGATCCTACTGGAGCGACACAGGTAGTGAGCCAGCAGCGGCCTGAGTGCTCCTTTTGGGCTCGCTCGACGATGCTGGCGCCTCCACGACATCTCGCAGCTCACCGGTTTCGTCTTCAACGATGACGACCCTTGTCCGAACCTGTTGCCCCATACGTGCTCGCTGGGCCCCCTCAACGACAACGCGATCACCATCGAAAACGCCACCTGTTACGAGCCAGCTATTTCCGATCGTGCGGTCGACGGTGAGAACACGTTCTTCGACCTTCATATCGTCGGTTACGAACTTTGCTGTAGCTTGTCCTTGCGGATTGCGTGAAACCGCGCGCTGGGGCACCAGGAAACTGCCCTGCACGAAGCCCTCTTCGATGAGCGCGCGTACATACATGCCAGGCATCAAGATGCCGCTCGGATTCGGAAAAACAGCACGCAGCGAGACCATGCCCGTCGATTCCGAGACCGCTGACCCGGAAAACTGCAACTTTCCAGGATGCGGATATCTCGATCCGTCTTCCAACCTGAGTTCAACGGTAACATACTCGCCATGAGTTCTGATCTGGTTTGACGCCAACGCCTTGTTCAAAGCCAAAAGGCTAGAACTCGACCGCACGAGGTCGACATTGACGATATCGTGTTGACGAATGACAGTCAGGGGCTGGGCCTGGTCCTGCGTGACAAGAGCACCCTGCGTGACATTGGAGGCGTCGACGCGCCCTCCGATCGGTGCCACGATCGTTGTGTAGTCAAGCTCGATGCGAGCGGTTTCTAAGGCTGCATTCGCCGCAGCTACGTCCGCCTCGGCCTGAAGCAACTGGGTGCGGGCCTCGTCAAGATCCTGTTGGCTTGCGATATCACTGGCGCGCAGTCGCTGGTATCGATCAAACCTAGCACGCGAGCTGGGGACGGCGCTCTCAGCCCGTCGTAATGCAGCTTGCGCATTTCGGTATGCGGCTTCGAAAGGCGTTCGATCCAATTCGTACATGACGTCGCCGGCCTGAACGACGCTCCCTTCTTCGAAGACTCGGCGGCGAATAGTGCCGGTCACTCGTGGCCGGACCTCGGAGACCAAGTGGGCGCTTGTTCTTCCCGGCAATTCACGCGTGAGCGTCACGTTCCGTCTTTGCAGTGTCTGAACGCTTACCTCCGGATCCTGGTCCTTGGCAGATTGCTGGACCGCGACATTGGCGTTTGCGCCGGCCAGTACAAAGACCCCGCAACCGAGGAGTATTGAGAACCAAACTTTAAGGTAACGTCGCATCATTGAGAGCACCATGAGTAAAGGGCTGCGTCCGGCTGCAAACCCTTGGCGAGCACAGTCTTGAAGGGAAGGCGGAGATTAACGAAGACTTGTCTCGCGGCTATGCCGCAGATCCCGCAAAATGTAACAGTGTGTAATGAGTGCCATTACAATGAAATCCGCATATTCCCGAGGGTGCGGAGAGCGAGCTAGAGTTGGCGCTTTGATCTGGAAGCGGTATCTTCCTCTAGGTGACGAAGAAGTTGCTGCGTGGTGCCAGGGCGCTGTTGCGCGATCCGCAGTAGCTCGTGCGCCGCCCTGAGGGCGACGTCATCATTGAAGGCGAGGTTATTGTCCTCACAGAAGATCGTTAATGCCCGTTTGGCTTCACGGAGCTGCCAAAGTCCAAGCGACATTTTCATGCCTCCAAGCTGTTTCAACTGGCGCCATATTGCCAGTGTGATGTCGCTTAGCTGTGCCGGAAATGTATCAAATGATACCGACGGGAAGGTAGGTCGGCAGGTAGAACCTGTCGTCTCACTTTTTAGGTTCACAGACCGCTATTGTTTGCTCATTATTGACGTTGAGTGAGGTCCAGAGCCAGAGCGGAGCTCTTGATGAGATTGGACCGCCCGCGGCGCATTTTTATATAACTTATTGAAATATCTATACATTATACATGTCGCGACGGCTTCGGTGCGGTAATCAGATTTATGGAACTACATCAGACAGCCGTGGGATCGAATAGTAAGCGGCAAGGAGACCCCATCTGGCGGTGCTGATGCTGTGCAGGGTATCTCGGACATACGACTTCTCTGACTGTGAGGATCTATGTCTGGGCCAGCGGCTAGCCTTGGATTGATGCGGATGATTGAGGCTGTGCCCGATCGTCTTGACGGCGCGCCGCGACAGTTGCGGCGGTTTTGGTCTGACGAGTTCAAGGCGACTGCGGTCGAGCAAGCCTGTCAGCCGGGTGTGAACGTCTCGGCGGTCGCACGGCAAATCGGGATACTGCCGTCTCAGCTGTATCGCTGGCGCAGAGAACTGTTGGGCAGTGATGAGCCTGGGCAAGCAGCGGAGACAGAGTATCCGCAGGGCGTTGTATCCGGCCCCGACCCCATCGTGGAAATCATCATTGGGGATGTTATCGTGCGGGCAGGCGGGCATGTCGACGAGGCTCATCTGCAGCGCGTTATCCGAGCGGTTCGTTCGGCATGATCCCCGCGGGTGTAAAGGTGTTCCTCGCCAGCCATCCCATCGACTTCCGCAAAGGACCGGACAGCTTGCTGTCGCTGGTGCGCGACGCCGGCAGTGATCCGTTTAACGGCTCGCTTTATGTCTTCCGGGCGAAGCGGGCAGACCGGGTCAAGATCGTCTGGTGGGATGGATCAGGGGTCTGCCTTTACTCCAAGCGACTGGAGAAGGCGCAGTTCTGCTGGCCGCGGATCGGGCACAACCGGGTGCAGCTCAATCATGCCCAGCTCATGGCGCTCGTTGACGGCATGGACTGGAAGCGGGTTCGCTCTGTGGCAGTGAAGCCGCCGGAGATTGTTGGGTAAAGGCCTGCGGCGAAGTGAATCAACCGCCTGAAAGGGCAGGAAAACCGGAGCAGAATGTGCTCTGGTAGGCCTCATGACGCCGCCCGATCTCCAGCTCCCGGATGATGTAGAGACGCTGAAAGCCATGGTCCTTGCCATGGCCGACAAGGCGGCGCGGGCCGATGCTCTCGAGAGCGAGGTTGCAGATCTCAAGGAACGAAACGCCGATGCCGATGAGCGCATCGAACGACTGACGCAGATCCTGAAAGCCTTCGATCGTGCCCGCTTTGGCCGGCGATCGGAAAAGCTCGGGCCTTCAGGCATGGATGATGAGCAGCAGGCTTTTGTCTTCGAGGAGATCGAGACCGGTATCGCTGCGATCCGAGCCCAGGTCAACAAGGGCGCAACCCATCCCGACAGCAAACGTCCGCCGCGGCCACGCAAAGGCTTCGCGCCCCACCTGGAGCGGGTCGAAGTGGTAATCGAACCGGCTGAACTACCCGAACATGCCGGCAAGCAGAAGGTGCTGATCGGAGAAGACGTCTCTGAGCGGCTGGACGTCATGCCGGCGAAGTTCCGGGTCATCGTCACCCGCCGGCCAAAGTATGCCTTCAAAAACGAAGACGGTGTCATCCAGGCATCTGCGCCCGCGCACATCATCGAGGGCGGCATTCCAACGGAAGCGCTTCTGGCCCAGATCGCGGTATCCAAGTATGCCGACGGCCTTCCGCTCTATCGGCAGGAGGCGATCTATGCCCGCGACAAGGTCGAACTCGATCGCAAGCTGATGGCCCAATGGATGGGCAAGCTCGGCTTCGAACTCGACATCCTGGCCGATTATATCCTTGCCGAGATTAAAAAAGCTGAGCGGATCTTTGCTGACGAGACGACGTTGCCAACGCTCGCGCCGGGATCCGGATCAGCAAAGACGGCTTGGTTATGGGCCTATGCCAGGGATGACAGACCCTTTGGCGGCAGTGGTCCGCCGATGGTCGCCTATCGCTTCGAAGATAGCCGCGCTGGCGATCGTGTCGCCCGGCATCTGAGTGGCTATCGCGGTATTCTTCAAGTTGACGGGTATGGTGCCTACAACAAGCTCGCTCGATCTGACGGCGGCAATGACGGTATGGTATTGGCCGGCTGCTGGTCCCACAGCAGGCGCAAGTTCTACGAGCTCCACGCCTCGGAAAGCTCAAAGATCGCCACCGAGACGGTGGAGCTGATGGCAAAGCTCTGGCAGGTCGAAGAAACAGCCCGAGGGCAAAGCCCTGACGCCCGTGTCGACGCGCGTCAGCAGACATCCGCCGCTGTCGTTACCGAGCTCTTCGACCTTTGGCAGAAGACCCTGCCGCGGGTCTCTGGCAAATCGAAGCTCGCCGAGGCGATCCGCTATGCCACCTCGCGTCGCGTCATCTTCGAACGCTTCCTGACCGATGGCCGCATCGAGCTCGACTCCAACATCGTCGAGCGCGCGATCAGGCCCCAGACAATTACGAGAAAGAACAGCCTATTCGCCGGTAGCGACGGCGGTGGCACGACCTGGGCGACAATCGCCACGCTCCTGCAGACGGCCAGGATGAACAACGTCGATCCGCAAGCCTGGCTTACCCAGACACTCGAGCGCATAGCCAACGGGTGGCCCAGCAGCGAAATACACTCGCTCATGCCGTGGAACTACACGCCCTGAACGGCCTCGCCTTGGCGCTTACATCGAATAGATCGTGGATGGAGATAAAGCGCTGCAGTTGTTGCCGCGACTTGAAGCTTCATGATCCGCTCACGTCGTTGGATTCGAGCAATGACGCACTGGAAAGCAGTGACCGGGCTGCAGCTTGATCTCAATGGCGAGCCCTTCGCCTGAATCCAGTCAAACAAAGTGACATTGCCCACCCGAGCAGCTAATCGCATTTGGTAGGGCTTAGACAATTGCAAGCTGCCCCTCAGTGTTGGCTTAGAAGGCTTGATTGCCGGCATAGAGGCAGGCTTGAGCGGTGCTGTGGACTTGTTCCTTACCGCTTATCAGCTCGCTGATTGGGCATACCTCAAGAGTTTTGCACTAAGTCCTGCACCTTGATCCGATTGCACGTTTTTTGGTGGGAAAATCCGGTGCGTACTGGCGCATGATATTAAGCTATGCCCGCGTATCGACCGACGCCAATGACCTCGCCATTCACAACGACCAGCTTACGGCCACAAGCTGCGAACGCATTTTTGATGATAACGTGAGCGGACCAAGACCAACCGGCAGCAGCTTAAGAAGCTTGGCACCAATTTGTCATGAAGCTTGACCTAAATTGCGGATCTTTTAGCCAAGCACGCTATCGAGGCTACCGCGGAGATTGTGTGGGAGCTTAGCGAACACTTTGACAAGGATCAACTCATGATAAGCTTTCGTAAGCATCGCTCTTTCGGTCGGATTGCACCGTGCTAAATCTTTCTCGGCCTTCTTCAATACCTGGAAGAGCTCTCGAGCATCGTTTTGACGAAAATTGATCGGTGAAAGCGCCAATTTTCTTGCGTATGGTTGGCCGGTCAAATTCTCGAAATAGCGCCTGATCTCCAGCTCTTGAACTTGAAAAAGTAACCATGAGCTGTATGGCTTAATCGCGATGCGCGTGCCCTCGAGAGCGCCAACAATGGCAGCATGGTCGGCGGGTATGTGCAAACGATCCTGCATCTGTGCGCTATCAACTTCGACTTCCCCGGCAAGCACGAACAATATGTTTACTTGCGGAACATCATATTCCGCTATCCCAATCAGCCCGGCCGAACGTTCCGCGCTTATGATAGTGGCTGATTGCAGCGATTGCATGCGGATTTTGAAGCTATTGTATTCGCTGCCGGCTGTTGGAACCGACCATTGCCAGCCTGAGACGAACATGTTGAGCTTTCGGCAAGCCGCATCGTGCGAATACGCCTCAAAAAAGTTGACGCGGTGATCGACTGTCTTTCCTCCCGTTGCCATCACTCACCCTGTCACCATTGGAACTTCTCCGGCTAGTACGATGCTCAACAGCTTTTGGATGTTTAGTCCCAGCATTTTCTGGAACGGATTGGGCGCGAAGCGTTCTGGCTGTAAATCCCATGCTTTGCTAGGGGGTGCGGATAAAGGGCTTGCCCAGCAGACGGAAGTCGCCATAAGCTGCGCCGCGCTCAATAGGATGCTGGGATGCGCACGCCCGAAATCCGTCCCGCCCAAGCTCGCTATCGCATAGTCGCAGCATCAAAGACGGAATTCCGGTCTTTCAACGACCCGCGCACCAAAGCCTCAGCCCATCGAATACCGAAAAAGTCGCGAATGCGCGTGTTCTTAGCCGGCGGCCGATGATGGATTTGTAGCGACCGATCGCGGTCTCGACGAATGAGCGTTTGCCGTAACCGGTGGCGACCTGCCACTTCATCCGGCCATCGGCGTTGATCGTTGCGATATGTTGGTTTCGTTGATTGGTGGGATCGTCATGCTGACGTTCCACCGCATTGGCGCGCGGCGGGAGGACCACCGCAGCATCGGCGCTGTGCCTGGCGACGTCGACGTAGGTCGGCTCACCGTCACAGGCGCCATCGGCCGTGACGCGCCGGATCGGCATGTCAATCTGGTCGAGCAGCGGCTCCCCCTGCGAGGCATCGCCGGCATCCCGGGCCCTCAAGCGAGCATCAGCGTCCACATATCGCGCGGGCGCGTGAGTTGTGGATCGGACGACGCCGGCGCTTCTTCAACAAGGCATTCGCGCGCCTCATCTTTATCGATGAGACATCGATCAATACGAACCTGTCCAAGCGCTCAGGATGGTCGCAAAAAGGCCGACGCTACCGCACACATGCGCCCTTCGGCTCGTGGAAATCCCAAACCTTCATCGCCGGTTTGAGATCGCGTGGCGTGATTGCGCCTTGGATTGTCAATGCACCGATGAACCGGAGCATCTCCGAGACTTGGGTCGAAACACAACTTTCGCCGACCCTGTCTGCGGGAGACGTCGTCATTCTCAACAATGTCGGCTTTCACAAAAGCGAACAGGCCGAAGACCTCGTCGAAGCCCGCGGCGCTTGGCTCCTTTTCCTGCCACCCTTTTCGCCCGATCTCAATTGAAATGGCCTTCTCCAAATTAAAGACGCTCTTGCGGACGCGGGCCGCACGAAGCTTCGACACCATTGCTCAGGCCCTCGGCGATATCCGCAAGCTTTTCTCCGTCACAGAATGTCGAAACTATTTCAGGGCTGCAGGATATGAGGCCGATTAAATGCGACACGCTTAAGCAAATTTCTCAGAGCTATCGGTTCGGGCCGATTTCATAATCAAGAGCCATTTGTCGAAGAATCGTAAGCGCGATTTTCGCTGCACGTTGACGCCGACCCGTTGATTGGCATCGGATCAACGTTTGGAACCGTATAGTGTCAGGCGGCTTCGGTTCTGGCGAAGTTGAACGGCAGCAGGTCGACGATGTCTGCCCTTTCGTCCCGCTGGGGCAACTCAGTGAGCACGTGGCGCAGCCAGGCAAGCGGGTCGACGCCACAGGCGCGGCAAGTGAGCATCAGACTGTAGATCACTGCGCTGGCCTTGGCTCCGTCGGCGGTGTCGCTGAACAGCCACGATTTTCTTCCGGTGGCAAAAACTCTGATTTCGCGTTCCAGAATGTTGTTATCGATCGGCATCCTACCGTCGCTGGTATAGCGTGTCAGGTAATCCCATTGGTTCAGGGCGTAGGAGACGGCGTCGCCGAGCTTGGTATCCGGCACGACCTTCGGCGCGATGGCGTCGAGCCACGCCTTTAGGGCGTTCAGGACAGGCAAGCTGTGCTGTTGGCGGAAACGGCGAATGCAATCAGCCGTCGTCTCACCGGCATCTAGGGTTTTGTCTCTTGCCTGCTTTTCGATCCGGTATAGCTGCTCGAAGAACCGGAGCGCCTGTTCCGGCGGGCCGCCTCCATTCTTTCTGGTCTTGAGTGCCTCAACGAAACGCCGCCGGGAATGAGCCATGCATCCGACATGGGTGGCACCATGCAATGTGCGCCAGGCTGTGTAGCCATCGCTCACCAATATGCCGCGGTAGTCACCAAGAAAGGTCTGTGGGTGTATCTGGCCACGGCCCGGCTGATAATCGAGAAGCGCGATCGGCTCTTCACTGTCCTCGCCACTGCGGTATGCCCACATGTAAGATGTGCTGGTAGCTTCCTTGTTCGTTTCCTTCAAGACCTGAACCGTCGTCTCATCGCCATGTATGAGAGGCTGCGATCGCAGCCGCAGCTTCAGAGCGTCATAGATGCGATGCAGATGCTTCTCGCTCGAGCCGATTACCCAGTGAGCAAGAGCGCCACGGCTGATCGGAACGCCGGCCCGCTCGAATGTCTGAGCCACGCGGTAGAGTGGGGTGCCATCGACGTATTTGTGGACGAGCGCGAAGGCTAGCGTCGAAGCGGTAGCGATGCTGCCCGGCAGGGGCTGCGTCGGCATCGGTGCGATCACGACGGGTGTGTTGATCCCGGTGCGGTCGCAATGGCGGCAGGCATATTTGAACCGGACGTTCTGCAGAACCTTTGCCTTGACTTCGATATGAAGCTGCTCGGTAACGGCCTCGCCCATGCGATGCATTTGACTATCGCAGCACGGACAAGTTTTTTGATCGTCGGGAAGGTCATACTCGACACGCTCGCGTGGCAGGTCTTCCGGCAGAGGTCTGCGTCCCCGCTTTTTTCCCACGACGCTCGCGACCGCCGGCAGGCCCGTGTCCGGGAGATCGACAACGTCATCACCGTCGCCGCTGTCATCTTCGTCGGCAGCCTCTTCGGCTTCGTTGAAGAGGCGATCAACGTGCTTTTCGCTGCGGGGTGCAAAGCGATGCAGCTTTCCAAGCGCCAGCTCCTCCTCAAGCTTGACGACCCGCTGCGAGAGCGCTTCCTTCTCGGCTTTGAGCGCAGCGATTTCGGCAGCATTGGCTGCCAATTGCGCCATCAGTTCTGCAATGCTCGGTTCGCCGGTGCGAGTCATCAGATTCTTGAATCTGAACCGCCCCTTCGCGTCAACAGTTCAATTCGCCACCGTCAACCGGCGATCTGATATTGCCGCACCGGATGACGGATCATCGCATCGATATCAATGCCGTCGAGAATCCAGTGAAGCTGTTCTGTCGTCAGCACAACGACCGGCACTTCGCGGCGGGGCCATCTGAACTTGTCTTCGGTCAACCGCTTCAAGACCATCACAAAACCGGATCGGTCAAAGAACAATAGCTTCATCCGGTCACGACGGCGATTGCAAAAGGCAAAAACCGCAGGAGCAAAGGGATCCAGCGCCATCGTCTCCTGGACCAGGACAGCAAGGCTGTTGATGCCGGCCCGAAAGTCGATCGGCTCGCGATGCAGGTAAACCTTGAGATCAGCGCCAAGTCTGAACATGACCCGGCGCTCCGATGATTGCCGTCAATGCATCTACGTCACTGCATTCCAACGTCAGCTTCACCCCGTTCGGCAGTGACGCGCTCACCTTCGCTGGAGAGGGCAGCGGCCGGTTCCTCTCTGCTTTCCGAGGCAGCTCTTCAAACTCGTCGCTGGCCGCGGTGATTTGCACCGGAATAAAAGACGATGTCGAAGACGGCGGCGACGCAAGCGGCTGGGTGTGCTTGCGTATCCATTTCCAAACGAGGTTCGCGTTGACCCCGTGGTCGCGCGCGAGTTTCGATACCGATGCGCCAGGTTCAAGGCAGGCCATAATAAGGCGGTCTTTCGAACTTTGATCGAAACGGCGTCTCCCATTCCGACCGACCAGCCGCACGGCAAGTTTTTGACCTTCTTCCATCATTTGGTGTCCACCAAAATCAGACTGTGCCAAAACGCGATGGGATTCCAACGGCAAGCGAACCGTAGTATGTTGTTTACATGGCACATTTACCTGGCTCAGATCGCTCTCAGCTGCTGCTTCTCCCCGAAGCGGTCGATGATTATGTCGGATCGGACAATCCGGTTCGGCTGATAGAGGCTTTTGTCGATAGCATTGATCTTGTCGCCGCTGGGTTTTCCCGCGTAATGGCAAAAGAGACGGGCCGACCGGGATACGATCCAGCTGATCTGCTTAAACTTTATCTCTACGGATATTTAAATCGGGTACGTTCGAGTCGAAAGCTCGAGGCGGAAACCCGCCGTAATATAGAGGTGATCTGGCTGCTGCGCCATCTGAAGCCTGACTATCGGACAATCGCATCCTTTCGCCGCGTGAATTGCGCAGCCTTCAAGCCAATTTTCCGCGAGTTTGCCTTCGTCTGTCGCCGCCTCGATCTGTTCGGTAGGGAAATGCTTGCCGTGGATGGTACGCGCATTAAGGCGGTCAATAACAGGCATCGCAACTTCACCCGCACGCAGCTGTTGGATCTGGTGCGTCGCGCCGACGAAAAACTCTCCGACTACGTCAAAGCGCTTGATGACGGTGATGCTGACGAGGAGAAAGCGGCCAGCAGTATCAGCTCGAATGGTAGAAGCAGTGATACGGAGAAGAAAATTGCGGCGCTCAGGACGAAGCGACAGAGGTTCAGCAGTTTGCTTGCCGACCTGGACCGGACAGGCGAGGATCAGATATCGCTGACAGACCCTGATAGCAGGGCTATGCCGAATATGATGAAAGTTGGAGTTGGGTACAACGTTCAGCTGGCAGTTGACGTGAAGCATAAGCTGATTGCTGAGGAAGAAGTCAGCAACAATGTTCTCGATATCGGCTTGCTGGCGCCTACCGCTGAGTCGGCCATGCAGCTACTCGGTGTCGACCAGATCGAGGCAGTTGCCGATCGTGGCTACTACAAGATCGAAGACATAGAAGCTTGCGAAAAGGCTGGCATCACCGCCTATGTGCCGAGACCAATCCGTGGATCGACAATAGACAATGGGTTTTTCTCGAAGGGGAAATTCACATACCAGCCAGAGATAAACGCTTATATCTGCCCAAACGGCGCTGTCATGTCTCCTCGGCGGAGTGGTAAAAAACGAGGCCTTGCAAGAACCTATTTTGCAAACCCTATCGGCTGCCAATCATGTGCCATCAAAAGCAGATGCACGCCAGCTGCCTTTCGACAGATCATGCGCCTGGAGAATGAAGCTATTCTTGATCGCATGGCGGAGAGGCTGAGCCAACGTCCAAATATTATGAGTCAACGAAGGGAAAGCGTCGAGCATCCGTTTGGGACTATTAAGCAATGGATGAACCAAGGCGCGTTCCTGATGCGTGGGCTGAACCACGTCCAAGGAGAATTTAGCCTAACCGCACTTGCCTATAACATCAAAAGGGCCATCACCCTCGTTGGTGTTCCGGAGCTGATCGGCACAATGAAGGCATAATTGGCAAATCTGCGCTCCGAGCGCCAGAAAAGTAGTAAAAGGGACTACATTTTGGCCGCATACCAAGCCATGGCGTGAATGCGAGAAACTTGCGAGAATTCCTCGTCGGCCCAAGACGAGTCCGCGTAACACCTGATCCTTCGACGTTTTAGGACGGTCTGATTTTGGTGGACACCTCATGCCAAAGCTCACTCAATTGCAGAAGGTGCGGCGAAAATCGCGCTTACGAAGAATCCAGCCTGACTACCGGTCAAGGACGGGCAGCCGAAACCGTTTGGGGACTCTCCACATCCATTTGAGTATCCAAGACCTCAACTCACTGCACACTCTTGCTGGGATTGATCTGGAGAGTGTCTTCAGCAAGCACGAGGCTTGCTGGCGGCGATCTGTCCTCATCACCAGCAATGACGGCGGATAGATATTCGAGAGCGTTGGAAATTCCGTTCATTGTGTAAGGCTTCTCGATAGCGCCAATTGCGCCCGCGAAGTCCGGCGGCAGCTTTTTGATATTGCCGCTAACGAAAACGTACGGGATGCTCCTTTCAGCCAGCGCTCGCCCAAAATCGATTCCCCTCGGACCGTCCTGCAACTGGATGTCCACAAATGCAAATTCCGGTGGAGACGTTTCCAAAAGTTCCAGTGCTTGAGCGCCACTTGCCGCCTGTCCGACAACCGTATGACCGGCAGCCTCGATCTCCCATTGGAGCTCCATCGCAAGCAACATTTCGTCTTCAACGATCATGACTTTCAAGGCAGTATTTCCTTCTAGCTTTCGACCCGTAAAGTGAGGTCCACGGTTGTGTGCCACCCCTCGCGCTTTCGATCTATCGTGGCACCAACTTGCAGCGCCGATCTGTCAAGAATCAGCCGGCCCAATTCTGAGCTCACCTCATCAGGAGACACGGGTTCTGATATATCCTCCACCCTAATAAGAAGGCGGTCGTTGAAACGCTTGACGACAACATGAATGTCGCCTCCGCTTTCCCTGATCCCACGGCGGAGGGCATCACCGACCAACTCGTTCACGATAAGTGCAAGCGGCGACGCCTTCGCCGCTGGAACAGAAGCCGTCGAAATATCGAGCGTCAGTCGTATATCATCACGCTTTATAGCTCCGAGCAGATCCAAAACGAGCTCATACGCGAAATCAGCCAGATCAAAGCGAGTGACGTCGTTGGTTGTAAAAAGCCTACGCTGGACAGTGCTTATTGCTTCGATTCGGTTGAGCACGGACATCAAGGCATTTTGCTGGCCATGGTCCTTCGTCAACCTTAATTGCATCTTGACGATCGAAGCCATGGTCAGAAGATTGTTTCTGACACGATGATCAACTTCGTGAATCAACACGGTCTTTGCCGCAAGTGCTGCGCGCAAATCGTTTGTGCGATCCCTGACCTCTTCTTCGGCCTGATGACGGGCTGATGCCAGATCCGCTTCCCTGCTTTTGATGTTCGTAAAGTCGAGTTGCGAAGCGAAGAAATAAATAATCCGACCTCGGCGGTCCCAAACGGGGCTGATGAACAATGCATTCCAAAACGAGCTGCCATCCTTCTTATAGTTCAAAATGTCGACGGAGACGCCGCGTCCGCCGGCAAGTGCATCGCGGACGGCAGCGACAGTCTCCCGACTCGTCCCTGGACCTTGCAAAATTCGACAATTGCGCCCGATCAATTCGTCGTTCGAATAGCCCGTTAACCGTTCGAAGGCTCCGTTGCAAAAGATGATCGGATTGTCAGGTTGATTGGGGTCAGTAATAATCATCGGCATACGCGTTGCCTTGAATGCCGCGGCGAAAGGGTCTTCGCTCGAGTGGGCCGCTACAAGCCGTTCACCCGCTTGCCTCGCCTCTTGTTGATCCTGATCTCGGTCCATAATACTCGATCCCTTGCTTAGAGGAGCGAAATTGGGGATAGCCGATTAATTTTAACAGGATTGGCCTTTCGAATGATCGAACAAATCCTCCGATACGTCACTTCGATATATGACTATCTCTAAGATTAATTCTTAGCTCCTATCTAAGACCAAGCTTACATCCGATTCTTTATTCTTTCAAAGCGTCCCTGTATTGACCTTTCGATCAGAATTATTCCGTCTCGACCCAAATACTATCGGCGCTGCCCTCCGTTGAACTCCATAACCGAAATGACTGGAACGAATTATTGTTCCGAACAAACGATTTGACGCCTCCTGAGCACTCGGTCAAACACAATCAGATGCCAGCGAAAGGCCCGAGCAACCTTCCAAGAAACCCCTTAAAGCGGACATGTCCTTCGATAGCGGCCAGGGATATGCACTCACCGTCGCTGCCGATCACTGGGCTATGATCCGTCTCATCATCACCCTCGACGAAGTCACCCGGCTCGTAACGATTATTGCCATCCAAAAACGATCCTTTCAGAACCTGCGTCACCTCAAGATCCGTATGCCCGTGCGCCGGCATGTGCTTATTCGCTTTTACCTTCAGCAGGATCACCTTCGCTTCTGGCGCATGAGGAACGCGAATACGGCTAAGCCTGACTCCCGGCCCTACGGGACGCCAGGGACCAACTTCACAACCAGCTAATGGGCTCGGAAGAATGATGCCGTCGACGGAAGCCTGTGAGCGACGCGGCGCGATATGTCTGGGATTCCCGTCTTGACCCAAACGCGCAAGCGTTTGTTCAAGAGCCCGAGGAGAAAGCGCCTGTGGTTCCGTCCGGATCAGCATCTCCCCGCCAACGGCCTCGAATGTCGCTACACGCCTCTGACAGAAAGGGCAGCCACTCAAATGAGCGGCAACGACGAGTGAAGGACCGGCCGGCAACGTGCCTGCAGCAAAACGCAGGAGTGTCTGATCGCTGGGATGATGCTTGTTCGTCATAATGTTTCTTCCAGCATATCCCTGAGTTTTCCAAGCGCACGCCTGATACGAGACTTCACAGTGCCGAGAGGCAGTTCCAATTCCCTGGCAATTTCAGAGTGAGGACAATCACGGAAAAAGGACAATCTGATGATCTCTTCCTGCTCGGAACTCAGCGCTTGAAGCGCGGCACGAACCTTTTCTTCATCCGCCCTGATAAACAAAATCTCCTCAGGCGTGGGTTCAGCGGCCTGCATGACCTCAGTTCCGTCACCAGACGGCTGATTTGACGACTTTGATTTCCGCTGAAAATCAATCCGCAAGTTGCGGGCTATCGCGAAAATCCATGTCATCGCACTGGCGCGCGCCGGATCGAAATAAGTGGCCTTGCGCCAGACCATAAGCATCGCCTCCTGGGCGATTTCTTCGGCAATTTCAGCCGTCGAGCCCGAGCGCATCATGAACGCCTTGATCCTGGGCGCTGCAAAATTGAAGAGCTCGGCAAAGGCCTGACGATCCTGACGGGTTGCTATCGCCAGAACAAGTTGATTGACCGCTTCGCGCGTCAATGGATCGTGCTCGTGCAAAGTTGTCACCGCCCGTCTCCTTTCGAAGGAGATGATGCTGTTCTGTTTGCCACGGCTATCGATAGGCGGTGCTGAAACATTCATGCGCTTTCTACGATGGGCAATGCCGCTTGGATCCCATGATCCGATCCAGAAAAATCCACGTATCAGATTTGAAGAGCAGGAACAAAGGCTTCGGTTTGGCAAACGCCGTGCAGGAAGCGGGCGAGAAGAGAGATCATGATGCCGCGAAAAACAGTGAACCAAAAGCTTTTGGCGAAGGCCGGCCTCGCGGTGATCCCGGTCATCTTAACCCTTGTCCTCGGACAGTGGGCGACCTTGCCGAACATTGAGGGTTGGTATGCAGGCCTTGCCAAGCCCGCTTTCAATCCACCGAATTGGATCTTTGGACCGGTCTGGACCTTCCTTTATGCATCTATGTCCTTTGCAGTCTGGCGCATATGGATACTTCCAGGTGATCAACCGCAAAAGTCGGCGGCGCTCATTTGCTTTTATCTGCAACTGGCGCTCAATGCCGCATGGTCATGGGCGTTCTTTGGGCTCCATAGCCCGCTGCTTGGGCTTATCAACATCGTTCCGCAATGGATTTTAATCCTCCTCACAATCCTCAAGTTTCGCCTTGTCGACCGAATTGCTGCTCATAGCCTTGCGCCTCTCGCTGTTTGGGTTGCCTTCGCGATAGCGCTCAATTTCGAAATCTGGCAGCTAAATCGCTGAATGTGCAAGCTGTCGCCAATAACGCCGCACATCTGACCCTCAGCCATGTGTAAGAGATCCGAAGAGGCGCGCCGTTATCGATTGCCCACAACCGGCGGCAATGCCTGAGAGGATCGTACCCCAACATAGATCGGCCAGGGTCAGAACAGTCGACCAGTTCTTGAGTGTCGCCTGATTGGTCAAATCATAGGTAGCATAAGCCGTAAAGCCGAGCATCGCCCCGCACACTATCGCAGTCTGGATCGATTCTCCGATCAGCCCCGGGCGAACAGCGAGAAACGTAAGTCCAAGCGCATAAATCAGGTAGAACGCAATGGCAGGCGCGAGCCGGAAGTCAGCTGCAAGCATGTCTGCCATTACAGGCCGGTAAAGACGATCGATCATGCTGCTCAACCAGATAAAATCGATAGCGACGAACATGACCAATGTGACAACATAGGCGACGACATAAGTTTTCACCACATTCTCCATAGCGGCCTTCCTTCGGTCGATCAGCGGATGCGTGTCCAATCGACACCCCTGCAAATCAGGCCGGCAATAACACAGCCCCTCGTGGACATTCGATCACCATCCACTTTCACGGTGATCCTGTAGCTCAAATCACGTTGGGGATCGAAAGCCTCACCGGAATAGACGCCATCTTCACTCGGCTTGATCGTCATCACCAGCTTGTCACCGGCTTTTTCGCTTGGCGTTCCCGGCTTGATCCAAGTATTGGTCGCACAAATGTCCGATCCGCAGGGGGCAACTCTCACTTTGGCATTGCCATCTGCCCGAGCCCATAGGCCCTCGATTCCGGCAGCTTGCGCATTAGTTGCAAGTGCTGCGGCCAGATGAACAACCGCTCCAATCATCACTCTCATGCCTGGATCTCCTTCTAACCGCCGACCTTCATGCGTGCTCAAGTGTATAAAGTCCGACGTCGATGCTCCCCTCCTCAAAGCCGGCTTCGCAATAACAAAGGTAGTAGTGCCAAAGACGACGGAACCGCTCATCAAAGCCGAGGGCGGCAATGGCAGGCCAGCGCGCATGAAAACGAGTGCGCCACTCAAGAAGCGTCCGAGCATAGGATTTGCCGAAATGCTCTCTTGCGGCGAGCCTGAAGCCCGCCTTTTCAACAGCCGCCTCCAATGCGGGATCGGAGGGCAGAAAGCCGCCGGGAAAAACATACTTCTGGATGAAATCGGAACCGCGCCGATATGCATCAAAACGCTTTTCATCAATTGAGATCACCTGCAGCACAGCCTTGCCACCTGGTCTCAAGCAACGTTTCAACGTCGAGAAATAGTCTGGCCAATAGGCCTCGCCGACTGCCTCGAACATTTCGATCGAAACGATCCGATCGAACTGGCCATTAAGATCACGGTAATCTTGCAGGCGCAGGTCCACCAGCTCTGTCACACCGGCATTTGCGGCCGTCTGCCTTGCCCAGGCAAGCTGTGAGGGTGACAAAGTGATACCGGTCACCTTGGCATTGGCACGGGCCGCCATGAATACGCAAAGAGCACCCCAGCCGCAGCCGATCTCCAAAACACTCTGGCTAGGATGGAGTGCAAGATTTTTGATAACTTGCTCAAGCTTTTTTTGCTGGGCGGCTTCGAGAGTATATGTTGGATCGTCAAAAATTCCCGAGGAATACAGCATCGTGGGGTCGAGCCATTGGCTGTAGAAATCGTTGCCGAGATCGTAATGTGCCTCGATATTGCGACGGCTGCCATGCTTCGTATTGGCGTTGAGAAAATGTTTTGCCCTATTGAAGAGCCGCATCGTCGCGCTGCCTTCAATAGCCGGCGCTAACGCTTCGATGTTTTTGGCAGCAAAGCGGATGACTGCGGTCAAATCGGGCGTCGTCCAGTCCTCATTGATGTAACTCTCCGCAAAGCCGATATCTCCCGCAAGGATCAAGCGAGGCAACAGGCGCCAACGCCGCATGTTGATGATAGCCTCCGGCCCTGGTTCAGCGCCGTATTTTTCGACAACCTGCCCTGATGGCAACGAAATCTTCACGTGACCGTAGCGAACGTCGCACAACAAACTCATGAGAAGACGGCTGACAAGACCAAACCTCTCGGTGCTATCGGACGCACGCATCGAAGCGCCGGAGAATTCGTCAAAATGGCTCATGAACTTCAACCTTGGAATTGCGTGTTTTCCCGTCAGCGGGAAATGGGCGAACGAACGAAACAGGGCTTTCAGGAGGAAGGGGGCGTATCCGCAAGCCGATACCTTTCAACCAGATCTTAAGCGCTTCCCAATGGATACCTCCGACAACACGAAGTGTGAGGAAAGGGATCGCAAAAAATGCCCGTAGCAACGCGCGATCCGTAAGCTCGCAACGGCGTGCCAGATGCCTGGCTGTCAGTACCGGCCCATCACAATCGAAAGTCTCGATTCGGATGGAAAGAACATCGGTTGGGGGCAAGACGCGAAACTGGTATCGTAGATCCATGTCCATAAAGGGCGAGACGTAGAAGGCCTTGTCGCATTGCTGAATAATTTGCGATCCGTCGTTCGCCTCGACCGGGATCATGTAGCCATGCCGCTCACCGAACGTATTGTCCACTTCCCAGAGGATGGCTTTGAGCGACGCATCCTTCGAGTAACAGAAGAACACACTGAGTGGATTGAAAGCCCAACCGAACAGTCGGGGCATGGTCAGCAACCGCACTGGACCGCCATCCGGCTCGATGCCGACGCTACGCATACTCCTCTCGACCTGTTTCTTCAGATCGTCCCCTGACCGGTCGCCTCGATCCCTGCGATAGAAGGAGAAAAGGTTGAAACGGTCGATGGAAAGAAGGCGGAGCCGCCGATCGATCCGGTCAAGCTCATCGAGATCGAGCAGCAGAGAATAGATCCTGTAGCTCAGCTTGTGCTGCTTCGGCCTTACACGAGCATGCGTGACCAGGCCGGAAAAGAGTGCAGATTGAAGGTCCGCACTCATGCGGTAACCTCCACGTCCAACGGCAGCTCGGCGAAGCGATCAATTGGCTTGCGCACGATCCGGGAACTTTCCTGCGGCACCTGCCAGGGTCGCCGCAAGCCGCCGAGATCCTCGGCAACCGCAAGGCCCGCCTGAATGCCGTCCTCGTGAAAACCCGCGCCGAAATGCGCGCCGCAGAACCAGGTATTGCGGACACCTTGAAGCGACCAGACTTCCTTCTGTGCGCGATCGGTCAAGAGATCGAAAACGGGATGTTCATATGTCTCACGGCAGATGACGGTTTCCTCCTTCGGCGCCCGTCGCGGATTAAGCGTGACGAAGGTCGACGGTGCCGCTCCCAACGGCTGCAGTTTGTTCATCCAATAGGTGATGGAAGGCTGAATTGGCCCATCCCGCGTATCGGCCACATAGTTCCAACTGGACCAGGCCGCCCGCCGTTTTGGCATCAACGCCACATCGCCATGCAGGACCGCCTCGTTCCGCGAATAGCGGAAGGCGCCCAAAATACGTCTTTCCTCGGTGCTTGCGTCCACAAGCATTCGAAGCGCCTGGTCAGCATGGGTTGCTATCACCACATCGTCGAAGAGGTGATGGCCGCCGGTGCCGTCCTCAAGCTCTACGCGATGTGATCCGCGCCTTATCGACTTTACTGGCGTCGACAACCGGATGCGGTCGAAAAAGCTGCTGGTCATGCGGGCAACATATTCGCGGCTGCCCCCCCTTACAGTGCGCCACACAGGGCGGCCCCATAATTCCAACAGCCTGTGATTACTGCAGAATTTCACGAAATTTGCTGCCGGATAAGCACCGACCTGCATCGCAGGCGTAGACCAGATCGCCGCAGCCATCGGATAGAGATGGTCATCGCGGAAGGCGCAGCTGTAGCCGTTGCGCGAGAGATACTCATCGAGCGAAATGCCGTCCATGTCGGGCAAGTCCCGCGGCGCATTACGGTAGAAGCGCACCAGATCGCGCATCATTGACCAGAAGCGAGGGCTGACGACGTTTGATTTCTGCGCCAAGAGACCGAGCCCTGTACCGCCGGAATATTCATACGTGCCATCGTTGATCGAAACGGCAAAGGACATATTGGAGGTAGCCGTTGGCACATCGAGCGCGCGGAACAAAGCCGTCAGATTGGGATATGTAACCTCGTTGTAGACAATGAAGCCGGTATCGACGGATACAGGACCCGCGGCGCTTTCGAATTTTACCGTATTGCTGTGGCCGCCGAGCCGATCGCTTGCTTCGAAGACGGTCACATCATGGCGCGTTGAGAGCAGCCAAGCTGCCGAAAGTCCCGAAATACCGCTGCCTATGACCGCAATGTTCAGGCGGCGGCCGCCGTTTCGATCGTAGTGACCCATAAAATCCCTCGTCTCCCGCAATAAGCTCTTGGCTTTCGAAACAGATACGGAGGGCGGCGGCGGCTGGTTTCGTAAAAGTTGAGATTTTTTTCGAGCGCTATGAAACCGGTCCCAGAGATCGTCCGTAAATAAGGCGTAACCTCATAGCAGCGCATCAATGCGAGCAACGGATGGATTGGCTTCTTCTGATGATCATCGCAGGCGGCATATCGCTGGCCATGACCGGTGCCTGGATCGCGCAGCGTGTGACCGGCAAGAGCGGCTGGATCGATACCATTTGGTCTGCAGCTGTCGGCTTGGGCGGCATCCCCGCCGCCGTCTCAGCACAAGGTCCGTTCGCTCGCCGGATGACGATAATCCTGGTCGTGACAGCCTGGGCGCTGCGGCTCGCCTGGCATATTGGAGCACGCACCAAAGGCGGTGGCGAAGATCCACGCTATGCCAAACTGATGAAGGACTGGGGCGCCAGTGCCGGCTCGCGCCTCTTTATCTTTCTGCAGGTTCAGGCGCTTGCGGCTTTCGTCCTCGTATTCGCAATCTATCTCGCGGCGATCAATGACAAGGCCTATCCAGCAGTAACGGATTGGCTTGCCGTGTTACTTGCCGCCGCGGCTCTCGCCGGCGAGACAATTTCGGACGCACAGCTCGCCCGATTTCGTCGAAGGCCGGAAGCCAGGAGTGAGGTCTGCGAGTCGGGGCTGTGGCGTTATTCCCGCCATCCCAACTATTTTTTCGAATGGCTGTTCTGGTGCTGCCTTCCGCTATTCGCCGTCACAAGCTCGGCTACGAGTTTTTTATCGTTGCTCGCACCGGCGTTGATGTATTGGCTGTTGGTGCATGTATCCGGAATTCCCCCGTTGGAAGAGCATATGCTTCGCTCGCGCGGCGATAAATTTCGCGCGCTGCGGAAGCGTGTGAACGCCTTCTTCCCAGGCCCACGCAAATCTGAATTCGTTTCCCAGGGAGAATAGCCGATGAATATGCTGGCATTTGCGATCAGCGCTGCAGAGCGCGCGCCACTTACAGACAGTATGACGCTGGCTGGGATAGATTATCTGTGCGCTCGCACCAAACACCGTCTATCGACGACTTCGCAAGATGCTGAAAATATGTTTGTCGAGGCAATGGGCAATTTTCCGATAGCGACGCACACTAATGAGGCCAATCGCCAGCATTATGAAGTCCCGGCGGAGTTCTTCAGCCTGACCCTCGGGCCTCAACGAAAATACTCTTGCTGCCTTTATACGAACCCCCATACGACGCTGGCGGAAGCCGAGGCCTATGCACTTGCCGAAACTGTAGAGCATGCCGAAATCAAGGATGGAAACAGTATCCTGGAACTGGGTTGCGGCTGGGGTTCACTGTCGCTCTATCTTGCACAGCAATTTCCCAATTCGCGAATTACATCGGTTTCAAACTCCGCCTCACAACGCGAATACATTCTCGCCATGGCGCACAAGCACGGTCTCGGCAATCTGACCGTCATCACGGCAGATATGAACGGCTTTACGACCGAGGAACGCTTTGATCGTGTGATCTCAGTCGAGATGTTCGAGCATATGTCCAACTGGCGCACCTTGCTGGAGCGTGTCCGCGGATGGCTCAATCCGCACGGCAAGCTCTTCCTCCATGTCTTCACCCACAAGGACCGCTCCTATCGCTTCAACCACCAGGATCCGGCCGACTGGATTGCCCGTCATTTCTTTACCGGCGGCATCATGCCGGCACATGATCTGCCCCATCGCTTTGCCGACCTGTTTTCAGTCGAACTGGAATGGCGCTGGTCTGGGACGCATTACCGACGAACGGCGCTCAACTGGCTCGCCAACTTCGACCGCGAGATGGATCGCATCCAGCCGATCTTCGCTAAAGTCTATGGCAGGGACAGCACGCTCTGGCAGCGCCGCTGGCGGCTATTTTTTCTGGCCACCGCAGGCCTGTTCGGTCATGATAAGGGTCATGTCTGGGGAGTAGGTCACTATCTTCTGAGGCCGGCGGGATGAGGCAGCCCGCGCTGGATCCAAGGACTGGGGCAACGGTTAGCATCACCTGGGTTATCATAGCCAATAAACCCTTCTATCCATTTTATGTCTGGTGGCTGGTTGGCGATGGCGTAGCAACGTCAGCTATAACGCTCGCCGCGATTCCCTTATTTTTGGCGATCCCATTGATAGCTAGAAAATCGTCGTTCAGTGCCCGGTTGGCGCTGCCAATGATCGGCACGGTCGACACAGTATGCGAATCCATCCTTTTTGGAAGAGCGTCTGCTACGCTCCTATTTCTTGCCCCCTGCATGGCGCTGACACTGGTTTCGTTCCAACCCGATGAGAAATGGTGGCAGCGGGGCCTTGTTTGCTTCATGTTTGTCTGCTTTGCGATATGCTGGTGGAGGCTCGAGGAGCCGGTCTTTCCGTGGGCCAGCGATCAGATCGCAATACTATCGAGCATCAACGTTTTTGCGGTGGCCAGCCTGATGACGCTTATCGGCATACGCTATGCCGGAACATCGCCCGAAAACACGTCTTCCTAACCGAGTTGAGCTTAGGCGTAGCGATAGGGAATTCTTCAACAATCGCCACATTCGACGCTCTTGATGGGAATCGAACCTAAAACCACCCCCGAAGTTCGACTAACCCACTCGTTTGTTTTGTATTTCTGGAAAATTGTGATTAAGCGCGGAACTTTGACCCCTTTCGGCGCGGAAGAATGACCCCAGTTGTTGCAGACTAACATACTGAGTGACTTTGTTTTTCTTTAGAACGCCTGGGGTTACCGTTCGACGCCTATAGTGGGGTCAAAGACCGCGCCGAAACACATCAGCTGAAGACGGTGGCCTACGACTGCGGATTTGGCACGGCCGACAGGATGCGGGCCGTCTTCACGCAACGGCTCGCGGTCACTCCAGCTCAGTATCGCGCAAGCTTTCGGAAGACGCGGTGATTGGGTGGCCACACCTAAAGCCGCGACCGTTCGGCCAGCTCCAGAAGCCGGCGGCAAGCCTCGCGGAGATTTCTCTGGGGAGCACTCGCGACGCCCAGAAGCAGCCCCGGCTGAGCGCTTGCTGACGACGCGAACCACGTCGAAAGCGGTGCTGGAAACAGACCGAATGGGAGAGCCTCGCTGACCACGGCGACGTCCGAAATGTCGTCCCGCAGCTTGAGCAGGACCGCGAGACCCGGTGTCGAAACATCAACGACGCAATCGGAGCTTGGAAGGGCAGCAAGCACGGCCTGCTGTCGCGAGGCATAGAGACGCTTCATGCGGCGTATGTGCCTCAGATAGTGGCCCTCCCTGATGAACTCTGCGACAGCCATCTGCACTGCGGGACCAGGCGCCGGCATGAGACAGGCGGCCGTCTCCGCGAACAACGGCACCAGTGCAGGGGGTACGATGACGAAGCCGAGCCTGAGCGCCGGGCTAATGGTCTTGCTGAAAGAGCCGATATGGATGACACGCCCTGCTCGATCCAGCGAGGCAAGAGCGGGGGCTGCCCTGCCTGTCAGCTGCAGTTCGCTCAGGTAGTCGTCTTCCACAATCCATGCACCATTCGCCGCTGCCCAGTCGAGCAGAAGCAGACGGCGTCCCAGGGACAAGGTATGGCCCAGAGGTGCCTGCTGTCCCGGCGTGACAACCGCGAGCTTCGCGCCGGAGCATGAGCGCATACCGTGTTCCACGTCGATGCCCTGCGCATCGACCGGGATCGGTGCGACTGAGAGACCGGCCAGTTCGACGCCTCTTCTCGACCAGGGAAAGCTAGGTTCCTCCAGCCAAGCGGGATGTCCGGCCAGCTTTAGGGCGCCGAGTGCAAGCCCCAGACCTGCAGCATATCCATTGGTCACTATCACCTGGTCCGGCGAACAGTTCATGCCACGGGCTATGGCCAGAAAGGAGGCGATCTCGCGTCTCAGCTCTAGCTCCCCACGCGGATCCGGGTAGAGCAGCGGCGCGCTCGCACCGGCTCGCACGGCCTGGCCATACAGACGGGCAAACAATGTTGCGGGAAAGACGTCGGTCGCAGGAACGCCCATTTGGAAGAACGCGGGTCCCTGCGTCATTTCCAGATACATTTGCATGAACGCACCTGGATCTACCCGCGTCTGCATATCCGCAACGGCACCTGGCCGCTGCGCCACGCGGGTGCCCGCCGCCCTTGAAGCCTCGATCAGCTGCGCTGCAGCAAGCCTGTCATAGGCGGCCCGGACGGTTCCGCGCGCGACGCCGAGCTCGGCCGAAAGATCCTGCCAGGAAGGCAAGCGCGCTCCCTGTTCCAGGACGCCGTCCTCGATCGCCTTCCTGATTCCGGAGTGAATCTGTTCCGAGAGCGATGTCGATGCGGAGCGGTCGATGGAAAGGCTAAGCTTGGTCCCCATGGGTTCATGGTACACTGTTTCTGCATGTTCTTGGTTCTTTTTTTTATGCCACGGCAGCGGCATCTTCAGGCCCATCGAAAGGAGCACGTCCATGAAGATGAACAACCTGTTGTCCGCCGCTTTCGCGGCACTGTCGTGCATCATGATACTGCCAGTATCGGCGCATGATCCGCAATCCGAAACGGTTACCCCCAAATTCCGGGAAGCGATCCCGAACGTACCGGGCAAGTCGCTTGTCGCAGTCGAAGTCGACTACGAGCCTGGTGCGGCTTCCAAGCCGCATACCCATGCCAAGTCGGCCTTCATCTATGCCTACGTCCTTTCCGGCCGGGTCGAGTCGAAGGTCAACGACGGCCCGGCTCGTATCTACAAGGCCGGAGAAGGCTGGTCGGAGCCACCTGGCGCTGTCCATTCCATCAGCCGCAACGCGAGCCAGACGGAGCCAGCCAGGCTGCTTGCTATCTTCGTCACCGATACCTCCGAAACGAAACTCACTTTCCCCGTAAAGCAGAACTAAGGAAAACCGACATGACACAGAGGCTTGATTACAACCAGGTCGCACCGAATGGCGCGAAGGCACTTGGCGGGGTGTATGGCTACGTCACCCAAAGCGGCCTGCCGGGAGAACTCGTCGACCTCGTCTATCTCCGCGTATCGCAGATCAACAACTGCGCCTACTGCCTCGACATGCACACCCGCGAACTTATCAAGCGGGGCGTCAAAACTGAGAAGCTGGCCCTCCTGCAGGCCTGGCAAGAAGGCGGCAACCTCTTCTCCGAGACCGAGCGTGCGGCTCTGGCATGGACGGAGAGCGTGACCCTGGTTGCGCAAACCGGCGTGCCCGACAGCGCCTATCAGGCGGCGCGGAAGGTCTTCGACGAGAAGCAGCTTGTCGACCTCACTATCGCGATCAGCCTGATGAACAGCTATAATCGCATGGCCATCAGCTTCCGCAACACGCCCCAGGCAGTGCGCTAAATCGGCTTGAGGCCGACCCCAACCAACACCAATGGAGCATGCCATGATCCCGCTGGAGATAGCCGGCATACGCATTCCCGACAGCAAGCTCGCAAGGGATGTGACCCAGCTCATACGCGACACAGAAAGTGAGCTGCTCTTTCGCCACTCGTGTCGCGTCTACTTCTGGGGAGCCATCGGCGGGACAAACAAGGGGCTCGTCTACGATCCCGAACTGCTCTACGTCGCCTCCATGTTCCATGACCTCGGATTGACGGCGCAGTTCGCAGACAGCCGCCTTCGCTTTGAAGTGGATGGGGCAAATGCCGCGCGCGACTTCCTGCGCGCGCGCGGCATCTCGGAAGGCGACATCGAAACAGTGTGGAACGCGGTTGCCTTACACACAACGCCTGGCATACCGGAGTTCATGCGTGCGGAAATTGCGCTGCTTCAGGCTGGAGCCGGGATGGACGTCGCCGGCCGAGGATTCGAGCATTACGATGAGGCAGACCGGAACGCGGTCGTCGCTGCGTTTCCTCGTGAAGCCGATTTCAAGGACGGGATCATCGACGCGTTCTACCAAGGCATGAAGCACAGACCCGAAACCACCTTCGGAACCTTCAATGATGATTTCCTGGCAGCAAGGGATCCGCAGTTCCAGCGGGTGAACATGTGCTCGGTCATCTGCCACTCGCACTGGGAACACTGAAATCTTCCCGGAGTGTCAGGCAAGAGCGTCAGCGCACACCAGCGACGTCCCGCGCCCGCGGAACATCTGCGGGATCCCGATGGGAGGCAGACGTGTGGGCGGCTCGCGTCAGGCGCTCGCCGGCGCATCGAAGAACGGCCAGACAGGAACCTCCTGACTCACCGCATGAACCATTTGCGGCGACGATACAACAGGCGCACCGTCAGGCGTGTCCCTCGAGCGGTTCGCCCACAACATGACATTCTATAATGACAGGTACGGACATGACTGAACGAACTTTCCTGGTGACTGGTGCAAGCAAGGGCATCGGTCGCGCACTATCACATCGCCTCGCCGCCGCAGGCCATCAGGTGGTCGGCATCGCCCGTGGAAAGGATCCTGACTTCCCTGGCGCCTTGGTCTCGCTCGATCTCAACGATACGCAGGCTTCGGAGGAAGCTCTCAGGGAATTGGCGAAACTCTATTCCTTCGACGGCGTCGTCAACAATGTCGGATTGGCAAGGCTCCACGCAGTCGGAGAAATCGATCTTCATGACCTGGAGGACATGCTTCGTGTCAACCTTCACCCCACGATCCAGACCGTCCAGGCTCTCTTACCAGTGATGAAGGCAAAAGGCTGGGGTCGGATCGTGAACGTCAGTAGCATGGTGACGACCGGCACACCGCTCAGGAGCGGATATGCAGCAGCGAAGGCTGCGGTAAACAGCCTCACACGGACATGGGCGATGGAACTCGCCAGCAGCGGCATAACCGTTAATGCCGTTGCGCCGGGTCCGGCCGAAACTGAAATGTTCCGCCGCAACACCCCGGCCGGGAGCGCAGCCGAGGCACGGTTCCTCTCGATGATCCCAATGGGCCGCCTTGGCAGACCGGAAGAAATCGCAGCCGCCATAGCCTTCCTTCTGTCCGAGGATGCTGGCTTCATCACTGGCCAAATCCTCTTCGTTGATGGTGGTGGGTCGGTCGGTAGAAGCGCGGCATAAATATCCCACAGGAAAGTCTGGCTCCATGTGGGGGAGCTGGGCACGAGGAAATCATCGAGGCGCCGCCCCTTGGTTTTGCCTTGCGGTAAGAAGTCCAAGAACAAAAAGCGGACCGGCTGCTTGCAGGTATCTGACCGCAGTGACCGAATGGCGGAAATGACGGCGCAAAGCTCTCACAGCCTTTTTTGCAGTTGAAGGGACTCGAACCGCCGACGTGTGCCTGCGATCGCCAAACGAGAGCCGCCGGTAATGATGAGCAATATTTCCATCTCAAGGCAAACCAAAATACCTGCCGCGGGAGAGAGATGCGGCAGGCGTATCGGAGCAAATGGCTGCCCCATGAAGAGAGGCTTGTGGAGGAGGCTTCCTGAACTATTGTCAGCCGGTGTGGGAGCCTCACTCCGTTTTCATTTCGCAACCTTGCGATCCAGGAAGCTCCTGATCAGCGGAGCCATCTCGTCCAGCTTGTCTTCAAGCGCAAAGTGGCCTGTATCAAGGAGATGGAACTCTGCTTCGGGAAGATCGCGAAGATAAGGATGCGCGCCCTCTTCCGGGAAGATCTTGTCGTTCTTGCCCCAGACGATCAGCGTCGGCGGCTTCCGGTCGCGGAAGAATGCCTGGAACTGCGGATAGAGCGGCAGGTTGGTGCGGTAGTCGTAGAACAGGTCGAGCTGAATATCCTTGTTCCCCGGCCGGTCGAGCAGCGCCTGGTCATGCACCCAGTTATCGGGGCTGATGCGCGTCAGGTCCTTGACGCCATCGGTATATTGAAACTTGGTCGTCTCCGGTGCAACGAGCACCGAGAGCGCTTCCCGATCCTTCTTCGCCCCCGACTTCCAGTAGGTGCGGATCGGGTTCCAGAAATCCCGGATGCCTTCGTCATAGGCATTGCCGTTCTGGACGATCATTCCGGTGACGCGATCCGGATGCTTGAGCGCCAGCCGGTAGCCAACGGGTGCGCCATAATCCATGAGATACATCGAATAATTGGTAGCACCGAGCTTGGTCAGCAGCGTGTCCACGATATCGGCATAGTGGCCGAAGGAATACTCGAACTTGGTGTGATCGGGCGCATCGCTCTGACCGAAGCCCGGATAGTCAGGGGCGATGACGCGGTAGCGGTCAGCGAGCAGCGGGATCAGGTTGCGGAACATGTGCGACGATGTCGGAAAACCGTGAAGCAGGACGACGACCGGACCGTCGGCCGGTCCGGCTTCGCGATAGAAGACGTTGACACCGTCGATTTCCACGGAGCGATAGTGAACCGTTGCAGATGCCTGCTGGGCGATCGCCGGCGTTTCGGCGAAGACTACGTTTGCGGGCGCGGTAATAAAGATGCTGGCGGATGCGAAAAGCAGGGCGGCAAAAGTACGAGACATTGTGGTTCTCCTCAGGAACGGTTGTGGGCGGCTTGTTGCCTGCAGCCAACATCGCTCTTTCAGCCTGAAAGGAGAATGTTCGTATTCGACAAGGGATTATTGCGTCTGGTGATATGAATGCGGTAAAACAGGCGACCATTTGGATGGACCGCGGCGGTGGCGTCGGCGTGGTTAACCCCCTCCGGCAGATCAAAGCTCAGGGGATCGGCTTGCGGTGCGACCATAGCGCTTCGAAGCAACGCATGTTTGTTTCTTCGAACGGCGGTCCCACGCAAAGAGACGGCGGGCGGAAGCAGTTCGCTCCACAAGCATAGGCCAAGCTTGGTGATATTGAGGGGTTAATTGAGAAGGCGGTTCTCGCGCAGCCTTGCTGCAGCCATATCGACGAAGGCGCGCACCTTTGCTGAAGCGTGCCGACCCTCCGGATGAAGGATATGGATGGGTAAAGGTGGTTCTTCGAATTCACTGAGGATGATCTGGAGCTCTCCAGCAACGAGGGCTGGGCCGATCTGGTAATTGAGCACCCTTGTCAGGCCCCACCCCTCGCGTGCCGACTGGATCGCCGCTTCGTTGGTGTTGCATTGTAAAGCCGCATCCACGGATACTCGCAGATCGTCGCCAAACTTCCACTCAGGTGAAGCCCAGGCTGCCGTGGAGGCCGCGATACGGTGGTCTCTGAGATCGGCCGGAGTTTTCGGAACACCAAAGCGCTCGAAATATCTTGGTGAGCCGCACATGACGCGACGGACCGTACCAACTTTCACAGCAGAGAGATTAGAGTCGGGCAGATGGCCGATGCGCACAGCGACGTCGATGCCTTCCTCGACGATGTTGACCGGTCGATCGATGAACAGCGTCTTCGCTTTCATCGTCGGATAGGTATCGAGGTAATCCGTCACGACCGGAAGAACGTACATCTGCCCGAACAGCGCGGACGCGGTTATGGAGAGGGTCCCCGTCGGCGTCGCGTAGGAACCGCCGGCAGCCGCCTCTGCTTCTGCGATATCAGCAAGGATCCGGCGACAATCTTCAAAATAGCGAACGCCCGCTTCGGTCATCTTCACCGAGCGGGTGGTTCGCACGAGCAGGCGCGCGCCAATAAGGTCTTCGAGCGAGGCAACGGCACGTGTGACAGCCGGTGCGCTCATGAACATCTGGCGTGCGGTGTCCGCGAAACTTTCGGTTTCGGCGACCTTTACAAAGATCCTCATTGCTTGCCAGCGATCCATCCATTCCCCCGAAGCACTCGAGTTTCCAAGACCTTAGGGGCTTGAGAACGAAGCCTCAAGAGGCACGAGATCATCCGATTGAGAACGGCAAGCCTGCGAGATGAATTCTATCTCCGCGCAGGCTTCCTCGGAAAGACCGGCGCGCAGGGCGCGCTGGTGCGTCTCCCGACAGGTATTCAAAGCAAGCGAGACCGCGACCGAAGTCTCGAAATCGAAGCTGGAACCTTGCTTGGCAACATCCATCTCGGCGCCGGTCATGCCAAGGGCGCGACCGGCTTCTTCTTGTTTCGCCAGCAGCGATTTGCTCGCGTTGGTTCCCGTGAGAGCAAGCTCTATTGAAAGCCTTATGCGAGCATCGATTGACGAGCCGGCCACTTTTCCATCTCCTGGCTCAGCCGCCTAAAAGCCGAAATCGCTGAGGCCAGGATGGTCGTCCGGCCGGCGGCCCAGCGGCCAACGAAACTTGCGATCCGCTTCAGCGATCGGGTGCTCGTTAATGCTGGCATGGCGTTCCCGCATCAGGCCGTCTTCGGCAAATTCCCAGTTCTCGTTGCCATAGGCGCGGAACCACTGACCGCTGTCGTCGCGATATTCATAGGCATATCGGACGGCAATGCGGTTGCTAGTGAAAGCCCAGAGTTCCTTGATCAGGCGATAGTCGAGCTCCTTGTTCCACTTGCGGGTCAGGAAAGCCTCGGCCTCGGCGCGGTTCTTCGCGAACTCGGCGCGATTGCGCCAACGGGTATCGAGCGTATAGGCGAGCGCCACTTTGGCGGGATCGCGGCTGTTCCAGCCATCTTCTGCAAGACGGACCTTCTCGATGGCACTCTCTCTGGTGAACGGGGGAAGCGGCGGACGGGACATGCTAAAATTCCTCTCAGGATGATGTGGAGCGGGAGGCGGTACGTCTGGCACCGCCTCCGGAGCCCGGCCTCAGGCAGCCGCGCGTTCAATGCGCGGGAAGTCAATCTCGGTGTCGAGGGCCTCGTTCACGTAGTTCGTGAAGGTGTTGAGGGCCACATGGGCGATGATCTCGAGGATCTCGGCATCGCCGTAGCCGGCGGCACGGACCTTGGTAATTTCGGCTGACGAGACGGACCCGCGAGCGACTGTCAGAGCCCTGGCGAATTCGACTGCAGCAGCCGCCTTGGGATCGTTCGACGTGCCGTTACGGTTGGCAGCGATTTCACTTTCGTCGAGCTTGGCGAACTTCGTGCCAGTGAAGGTGTGGGCCGACAGGCAATAATCACAGCCGTTGGCTTCAGCCATGGCGAGCGCGATGCGCTCGCGGGTGGCCGGCGGCAGCTTGCCCTTGCCAAGTGCGCCCTGGAGCGACGTCAATCCGGTTAATGCGGCGGGGCTGTTGGAAACCAGACGGAAGATGTTCGGGACGGAGCCGATCTGCTTCTGGATAGTCTCCAGGATCGGGCGAGAGGCTTCTGGCGCATCGTTGATGGTGGCCGGTGTGGGAATGCGTGACATTGTATTCTCCTTTTTCGGTTGAGAGAGGCGTCGCTCTCTTGGGATGAATATGATCTGGTGGGGCAGCTTGCTGAACATCGAAAGGGAACAAGGGACTGTTACGCTGGGCGCAGTAATCGAGCCCTCAGACAGCGAGCTGGAGGCCGCCTTCCTGGTCAGCAGGAACGGCGCAGCACAGAAGTACTTCGTCGGCGTCGATCTTCGCCGTTGGTTGCTTGACGTAAGCGACGGCGCCCTTGACGAGCTTTGTCCGGCACGTCCCGCAGTTTCCTTCCCGACAACTGAACTCAGGCTCGAGGCCACGTGCTTCGGCAAGTTCCAGGAGAGTGCCGGAACCAGGTGTCCACCGGGCCTCTTTCAGGGAATTCGTGAACACGACGGGCACAGGTTTTCCGGAAGGCTGTGCGGCGGAAGACACGGCTGCCGGTGTGGGTTGCCCTGTGCGGACCAGCGACGACGGACCGAAGGCTTCAGCCTGAATGCGATCGTCAGCAATGTTGAGAGCCCTCAGTCCGTCATAGAGGCCTTGTGTGAACTGGGGAGGCCCGCAGAGATAGAAATCATAGTCGTTGAAGGGAAGGAACCGCGTCAGCATAGCCATATCGATCCGCCCTGCGGCATCGAAATCCCTGCCCTCTTCGGCATCCGTGGTGTCACTGAGGATCCTGACCAGCCGCACGGCGCCCTTGGCCGCACCGACCAGTTCCCCGATCTCCTGATCGAACGGCCTATCGGCCTTGGAACGGGACGCATGGAATAGCGTCACCGGGCGGACACGCTGCTTGCGGAGCCCTTCGTAGACGACGTGACGGAGCATCGCGAGCATCGGCGTGATGCCGACGCCGCCTGCAAGAAGCACCACCGGGCGTGTCGAGCGGGCGTCAATCCTGAAGTCGCCAGCCGGCGCGCGCGCCTCGATGACCCCGCCGACGGCAATGGTATCGTGCAGAAACTGAGATACCCGACCATCACGCTTGACGCTGATGCGGTAGATCCCGTCGGACGGCGCGACCGAGAGCGTATAAGTCCGAATGGTCGACTTTTCCTCGTCGGGCAAATTGATGCGGATGGGCAGATGCTGACCGGCCGTGTGCGGAAGGAGCCCTGCGCCATCGCCTGGCTGGAGGTGGAAAGACTTGATCGTCGCACTTTCATCGACAATGGCGGTGACGGTCATTGGCCGCCAGTTTTCAGCAAACTCTGCGGCGCGGAGACGGTCGGCTGCTTGGCTCCAGCTGCCTGTTATCAGCGAACTCGGCGACCAGCCGTCCTTCTGAAAAGCCCATCTCAACGCCAGTGCATTACGGCGGCGAACGATGCGCGTCGGCTTGAAGGTCCAAAACCGCTCAGCGCCCTGGAAGGCGGCGATCTCGGGCGAGTCGAAAATGACTTCGGCTTTCCCCGTCATCTGCAGCATGTCGCCCGTTTTGAAATCGACGAACAAAAGTCCTGCCTTTCCGTTCAGCAGGATGTTGCCGAGCGTCGCGAAGAAGAGATTTCCATCGAAGTCGGGGATCGTCAGGACGCCGTCGTCACCGACGCGAACAAACCCGGCATTGCCGCCTCGGTGGGACACATCCACCTGGCGCCGGTCTTCGCGATCGACGTAGGAGGCAACGAAAAACGCGTCAGCTTCCCGAATGATCGCACGCGCTTCGTCATCGAGAGCGGGCAGTTCCTCGACCTCACCGGTAAACTGTTCGCCTGGCTGACGCTCGAAAGAAAAGTCGCGCAGCTGAATGTAGCGTGGACAATTTCCAAAGCTCTGGTCGACATCAATGCGGAAGCCGCCGTCGATCGTCGAGACAAAGCCGTTCATGCGGTTGCGGCGACGGGTGTGCATCTCGATGCCAAGGAGACCGATCGGCAAGTCATCCGCCAGTCCTTCGCTGGCCGGGTCGCTCGGATCGCGGTGCGCGACAATGTCCAGCACGACGGGCGAAGGTGACGACATGAACCCGGGCTGACCTTCGACGAACGTCGCCCAGGCGTCTCCGCCTTGATCGACGCTCCCGAGAACGATGAAGGGGAGTTGGGCGTAGAAGTCCCGGTGCTGGTCCAGCATGAAATCGCGTACGACGCGCTGACCGACGGAAGCCATGCGTTCCTTTACGCCGAGCTTTTCCTGGATAAAGGTCTCGCCTTCATGCCACGTTGGCAATTTTGTAAGCTTCACGGACATCTGCTTTCTCCAGAAAAAGAGGCGAAGAGCGTGCGAGGTGTCGCACGCTCACGTCGAGGCTCAGGCGGCAAGGCCGGCGGGCGTTTTGACGAAGCCGACGAATCCCGGAAGGGCTTCGACGCGGGCCAGCAGAGCGTTGACAGAGGGATAAGCGCTAAGATCGACATTGCCCTCCGGAGCCCGTGCGACGTAGCTGTAAACCGCGACATCGGCGATCGTCGGGCGGTTGCCCACCAGCCATTCGCGTCCTTGCAGATGGCTCTCGATCCGGCCGAGGATGGTATGTGCCCGGCCAATGACTTCTTCGGGGTTGAACTTGGCGCCGAACACAGTCACCAGACGCGCAGCTGCCGGTCCGTAAGCGATCTCACCAGCTGCAACCGAGAGCCAGCGCTGAACGTCGGCGGCCCCTTTTGGATCTTCCGGAAGCCATTCCGTCTGGCCCGACTTCTTCGCGAGATAGACAAGGATCGCGTTGGAATCAGAGATGAAAACATCGCCATCCGCCAGAACCGGTACCTGCCCGAACGGGTTCATTTTGAGGAAGTCGGGCTGTTTGTGGGCGCCAGCTTTCAGATCGACCTCGACCAGCTCGTGGGGCATCCCGATCAGCGAAAGGAAGAGCCGGGCGCGGTGTGCGTGACCTGACAGCGGATGGTGATAGAGTTTCATGTGATCGCTCCTGATTGAAGGCCGGGTTCGTTCCCGATCCGTGAACACAGGATGCAATGCGCGATCGCGGGGCTGAATACTCATGTTCGGCACTGGACTGTTACGCTGAGTGAAATAGTCCTGTAGCCCCATGATACTAGGTGAACTTCACATCCACCCCGTTGGGCGATCCCCCAGCTGAAGAGCGGGTCACATCGGTCCGGTTTCCCGCAGCTCCTTGATCAAGTCGACGAGCCGGCGCAGCTTCGCCGGCAGATTGCGCCTTCCGGGATAGTAGAGACATAAGCCCGGGTAAGGCGGGGTCCAGTCAGCAAGCACCTGCTCCAGCTTGCCGGCAGCAAGATCATCTTCGACCTGCCACTCACTCAGGTAGGCTAGCCCGGCCCCCTCACGCGCAGCCCGGAGCATGAGGTCGCTATCGTCGAGCACGAGCTTGCCGGGAACGTCGAGCGCGAAGCTCTCCCCTCGCCGTTCGAACTCCCAGCGATAGATGGTTCCGCTCGCCATTCGTGCATGAATGCACAGGTGGTTTTGGAGCTCTGCCGGATCCCGCGGCTTTCCATGACGGCGGAAGTAATCGGACGATGCGACGATGGCCGGTCGGATACTAGCGCCGATCGGGACGACCACCATGTCGGGAGGAACGGCCTCCCGGATCCTGATTCCGGCGTCGAAGCCTTTGGCATTGACGTCGACCAGCGCGCCCTCCGTCACGATCTCCACCGCCATCTGCGGGTTCCGGCGCATGTACTCCAGGATCAGCGGCGTCAGGATCATCCGCGTTGCGCCCACCGACGTGTTGATTCGCAGTGTGCCGGTTGCTTCCGCCCGATGTTCGTCGATGTGCTCGACGGCGCGTCGGATCGCCTCCAGCGCCGGGCCCACGCTCGCCACGAACTGCTCTCCCGCGGCTGAAAGGACAACGCTGCGGGTCGAGCGGTTGAACAGCCTGACGCCCATGCGCGTCTCCAGCGCAGCGATCTGCTGGCTGAGCGAGGACGACGAGATCCCAAGCTCGCGAGCCGCCGCGCGAAACCCGCCTTGTGAGGCGACGGCGAGGACAGCCTCAAGTTCAGCAAGTGAGCCGCGCATCATTGTCCGTAATCTCCTATCAGGCTGAGCATGTTTGGCCAGCTTATCAGGACAGTGTCGAAGTGCCAGATATGACGGAACAGCAAAAGGAGTTTGAGATGCGCATCATCGACAAGGTTTATATCGACGGAGGCTTCGTCACACCGAGGGGATCTGAGACCGCCAATCTTTACAATCCGTCGACAGAGGAGAAGATGGGCACAGTCAGGCTCGGCGGCATCGAAGATGCCCGTGAGGCTGTCGCCGCCGCGAAACGCGCCTTCCCGGCGTTCTCACGGACGACGAAGGCCGAGCGTGTCGAGATGCTTAAGCGTTTGAACGCAGCCGTTGCCGCGCGCGTCTCCGACCTGACGGAAGCGATGGCGCTCGAATATGGTGCTCCTCAGACCTTTACCCGGTTCGCTATTCCCCACGCTGCTTCAAGCTTTCTGACTATGGCGAAGGTTCTGGAGGACTACGACTTCGAGCGACAGATGGGCCGCGCCCGCGTCGTCATGCAGCCCTCCGGCGTTGCCGCCGCCATCACGCCCTGGAACAGCAATATCGGCTTCGTCACCTCGAAGCTTGCAACCGCCATCGCTGCCGGCACGACCATCGTCATCAAGCCAAGCGAAATGAGCGCTGTCCAGACGCAGGTTCTGACCGAATGCCTTCATGAAGCGGGACTGCCGAAGGGCGTCTTCAATATCGTCAACGGGTTTGGCAATGTCGTCGGCGCGGAACTCAGCCGGCATCCGGACATCGCCAAGGTGACCTTCACAGGCTCCACCGGGGTCGGCAGGGAAATCCTGCGCAATGCCGCCGACACCTTCAAGCGCGTCACGCTGGAACTTGGCGGCAAGGGTCCGAACATCATTCTCGACGACGCCGATCTGGATGTAGCTATCCCCGCCGTCCTGCGGATGGGCTTTATCAACAGCGGCCAGGCCTGCATTGCCGGCACTCGCGTCCTGGTTCCGAGCCATCGGCTCGACGAGGTTCTGGCCAGGCTGAAACAGGAGATCGAGACATTCAAGATCGGCGCCCCCGACGATCCGGACGCAATGATCGGACCGATGGTTAGTCAAATGCAGTACGACCGGGTCCAGTCCTATATCGAGCTGGGGACACGAGAGGGCGCCAGCCTCCTGACGGGTGGTCTCGGACGGCCTGCCGGATTGGAGCGAGGCTGGTTCACGAAGCCGACGATTTTCACCGGCGTCAAAAACCAGATGCGCATCGCACGAGAGGAAATATTCGGACCAGTCCTGTCCGTGATTGCGTACCGCGACGACGACGAGGCCGTTTCGATCGCCAACGACACTCCCTATGGACTTCAGGCCTATCTTCACGGCACTGACGCGTCGCGCCTGCAGGCGCTTGCGGATAGGCTCGACAGCGGACGCGTCGCCATCAACGGGGCACCCCATGAACCGCTTGCTCCTTTCGGAGGCTTCAAGCAGTCGGGCATTGGCCGCGAGTATGGCGTGTTCGGCCTCGAGGCGTTCCTGGAGCCGAAAGCCGTCATCGCCTCATAAGCTAGCTTGATGGGATCGCATCACGGGTTCTGGATTCGGAGGAGAATCTTACCGACAGCTTTCCCGCTCTCCTGCAACTCGTGTGCCTCGGCCACTTCGTCAAGCGCATATGTCTTCGCGATCAGCGGAGCATATGCCCCCGATGCGGCGCAGGCCGAAACCTCATCGGCTGCCTGCCTCATCGCGGATTCCGGCATGGTGTAGACATAGACGAAACGGAACGAGAAGCCGCCCAGCAGCGCCGGGAAGAACGGGATCGTCAGCTTCGCATCTGGCGATTCCGTCGAATAGGCCGACACAACACCGTCGCGGGCGAGAGAGGCGATTGCTACGTCGATGTTGGCGGAGATATCGACGTCGACGATGCGATCGACGCCATGTCCGCCGGTGGCTGATCGGACGGCCGCAGCGACGTCTTCCTCGCGCCTGTTGACGATAAGATCGGCGCCCGCCGCCCGCGCGACCTCCGCCTGCTGCTCACGGCTCACCGTCACCGCCACCCATGCCCCCGCCCACTTCGCAAGAAGGATCGCTGCATTGCCGACGGCGCCTGCTCCACCTTGAACGAGGACCCGCTTGCCGCGCAGGTCGCCGTCGGCGAAGAGGCAGCGATGCGCTGTCATCGCTGGAACGCCGAGCGCCGCTCCGATCTCGAAGGAAACGTTGTCGGTCAGCCTGACGGCCTGCGCGGAGGGAACGACAACAAATTCCGCCGCAGTACCGAACGCACGACCCCATTGGCCCATGTAGATCCAGACGCGCTCGCCGACGCGCGACGGAGGCACGCCGGGACCGACGGCGTCGATGACGCCCGCGCCGTCCTGATGCGGCACGATCCGTGGGAACGGCATTGCCTTTCCACCGAATCCAGTCCTCGTCTTGATGTCGGACCGATTGATGCCTGACGCGACCACCCTCACCCGAACCTCTCCGGCTCCCGGCTGCGGATCGGGTAGCTCGCCGACGGACAGCACCTCCTTTGCAGATCCTTGTCGGTCGTAAAAAGCAGCTCGCATGACGCACCTCTGAATATAACTGCTTCCAACTAGGGGCGATACAGGCAAACTTGCAAGTAGGCAACAGTTCTGCCTATAGGGATAGAAAGTACACTATTGGAGCACGCAATGACTGCTGGCCAGAAGTGCCCTGTCGAAACAACCGTCGACGTTACGGGTGGAAAATGGAAGCCGATGATCATTTATCGGCTGCTGGACGGGCCGCGACGGTTCGGCGAGTTGCGCCGGCTTGTCGGCGACCCGAGCCAGCGTTCGCTAACGATGCAGCTCCGCGAACTCGAAGCCGACGGGATCGTCGCCCGCGAAGTCTTCGCAGAGGTTCCGCCGCGCGTTGAATACTCTCTGACGCCGTTCGGGCTGACGCTCGCGCCCGTGTTGATGGCCATGCGCGACTGGGGTGTGGCGTTTCAGGAGCGGCGCTCGGCCACGTAATACTAACCTTCGGTGCTCTAGCCAGCGCCTCCGTTTGCGGAGAACCTCTCGACAAAGAAGTCGATCAGAACCCGGACCTTCCGCGACACGTGCGACCCCGGCGGCCGCACGATATAAACGCCGATCTCCGGCAGGCTGTAATCCGACATGATCGGCACGAGGGTTCCGGCTTCCAGGTAATTCTGAGCGATCACCACGGGTAGCGCTGCGACGCCCAGCCCCGCCGCCGTCCCTTCGGCGATGCCCGCAGCGCTGTCAGCCTTGAACCGTCCCTGACTGTTGACGACCACGGTCCGGGTGCCGTCGGAAACCCTCCAGCTTTCGGTCCCCTGCAAGATGGCCTGATGGTCGAGAAGATCTGACGGCTTCTGTGGAACGCCGTGGACACGCAGATACTCCGGGTTTGCAAAAAGGCCTGCCGCAAAGGCGCCAATCTTGCGCGCGGTCAGGTTAGAATCCTTCAGATAGCCGACGCGGATGCCGCAGTCGAAGCCCTCCGTTACCAAGTCGACGTAGCGGTCACTGTAATGCGCGTGGAGCTGCAGGAGCGGATGCAGGCGGGCGAGTTCAGCAAGTGCCGGGGCGAAGTGCCCAGGACCGAAGGACGAGGGGACCGCCACGCGAAGGCGTCCCCGCAGCTCTCCGGTCGGCAGCATCTCCTCGCGTGCGACGTCCATCTCCAGGCACATGCGTGCAGCGTGTTCACGGAAGGAAACGCCAGCTTCGGTGAGGGATGCACCTCTGGTCGTCCGCGCCAGAAGCTGAACGCCGAGCTCGCTTTCAAGCCGGACGAGCCGCCGGCTGACGATCGACTTCGGCAGGCCGAGACGCCGGGCGGCAACCGTGATGCCACCGCTGTCCGCCACCTCAACGAAGGTCTGCATGTCCTCGAAGCTCATCATCCCAGTGTTCCATTTTTCGTTCCACAGAGTGGCTAACCATAGAGCTACCGTGCCGCTGATCGCAACGCTAAATTCCAATCATCGAGCGGATCGAAACGAACTTCACCAACCGCCGCCGAGCAAAGAAAAGGAACACGACAATGCATAAGGACGTATTCACCCCCGAGAATTCCGCCATGTTGCTGATCGATCACCAGATCGGCACGATGGCCTGGACGCACTCGCACGACATCAATCTGGTCAAGCAGAACGCCCTGAAGCTCGCCCGCATCGCGAACGCCGCCAACATCCCGACGATCCTCACCTCCAGCATGGAAGACCAGATCCAAGGCCCGCTGCTGCCGGAACTCGAAGCAATCCTGCCCGAAGCGTTCGAAGCCCGCATCAAGCGTCCCGGCATCGTCAACGCCATGCACCACGACGGCTTCAATCAGGCGGTCAAAGCGACCGGTCGCAAGAAGCTGTTCGTTGCCGGCGTGACGACTGAGATCTGTGTCACTTTTCCGGTCCTGCAGATGCTGGACGAAGGCTACGAGGTCCAGGTCTCGGCCGACGCATCCGCGTCCTACACCAAATACGGCGACGATATCGCCCTGCGCCGCATGGAAAAGGCCGGCGCAATTATCACCACCGTCGACCAGATTATCTCCGAGCTTGCCGTCGACTGGACGAGCCCGCTCGGTCAGAAGCTGGTCGGCATCCTGAACTACCATTGAACGCACACAGCCGTCTTCGGCGCGGGCGGGAAAGCCGAGCCCGCGCCCGGATGAAAGGAACACTTCCATGACCATTACCAAGGTTCCGACAGGCCGGATGCGCGGCAACGTCAGCCAAGGCCTCGGCGTCGAAATCCTCTATCCCGGCCTGACGCTGACGTCGGACGACAGCGGTATCGGCCCGATCGGCAGGATCGATCGGGCACAGGTCCAATCGGGTCATGTCATCGGTATGCACCCGCATAGGGACGATGAGATCCTGACCTACATTCGCAGCGGTGAGATGCTCCATCGCGACACGGTCGGAAACGAAAAGACGCTCGGCAAGACACATTTCATGATGATGAACGCCGGGCATACCTTCCAGCATGAAGAGCTGATGCTCGGTGATCGTCCGGTGCGCGCGCTGCAGATATTTCTGCGACCGAACGCTCCCGATCTGGAGCCGATGGTACAGTTCCATGAGTTCCCGGAGGAAGGCAGCGTCGATAGCTGGCGGCTCATCGCCGGACCGAGCGCTGCACCGTTGAAGGTCAGATCCGACGTCCGCGTCTTTGACGCGCACATGACCGAAGGGGTCCAATTGCGGCTGCCGGCCGAGGAAACTGGAAGAAACACCTTGCTCTACGTCTACAGTGGAAAGGTCGCCATCGCGGGCGAGGTCATATCGGAAGGGGAAAGCGTATTTTCGACCGCTGCATATGACGATCTGACCGCATGGGCTGAATCAGACGTCTTGCTGTTCTCGATGGATCCTGCGGCGGAGGTTTACCGAGGTGGCATGTTCAGTGGGAACCAGAGGCGCCGCGCCTAGAGATGCAGGCGTCGATCACTCCTCGCTTGCCGGCCTCGGCGTCATCTCGATCACCACCCCAAGGTCACACGGCGTCATCGTTCTGGTCAATATTCACGTTAAGGCTCTGGGCTTAGAGCTCTTGAAGGGATCAGGACCCTCGACCCCTGATATTAAGAAAACTCCCTCTATGCGAGCTTTATCAGCGAGCCAAGAGCTTGATCTAGCTGAAACTTTCCGCAGTTTATTGAGCTTCTTCTTTCGCTAACAAATCTTTGATCCGACTTCGTATGTCACCGTTGGGTTCAATTTCCTTCAGCCGATTTAAGGCAGCTACGGTTTCCTGCGGCCAGTCTTTTCGATCCCACCCGGATACGGCCCGAATTGACAGATTGCGGTTTCTCACCACCGGGCTTTGAAGACCCGCAGCAATAAAGGCCCAGCCTTTGCCAGGAAACTTCTCGAGGTCCTGTAAAATGAGGTCCAAGGCCATATGGGCTGAGTATCCAGGGCCGAGGCCCATTTCGTTTCCAGGGCCTGTCGCAATTTTTTCGAGTGGAATGCGGTTCAAGCCAAGCTCCAGCACTTGATCAATCCGTTCCGGACCCGAGCTACGCATCAAATCCCACCAATACTCCTCGCCCGCTTCCGTTCGGGCATAGAAATAAGGAAATGGATCGATGCCAAACTGCTGGCATACCCTGCTTGCATTCCAAAACTGTTGCTTGTCCCCGAACTCCAGAGCGTTTGATATCTCCCGCTTCCAGTGATCCTTGGCTAGCATGTCGGAGAGACTCGCGGATATGAGATCGACAGCGTCGGCTGACCAATCGTGCCCCAGTTTCCTGTTACCCGACTGATGCTCATTGAGCCAATCTCTAAAGCGAGAAAGAAAAGAATAGTGCGAAACGGAAGCAAAGGTGCCGTTTCCGTGCTCCAAAAGTGCGCGAACCACCGCGCAACCATGCTCGTAGTCAGACAATCCTTCAGCTGGCCCACCATCGCCGGCTATCATCGTATCGACGATTTCGACGGCAGAATTGAGCAGCTCGTCATCTATTCGATCCGCCCGAAGCGCAATGTGCAGATCACCGGCTCTGGCGCAAATACAGGCCAGATATTCATACATCACCGAATTTCTATAGCCGTCACGAATCAGCCAATCCTTGATTTCTGGATCAGTTGTGCCTGCAAGCCGTTCGACCGTGTGAATTCGTCCCCATCCTTCAACGATTTTGGCCAACTTCCACAGCACTCTCTCGCCGTAGCTAGAGAGTGCGACTGCAGCATAAAGCGTGAACTCGTCATGTCGGCCGAGCGTCAGGAAAATTCCCGAGTCATCATTTCCCCGGAGAAGGCCGAGCAATGCCATTGAGAACTTCACCGGCTCTCTGTCTGGAGCATGCGTGGTGAACCAATGCACAATCTCATAGAGCCGGCCAACGTCCAAATCCCTTTGGGACCGAATTCTCTCGATAAGCGCATCGATGACACCAAGGGCCGAACCGTCCTTGATCAATAAATACAAGGTCCTGATGTTGCTTTCCGACGCATTTTCGATAGCACGCTTCAACGCCGCATATAGTTCCGAGACAATCTGATCTTCGCTGTTGGAAGCACCGTGGTGGCTCATCACTCCGTCCATGGCACCCGGTGCGAATGAAATTTTAGTCGGATCACTCGCCGGTTCATCGGGAAGCCGATATCCCTCTTCCGACAATCCCGTCGGCCTTATTGGGTCAATATTTGCAGCGATATGGGCATGGATGGATTGAGCCCTTCCCCAAGGCGGATTCTGCTTGCTAGGGGGCCAGACGCTTTTCTTGAAGAAACCCAACATAAGAACCCTCTACGCATTTTTTGAGTTAATCTGCATACTTAACTGGGCGCGACCGCAATATTCGTCGTTTTCTCGCACAGATCGCTCGAAATCACCACGAATTGGCCTTGGGCCGTCATCCGATCCCGCGTCACAATTCATTGCTTGAAGCAATTCTCGCGATGCCACTGGAGAAAATGCGGATGTGGTCGCGCAGAAGGTCGTAAGGGCACGATCGCTCTACTGGTCTTGTTGATCAGCCCTCTTATGCTCTCCGGATCATTCGCCTGCCGCGAAACCAGGATGTCCAGATCATCCGAGAGGCTGATCAGGCCGCGATCGAACATCCAATGTGCTGTACCCGATAAAGCAATGCCGTTACTAAGGATGTCAGGTCCGTTCGCCTCCACGGGCCGGATATGGGCGGCGTCGACTTCAGCACGGCCGCCACCATTAATGAGTTTCAGTCCGGTGATCGCGCATCGTTTATCGTAGGCCTGCAAAACAAGCCGTCGAAACAGGCGATTGCGAATAGCGCGGGACGAGAGCTGGATCACACGGTGGCGTTCTTGTTCAAAGATGAACGGTGTTTGAGTGGCGTCTTCAAATCCGTTTGTAAGATCAGCCGTTTCGGTTCCATCCAACCGAGGCAGTTCGGGTTCAGGCTCATTCAGGCCGACCGATAGGATGCGATTGAAATCGGCAGCGGAAATGGGTCGCACCGCCGATTGCGCTCGCCCCGAGATCTGTCCGCCATCGTTCAATACGCCGCGCTCAATGACCCCGTCAGGACCGCTAAACGGAACAGGATTGATAAAATCCAGATAACTGCCAGGCTCGATCAGCGCCAGATACATGCCCGCCATCTTCGGGTCGGGGATGGCTTGGGCGACCTTGGCGACGGCGAAGTAGCCACGCGTGGCGGCGACCTTGCGTGGCTCATAATAGATGATCCAATCCCCTACGCAGCCTTGAACACGACCGAGGTACTGGCTTGGAAACTGATATTGTTCAGCCGGACTGTCGTCATAGATCGAGTCCGAGCGATGAATGAAAACTCCGAATCCCATGTTCGATGCTTAGCACGACAAGATCGGTTTCGGATATGATGTCTGTCTTTCGTTCGAAGACAAATTGTCCGGAATTGCACGTTTTTAGCGGGAACGCCTCGTGGCGCTCTCGAACAGCAGGGACCCCGTCGATTGCCGGTGATCTCGGACTTTGCGACGGCTAGTCTGGATCCAATCCACACCTTGACCGCAATCTCCGCCACGTCCCAAAACGCCCGATCTTAAGCCTTCGCTAACGTTCATTCCTTAGCAGGCCGTGCCCCGGGGCTGGAATCTTATCTGTAAGGGAAACCTGAATGATCATGAATCCGACGGCGAGAACCTTTCAACGCAAGATCGCAAGCTTTTGCGAGATCCGGCTGGCACCACTGGTAAGTCCGGCCGAGCTTAAGCGCTTGACCGCTTACATGTTGGCACTGGTCACCGATCAAGCCCTTCCTCCCATGAAGGGCAAAACAGTCGATTGGACCGAGATCGCCGCGGCATGCCGGCTGGCTGCCAAGCCAAGCACAAAATTGATGCGCGTCGGACAGCACGGCTTCGATGCCATTATCCGCTGGGTGAACACGAACATCGCGACACCTCGTATTGGCACGAGTTCATCGTCGGGCTCCGCGCGGATCTCGAAAGCTCGAGCTGCCAGCGGCAGTCGCTCTGCGAAGAGGAATTCAAAACCGGGAGCACGGCCCAAGCCGATTGAGGAATTCCCCGTTGCGCTGTTCGATGACTATCCGGAACCCGTCTCGTTTCAGGCAGCATTGGAATTGCACATCAGACGCTTTGGCGAGACTTACTATCATCTCCATCGTGCTGTTGTGCGGCCTGACGACACTTTTGATGTGAAGACTCTTCTCAGTTGGCTGAAGGACACCAAGGTGCCGCGCGGCGTGGACAGCTTCGAGATCCTGGATCGTATCGAGCATCGGTATCGGTTGCCGAAGGGCTACTTCAAGGCCAAGCTTCCGCATCAATCCCGCGCCGGCACCGGCCACGAGATCGACGAGGAAATTTCTCCCGCGGAGCGCCGCCGGCTGGCCTGGCATCTTCCTGACAATTTCAACAGGCTGCCGAAACCAAAGCGCCAGGAAATCCTCGAATGGGTTCGCAGGGTCATCATCACCGGCGCAACCGACTACCGCCGTTTTCAGGCGGCGGCAATCAAACAACGTTATGCAATCCGCTTTCCAGCAATGGCTTATGGTGGACGGGCGTCATCGGTCCCAATCGGACGCGGCACTTCAAGCCAGGATAATCCCATTGGCGACCTTGGTGATCCGGATTTGCTGTCGGGCGTCATTGATGCCCCTCCCCGTCTCGCTCTCGAAATGGCGAATCTGATCTCGTTCAAGACATCGACGCTCACGGCAATTGGGTTTCAGCGCAATAGCGTCTGGGGCGAAGAAACGGCATCGCAAAAGTTGGAACATCTTGGCCTCATGTTCGGAGCCCTTGCGGCATCTCCTGACGGTCAGGTCGCGGGACGAGGAATTGCGCTGGGTGCCCTCACCTTCGGACTTCTGGTATTTCCCGGTATCTGGGACTGGTACCTGCAATGGCGCGAGCGCCGACGTGGATTTTACTCGGCCTGGGAAGCCGACATGCTGAGCATTGCCCTGTCGCTCACGCGCGAGGAGACCGGCTGGCTCAGACAGCACCCGGAACTGATTGAGAGGGTCATTCCGATCGAAGGCCTTGTCTCGGCAGAGGAGATCGCTTTTGCCAAGCGCGACTGGCATGCCTGCTGTGACGCGTTTCATACCCACGCGCGCAACCGCATCAAGGAAATTCAGCGCGTGATGCGCATACATCGTGATCCATTCGAACCGATCATGTGCGTGCTCGAGGCGCCAAGCCCATTGGCGGAGTACCGAAAGATCACGGACGAGATCCTTCTCAGGATGCCGGACAAGGACCGATATCCGAGAGCAGCAGCCGAATCCGTGCGATCGTTTCTGATGCTGCGGCTCGGCCTCCATCTCGGGCTTCGTCAGAAAAACCTCCGGCAGCTCCTACTTTGCCCTCGCGGGCATATTCCAACCTCGGAGCGCCGACTTGAAGAGCTGAAGCGTGGCGAGATTCGCTGGAGCGATCGGGACAAGGGCTGGGAGGTCCTGATCCCGGCCAATGCCTTCAAGAATTCGAACTCATCCTTCTTCGGCTCTAAGCCATTCCGCCTCGTCCTGCCGGATCTGCTGGACCTCTATTATTACATCAATGCTTACGTCGATCGGCACCGGCGCATTCTGCTGGCGAATGCCAATGATCCCGGCACCTTCTTTATAAAGACGGTCAAGCAATCGAGCACGGAGGCCTCCTACAACCAGACCACCTTCTATGAGGCCTGGCGGCTGGCCATTCAGCGATACGGCATCTACAATCCCTATACCGGCCGCGGGGCGATCAAAGGCTTGCTGCCACACGGTCCCCACAATGTTCGGGATGTGCTGGCCACCCATATTCTTAAGCTAACAGGCTCCTATGAACAGGCGAGCTATGCGATCCAGGACACCCCTGACATGATCCAACAGCATTATGGGCGTTTCCTGCCACAAGACAAAGCCGCTCTGGCCGCAAAGATATTGAATCAGGTTTGGGAGGCAGCATAACCCTTGACTGCCAAGTCTTTGGAGGGCGGCCTTACTTGATCTGGTCTCGCTGGCGCCGTGATATAGCGCCAGCTTTGAGAATATTACGGTTTTAGATCAGGCCAACCTGTCAAGCTCGTCTTCGGCGTTTTTGATGAAAGGCTCCCTGGCTCATCCATCATCGTAGTTTGACGTCCTCAAATCTTATGCCGAAGCGGGCGAGATATTTGGCTAGGCGATCTGCGTCATTGCTGCTTTTCTTTTCCAATCGCGAGATCGCAAACAAAGCCCTACCGGCGGAACTCGCCGTCGCGTGCTCCCGGCAGGTCTGAAGAACTGCCGCAAGCTGTACCGTATCAAAACGATCGAGGCGGGCGGCAGCTTCTGGGCCCAGCACATCTTCAATGATCGCATCGGACCCATTATCATCGGTCGCGCGGCGCCAAAACGCATTGAGGCGCTTGATTTCATCGTCGACGACTTCGGTGGTAATACGCCCATGTGGCGCGAGCGTCGCCATGCGCGTCACCGAGGCCGATAGATCGCGGAAGTTGGCACTCCAGACGGCTTGCGGGCCTGTGGCAAACGTCAGGTAGCGTTCACGCGCCTCCTTGTTGAAGGTCACGTTTTCCCCTTCACGCTCCAGATAGCGCCTAAGTTCGAAGTCGAGGTTGGGCTCTATGTCCTCCTTGCGCTCGCGCAATGCTGGCAGCTGGAAGGTCCACAAATTGAGCCGGGCGTAGAGGTCCTCGCGGAAGCGTCCCTTGCGAACATCTTCGCCGAGATCGCGGTTGGTCCCGGCAAGCAGTTGGAAGTCTGCCGCGACCTCGCGGTCGGCGCCGACAGGCAAAAATCGCTTCTCCTCGATCGCCCGCAGGCACACGGCCTGCTCATCAAGGCCGAGTTCGCCAATCTCATCAAGGAACAAGACGCCCTTGTCGGCGGATTTCAGGAGGCCCGCACGCTCACTGGCCGCACCCGTAAAGGCGCCCTTCACATGGCCGAACAAGGCCGACATGGCTTGGTCGCCACGCAATGTCGCACAATTGACTTCAACGAAAGGTCCGCTGATTTTTCGTTGGGCCTTTTTCAATTCATAAATGCGGCGGGCAAGTTGCGACTTGCCGGCTCCGGTCGGTCCGGTCAGGAGAACCGGTGCAGTCGATCGGATCACCACTCTCTCGATCTCGTCGATCATCCTGTTGAAAGCGGCATTGCGGGTCGATATGCCGGACTTCAAAAAGGAGGCTGCATCCTCCCGTTCCGACGCGAAACGTTTGGCGATCTCGTCATAACGGGAAAGGTCCAGATCGATAATCCGGTGGGTGCCGACAACATCCTGCTCGGCCTCCCGATCGCGCGGCGGCGAAAGCTGCAGCAGCCGGCCGGGAATGATGCGAGCCTCGGTCAGCAGGAACCAGCAGATCTGCGCCACATGCGTGCCGGTGGTTATGTTGACGAGATAGTCTTCCGTGTCGGGATCAAAACTGTAACCGCGGGCAAAATCCCTGAGGTTTGTGTAGACTTCCGAGAAATCCCAGGGATCTCGGAAGTTGATGACATTGCCGCGCACCTCCGTCGCCGGCGAGACCACGCCAATGTCCGCAACGATACGCTGGCTGAGAGGCCGCGCATGATTGTCATGGATCAGCTCCAGTCGATCGATGAAAAGACCTGGTTGCTGGCAAAGCGCGACCGTGGGTCGCCAACGATTCCAGCGATTGTCCCATTTCCCCGCATCCAGGGTCGTTCCCAATATGCTGATGGCGACGCGCCGCTTCATGCCCTATCCAAAATTATAAGAACCTAGATAGTAGGATAATATCCTTCCAAGGTCAGATTCCACAACCGTAGACTTCTTCAACGGAGGCAGAACATTTTTCTCATTCAAAACAAACAGATATAAGAATTTCTAACGGCGCTTACGTTCATTTCCCCAAACTGGCACGCCTCTTGAAATGTATCTGGCACGAACCAACAGGAAGCGACTACCACGATCCCTGCAGGTTCGTCACCCAAGCGGTGTCTGAAGAGAAGCAACTTAACAGAAGGACTGCAAACGCAGAAAAGACAATGACAACGGTAATGAGCGGACAGGATTTGATCGATGCCGGCATGAGCCAGGGAAAATGGTTCCGCCCAGCCCTCGACGCCGCCAACGCGGTGTTGAGCAAGGGCGGCTCGGTGGCGGATGCGCTGGAAGCGGCAAAGGCTTTCCAGCCGGGGCCAACGCTCGCCCTCCGGGCCGATAACGACATCGAGATCTATTCGAACATCCGCGCCGAGAACGCTTTTGAGCAGGATAACGTCGAAAAGGTCCACGCAACAATGCGGGCACTGGTGCGCACGCCGGTCGTCCGCTCCGCGGCAATCATGCCGGATGCTTGCCCAGCAGGGCCGGTCGGCACGATTCCTGTCGGCGGAGTGGTGGCGTCCGAAGCAATCCATCCCGGCTTGCATTCGGCCGATATCTGCTGCTCGATGGCCATCTCGATCTTTCCAGGCGTCGATCCGAAATCGCTGCTGGACGCCGTGCATGCCGTGACGCATTTCGGTCCGGGAGGCCGTCCGCGCGGCGCGCAGTTCAAGCCTTCGGAAGTGACGCTGTCGGCTTTCGAGCAGAACCCCTATCTGCGCGATGGAGCGCTGAGCGCCGGCATCGAACACTTTGCGACCCAGGGCGACGGCAACCATTTCGCCTATGTCGGCACCATGAAGTCGACCGGCGAAACCGCGCTCGTCACCCATCATGGATCGCGAGCTCCGGGTGCACGGCTCTATGACAAGGGCATGAAGGTCGCCAACCGGTTTCGCGAGCAGCTCTCGCCCGAGACCCACCGCGAGAATGCCTGGATCCCGGCGGATACCGAGGAAGGCGACCTCTACTGGTCGGCCTTGCAGACGATCCGCCAGTGGACGAAGGAAAATCACTATGTCCTTCACAACATGGCGGCGGAAAAGCTGTCGACCAAGGTCGCCGACCGCTTCTGGAACGAACATAACTTCGTCTTCCGAAAGTCGGACGGACTGTTCTATCACGGTAAGGGCGCGACGCCTGCGTTTGATAACTGGGCACACGATGCAACCGATCTGACCATCATTCCGCTCAACATGGCGGAACCGGTGCTGATCGTTCGCGGGACGAATGCCGCTCACGGTCTCGGCTTCTCGCCACATGGTGCGGGCCGCAACATCTCGCGCAGTGCCCATATGCGGCAGTTGTCGGCGGAGTACGGAGCGGATTCGCGTGGGCTCAGCCCGAACAACATCGCGGCCATCCTGGAGAAGGAGACAAGCGGCCTCGACGTTCGCTTCTTCTCCGGCTTTGCCGACGTGTCGGAACTGCCGAGCGCCTACAAGAGTGCTGCCAATGTGCGGGCACAAATCGAACATTACGGCCTTGCCGAAGTGGTCGACGAAGTGATCCCGTTCGGGAGCATCATGGCGGGCGACTGGCAGAAGAATGCGCCCTGGCGCAAGAATCGCCGGTAAGAATCGGGAAGGCAACCAGGTTTGGTTGCCTTCCCTCGAACGCAATCTGTCCGCGACCGCCGCAATGGAGTGTGTTTATCGTCTTAGGTTGGTGGTCTCGGTCGCATCAGAGTATATCGCATTCACGTAAACGCGGGCTGCGGGTGGCTCACTCTCTTGATGTGAACGGAATCGAACCTTCGGCACATGTTGCCAATTCAGCCAAGTCTCTGATTGGAAACTGAATCCGCAAAAAAGGAACCAACCGAGCTTATCGAGCGAAACGGATTGGCCGGCGACGGATTTCACTTGCTGAACGGCCGTGTACGAAATCGATGGCCCCTGCCACGCCGGCCATCGCTGTAGCGGCTCGGGCAGAAATCGCAACCTGAGCAACATTCTATTGAGATTTACTCGTAAACATTGCCATTGAATTTGTACGTCTTGGCTTTGCCGTTGAGCTTAGTAAGGACGAAGGGAAAGCCGGGGCTTGCTTCCTTCAGAAGGTATTTCTCATCCACTGGCAAACAACCGGCGTATTGAGAGCTCTCATCTTCCAGCCTCATCATGATGCAGAGAAAGGGTTGATCGAGATTTTTCTTTCTGATTAGAAAGAGCGTGTCCTTCGGTGCTTTTGCTCCGCCAAACCATCGTTCTGATTTGACTAACCCATTGATATCCAAGTCCGACTGAGTGATGTCGACCTTGTTTCCTTGAATAAGTTGGATTCCTGCACTTTGCTCTTGTGCCGTCGCCCTTTTGTATGCCTTGGTGATCTTGATCGGTGTCTTCTTCTGGGCAGTCGCGGCTAAAGACGGTCCTGAAATTCCGCAAAGAAGTGATGTTAGAACAATTATTCCGGCGCTGATGGATCTCATGAAATTTCCCCTTATCTATTCGCCAACCAGATGTTCGTGAGTGCTGAAGGCTGACACTCGATTTCGGCCATAATGGCACAACTTTCAATTGAATCCATTCGCTACACTCCGGCGGGCAGAGAACGAGGGTCGACAGAGACTTGTATAAGGGCCGGTCCCATTTGCGCTGTTGCCCCCTTGATGGCGGCGGTCAGTTCAGCGACTGTAGTAGCCTTGGCGACTTGGGCAATACCAAGCGCCTTGGCGACGCCCACATAATCCCAATCGTTCAAGGTCGCATAGGATAATGGGCTGGCACCAGGTGTCTTGTAATAGCCTGGATCCAACAAATATTGCTCGTAACCGTACAAATTATTATCAACAACCAGCGTGATCGCACTAAGATGGAAGCGTGCCATCGTCGACAGGCTTTGCGCGGTCATCTGAAAACCGCCGTCCCCGCAAACGATGAATGGCCTCTTCCTGTTCGCGGCGGCCACGCCGGTTCCGGCACCCACGGAATGACCGATGCTCGCCCAAATCGCATTCGCCATAAAGACGTTTTGTCCTGCCATACGCTTGCGCGCGGCAGGATAAATCCCAAGAAACGTATCGGCGACCAGCATGAAATTCGGGTCGCTTGTTACATATTTCTCGATTTGATCGAACAAATCGTCGTAGGAAATGCCTAATCTGGCAACGCTGGTGGGCGAAAAGGTGCTCCGCTCGGGCGATGCGCTATAAGCATCATCTCGATCGCCGTCCCAAGCCATTTCGTTACTGGAGGGTGGATCGTCCGAACGCTCCTCGCGAGCTTGACCTGCCCCGGCGACCGCGTGCTGTTTCAGTTCGCTGATCAGAGAGGAAAAGCCCGTGGGCGTTGCGGCGGCTCCCTTGACGTAAGCGTTGCCATCCCAGACCCGGATAACCTGTTTGTTTTTAATTTTTGGCACCATGATCGCCGCATGACCCGATCCGAACACGGCGCCGAGCGATACGATCAGGTCCGCATTCCAAATCTTCTTTCTCAGGTCCCCCGGTGCCTTGTCACCATTGAAGACGCCTTGAAAGAGGGCGTGACTTTCATCGATAGTCGTCCGTTCAAGAAGCGTGGTCGCCCAGCTAATGTTAAGCTTATCGATGATTGCAAGAACGTCAGTTGCCAATCCATGACGCTGTACTTCGACTCCGACGATCAAAAATGGGAATTTGGCGCCCGAGATCTCCTGTAAAATCATACGGGCGACCTGGGCAGCGTTTGCCGGGGGTACCGTTACACTCAGATTTGCCGAGGGCGGTGCACAGGTCACGCCAAGAATGGCCTGTGGGATCTCGATATAGACTGGGAGCTTCCTTGCGAGCGCCGTTTGAATAGCCGTATCGACCTTCGCTCTAGCCTGAGCGACGTCCCCGGCCCTGTCGTGGAATGCAGTGACATTGGCTAAAACGTCTTGGTCTGTATGAGGCTGGCCCATCGAATGTGAGTATACGACACCGGTCTTATTCTGATCGTCGATGTTGCTTTGGGAAGGCCCCCCGTTGATCACCACGATCGGACTACGCTCGACATAGGCACCTGCAATTGCATTCACGATGCTCAGGGTGCCTGGTCCGTAGGAGACGGCGACAGCCGATAGGCCGCGGACGCGAGCGTACCCATCGGCTGCATAACCTGCCTCCAAATCGCTGCTGGTGATAATCGTTTTGAATGCGGCCGATCGAGCCGCCTCGTAGACGCGAGCGCAATAAACAGAAGGGACGCCAAACAGTGTATCCACGCCCTGTTCTTTCAAGCGTTGGATAATGTAATCGGCAACGGTATATGCCATGGCCTCGCCCTCCCTACTTGTTGCGCATCAGCCAAGATGCGTTCGAGAATTCCGGGGCCAATGGTTTGCCCGCGAATACGTCCTTTGCCATCCGCCGGATATCTTCACATCGTTTGGGATCTGCGATTTCATCGTTCACTCCGACTTCGTAGCTCCCGCCGACGACAACGCGGTCCTCTCGCGGAAAAACATAGGTTGAGCCATCGCTGAAAAGCCATTGCAACGTGGGCTGAGCCGGTAGCAGAACGAGCTGCCCCTTCTTGGGGACCATGTCGCGATCCGCAAATAAGGTCATTGACCCCAGGCCAGTGCAATTGATGACGATTGGTTCTGAGAGGGTGGCCAACTCCGCGACATCGTGAAACAGCCTGTGTATTGACTGGACGCTTTGGCGGATCAGATCCTCACGAAGTCTTCGGAGGAAAATGGGCGGCTCGACGAGGAGTGTGTGATAGCCCCAGCCATCTGAGGCCATGTGCTGAAACGGAAGGGGCGTAAGTCGATCAGGTTTCGGGATTACGTCGAGCGGCACCTTCGCAAAGGTATCACTTAGGGCTTTCGTATAGTTGATCCGGTAGGAAACTCCAAACCCCTTGCCGATCCGTTGTTCATGCATGCGATAGGCTGTACGCAGGATCTCGGCGAATCTGGCCTCGGCGGTCGCATCACCCTTGCCGTACTCTACGACCGAGGGGGCCCATTGACCGCCCGCTCGATCAGAAGTCGTGCATGTTAGCCGGTCAGCATAAATAGTCACTTTATAGTCGGGCGCAAGCAGAGTGGCCGCGGTAAGACCCATAACGCCACCGCCGAGGATGGCAATGGATTTGCCCTCTGCAGGAGATGAGTAATTCCTAACAATCTTGGTGACGGCGTCGGCACATCCCCAACTCATCGAAATTCCGGCACCGCCGTGACCGTAGTTGTGGATCACAAACTTATTGCCAATGGTGTTGTGTTCGAGACGGTACGACTTCGAGCGAAATGGTCGTACGCCGGCAACGTATTCGCAACCGGGTGGCACGCATGTGAAATCGGGCGATGGTAGATAAGCTGTCGAGGAAATTCCTGTCATGGTTCCCCTCCCCGGGTTTAGGTCAGCGGTACACTTTGTTGGAATCGGAAAAAGTTGCTCGGATCAAATGTCCGTTTGATATTCTTAAGACGTGCGAGGTTGTTACCCCAATATGCGGTCGCAAAATCTAAAAGCTGCGCATCGCTATAGTTGACATAGGCCTTGCCAGGAACGAATGGCCGCATCCCGTTGTAAAAGGCGGTCATGGCCGCCATCTTCTTACTAGTCAGTGTCGGATCGTCCCAACCAGCGTAATAATGAACCATGTAGTTGACGCTCGAGCGATGCGGGAAGGCCGTTGCGTCCTCTCCGAGATCATCGATCGCCCCGCCGTACGCATTGAAGATCAGGCCGATGTCGCTGGAGGGCTGCGCGACGATCTGCTGAAGCGCCTGCTTGATTCCAGCCGCGTTCAGTGAAGGCAGAAAGTCCGAGCGCTCCTTCTGGTAATAAGGGTCCCTTCCACTGCCGGCGAACTTCTGAAATGCATCCCAGAACGCAACTTTCTTGATGCTGCGCGGTATCGTCGGTTTTTCGATCGCTTCAAGGGCTTTCAGCCCCTTCTCAAGCTCTGAGCGGGCGGCGATGCTCTGCCCAATACACCTGAGAGAGACGTTCTGGCCACTCGCCGCTTTGCTAGCTTTCAAGAGCGCTGTGATGCCCTTATTTGCGTGAGGCGCCCATTGTTGCCAGCCATCAACAATATTTGCGGCGCGGTCCCTCGGCAGCGACCACCCCACGGAAAACACGTCCACAGTGTCGACAGCATGAACACGGATCGTCAATTCGAAGACCACCCCGAATGAACCTCCGCCTCCACCGCGGGATGCCCAAAAGAGATCCTTGTTGGTCGAAGCGTTGGCGACAACTATGTTTCCCTTTACATCAATCAGTCGAATGTTCGTTAGACTGTCGAGAGCAAGACCGTAAGCTCGCGCAAGGAAGCCATAGCCACCGCCGAGAATATGGCCGGCGATTCCGACGGTAGGGCAAGTGCCGCAGACGAGCGCATAGCCTGTGCCCTTGAGGACCGCTTGAATATCTCCAAGCCTTGCACCCGCGCCGACGGTCACGGTTTTGCTGATTTTATCGAAAGAGATTTGCTTCATCTTGCCGATATCGATAACGAGGCTCGAACTGCCGCTGAATCCTTCGTAGGAATGGGCACCGCCTCGCAATGCAAAGAGGACTCCCTTGTCCCGCGCCCAAGAAATGATCTTTGAGATAGCAGACGCTGTCTCACACAAGGCGAACAACGCCGGCCGCATTAACGTACGTGCGTTGTAGATTGTCTTGATGCGCTCATCATACGCCACCTGGCCCGGCCGCAGGTATGTGCAGCCAGGAATTACCGGAGGCTCCGGAAACGTGAGCTCCGTTTCAATTGTTTGCGCTCCACCACGAACAATCGCGCGTGGATCGACCTGGTCTCCACCGAATTCCATCCCCTCGAAAAAATGCGGCTTTTCCATTCTCCTCCCCCACATTACTTTGAATTTTCGACTCTTAACCTGGAAAGGTCGAAGCACGTCGTCATGTGCCGAGACGAGGCAACGCGGCCGCCGAACTGAAGTCGAGGGTCCATCCGCCGGCGGCGCTTTCCTGCGAGGCCGTCAATTGAACACTGCCCAAACATAAGATCCCGTATTCGGAAGAGCTAAATGAGTAAGACGTCGGCGACTACGTTGACATGAAGGCTGCCAACATCGGGGATGCAGCCCGTCCGCGTATCGTCGATGTACTAGAGCCGCCGCAATCGACCTGCTGCTAGCTACCGATAATTGCTGTCCGAACAGACCTAAGAATGAAGAGGCAGATTTTTGGCAATGCCTAAGTGTCTTTTTAAGTATCGCGGTACCGTCTGCCTGCGCAGGCGTGGAGGTCCGATTGTATCTGCGACGCAGAGATACCATAACGATACAACCTTACCTAGTTTTCTGTAGTCTAATTTTCTTCTATTTGGAGTCAAGCGGTAGAGTCTTTACTCACCGCTACTATTTTGAAGGGAGCCGCCTGGCCGGGACGAGCAGCAGTTATGTATTGCGTGGATTTCGGCTTACGATGCAGACGATCTTCCGTTCGCTAGCGCGAGCACTCTAACGAGAAGTCCTTGCGTATCGCCTCGGCTTATGATTGCATCCGATCATGGATTGAGGGACCTTCCATGCTACGTCGTGATTTTCTGACGCAGGCGTCGTTGTCGGCCGTTGCACTCGCTACGGGGTGTACGACCGATGGCCCGTCCGCCAATAGTGCAGGCGTTCCAATCATCGACGCACATTGCCACGTATTCAACGCATCAGATCTTCCGGCCGCGCGCTTTCTGCGCCAGGTTGTTTTCGAGGATTATCCCGAGCAAGCCTATCGGGCCTTGGCGATAGGGAACCGCGACGCGACCGATGTAGCTATTGAATTGCTCTTGCACCTTCTCCGCGCCGACAAGGCGCCGACGGCCGATGAAGAGATCACGTTTCTATCAACCGGGAAGAATGCCCGACCGAGTGCATTGTCCGTCGAAACGGCGCGCGCAGCTGCTATCGAAGACACCGCGCGATTTTTACTTAGTGTCGATCACCGCTGGAGAGAGCGTGTCGGCGTGATGGCGGAAGCTGAGCGAGAAAAACGGCAGGCGTCTCCGGAGGAAAGCTTCCTCAATTTCATGCTGGCCGACCAGATCAAATCCCTTCGGGCCAATCAGTCTATCACGCCAATGGCAGCACGCAGCGCCAGCCAACGGGCCTTTCAGAACATCGGCCCTATCAGCCGATATCTGAACTGGTTCAGCCTATTTCGGCTTTACCGACATGTTTTAGTCGAAAAGCTAGTGTCCGACACGAGCCGACAGGGGTTTGAACCGTTGATGTTGACGCCGGCGCTCGTTGACTATGATCTCTGGCTCTATGAAACGGTGGATAATTCTCCGCTCACGCGCCAAATGGTGGTGTTGGACAAGATTTCCCAGCGAATGGCGAAGGCCAGGTCCGGTCCGGTTCTCCACGGCTACATGGGCTTCGATCCACTCCGTGAAGTCGCCTACCGAGTTCACAAGACGAAGGTGAGCTCGCTCGCAACAGCGCGGGAAGCCCTAGTTGATCACGGCTTCATCGGCGTGAAGCTATACCCGCCAATGGGATTTCGCCCATCGGGCAACCAACCTCCTTATCCGAAGCGGACCGTCGACGCGCTCGGGTTTATGCCGAACAAAGAACTCGATGCAGCGCTGTGGGATCTCTACAAACTCTGTGTAGAGCTCGATGCACCAATCCTTGCCCACGGCTATGCTTCGAACGGCTCTGGTCCGAATTACGAAAAGCGAGGGGATCCAGCCTATTGGATTCCTGTATTCGAAGCGTTTCCCGCCTTGAGGGTCTGCATCGCACATTTTGGTAGGTTTGACGCTCAATCGGCCGGTCGGGAGACGCTTCCCTTACCAGAAGGCAGTTGGGAATGGCGGCTTGGAGAGTACATCAAAGCCAATTCCCAGCGAAACGTCGTAGCTGACATAAGCTACTTGTCCGAGGTCTTGACTGCTGGCCCCAAGCAACGGGCATTTATGGCGTCGTCGTTCAAGAAATGGATAGCAGCGTTCGATCCTGGCTGCGCCCACATTCTCTACGGCAGCGACTGGATCATGCTCGGCAAGGAGGCCGGCTACGATCATTATATCGGGAGTATCAATGCCTTCCTTCGGAACGACTGCGGTCTCTCAAATGATACCTGCGACAAGGTTTTCCGTCGAAACGCATTGCGATTTCTTCCGCTTGAACGGGGAAGTGCCGGTCGAGAAAGACTTCTCTCGTTTTACCGAAAGAATGGTCTGAACCCATTTCGGCTGCCATCCGCGACACCACGACTGATCGCGAATGTTCTTGGCCGATGATCATCACCAGAGCCTGACAGACACTTCTACTGGACGGTGCGGTATGAGCATGCAACGGCTTAAGGAAGCACAATAATGACGCTGCCACCAGAGTTCGCGAACGTCTTCGGTGAAGCGAGAGCGGTCGATCGCAAGAATAGCGCGAAAGGGCTGGTGTCCTCATGACAGCCCGCGCGGTTGATGGCGGAGCTGTTGTAACGGTCGATGAGAGATTGGCCTCCAAGCTGGCCCGGATAGAGTCCTGCTCAAGGCAAATGCAGGATGATTTCGGGCGCAATCTCCTTCACGCCTATATCGCCTGCCTGACCGCGGAAGAACTGCGCACCGCGACACTTGTAACTCTCGAGGCCGATCACGTGCTCGCGCGCGCTTTCCGCACACGTTTGCTTCGCGTCGGTCAAGACGGCGGCAACACCAGTGAGCTGGATAAGCTGAGTAAGGACTTGATCGCGCACACCTCCAGCGGTCGCGGCGCTGAACCCAGAAAAGAGGGCCTACTATCGGCAATCTATCCCTATCTCTCCGCCAGCGCGCGGAAAGTACTTCTCGATCGCTGGATTGATCGCGGGAACTTAAGTTCTGCAAATCGATGGCTGAAGGCGATGAGCGGCGACGACCTGTTACGGGACGTTGATCTTATCTTGGAAGAGTGGCGTGCAACCCACACTCCCCTGGCGGCCAAGCTCTTCATTCAACACGCCTCGGAGATGAGTATCGCTGATGCACTGCCCGAACTAATCGCGCGTGCCGGAGAAGGATGGCTTATAAGCAGGGCAGCGCTGAAGGCGCCGTCAGTGACAGAGGAGTCTTGGCAAGCGATCCGAGAAAAGTTTCCAGCCACCTATGCCTATCTCTGCGCCAAGTTGAACCGTCCACTGGGTGAGTCTGAAGCAATCGCCATTGTCGAGGAGACAATCGGTGGGCCGTTCGGCGATCGCGGCTTGGCCATCTGGTCGATCGGGCAGATGAGGATGATCGAAGTTTTGGATGAGCTTTCGGAGCGCTACGATGATCTCCTAAATCAGGAAATGGAGATCTTCATGAGAGGGCGTCTTCTTTCTTCGTAGGGGATAACGATCAATCCATCTGTGGCCAAAGCGATCAGCGTCGCCCGGTTCGCCAAAAACCAAGACTGGCGGGGTAGCTCCATATTGCCGGCTCGAGTGGCTACGCTGAATGAGGTTGGAGATCAGAGGAGGGGGCATTGACTTACGCGAGTTGGCGAAAATGTGATTTTCAGGTGCATACCCCGCGTGATCCGAATTGGACTGGTCACCGCACAATCGGCATCGGTGAAACCAACCCCGCGACCGGTCTTCCTGCAACCGCCGGTGACGTTGATGGCGCGCGCAAAATCTGGGCCGAGCAATTTGTGCAGAAATGCGTGGAGCGAGGACTTGGAGCGGTCGCCCTAACCGATCATCACGAGATGATCATGGTACCTTACGTTCAGCGTGAAATTGCGGCGCTAAAGGCAGTCGATCCCAACTTCGATCTCTGGCTTTTCCCTGGAATGGAGCTGACGGCGATCGGCGGGAAGCAATGTCTTATCCTGTTTGATGGCGATTTGTCTGAAGACTGGTGGAAGACGGCACAGGCCAAGCTTTCGATCGCCTACGCAGGACTGGACGAGAAAGCGGCGAAGGCGCCGCCGGTGACGCAGCTGACCATGAACTACGCGGACATAACGGCAGAATTGAATGGTATCCCCGGTTTCGGTGGTAAATTTATCGTCCTGCCAAATCTCTCACAGGGCAATTCGCACACCGTCCTGGTCGACAAAGCCCATGCGGACTTCAAAAGGATGGCTTGTGTCGGCGGATACCTCGATGCAGGTCAAACCGTTGATTCACTTGGATCGAAAAACAAGGCAAGGCTGTCAGGCAGGGACCCCACATGGAGTGATCGGCAAATTTATCCGCTCCCCACCTCCGATTCTCGGTCGCAAGACTTCGCTACACTGGGAACAAACAATGCTTGGATAAAGCTTGCTGCCCCAACTGCCGAAGCAGTGCGTCAGGCATTCCTTGCCCACAATTCGCGCATCACCATCGAAGCGCCGAAAACCGCTTCTTTGATTGTCTCCGAGATTGTCTACTCTGGGTCCGCAATCCTGGCAGATATGACTCTGCCGCTCAGCCCGGAGCTGAACGCAATTATCGGAGGCCGCGGGAGCGGCAAGAGTTCATTTCTTGAATATGTCGCCTTCGGGCTTGGGCGCAGCTGCTACGATGTAAAGCGCGAGCATTATTCGAGCACTCAGCGGATGCACGATCTCGTGAACGAGACGGTTGTATCCAAGAGCGCCAAAATAGCCGTCACGCTCATACAGGACGGCGCTGTGTTCAAGGTGGAAAGGGGACCAGGGACATCATATCAGCCTCAGATTACCTACCCCAACGGCACCACGCAGTTGCTGACAACAAAGGAATTGCGCGCGCTTTTTCCTGCAGTCGTCTATAGTCAGGGGGAGCTTGCTGAAATTGGAAAGCAAACCGGCGAGCAAACACCGCTCTCAGACCTCCTCCAGTTCGTTGACGCAAATTACAAGCGGGAGGATGACAAATCGAACGCCGACATCGAGAACGCGAAGAATGCTGTTCGGAGCGCGATTCAATCGCTCATCTCGCACTGGAGCCTTGTCGCCGACTTGCGAAAGACATCTACGCGCCGCGATGCTCTGATTCAGCGCATTGCTGCCTTGCAAAAAACCTTGCCGACCCTTTCTCCCGAGGATCAGTCGAAGGTCGACGAATATGATCGTGCCAGTGAGTTTGAGACAAAGCGCATGCAAGCTTCAAAGCACGCGGCGCAGATCGCCACCGATCTGGACGCGATGGCGGCCGAGCTATCGAGCGAGCGCGACCTCAGTGCTCCCATCGCTGACAAAGCGGATGAGGTGCGGGCGCGTTACTCCGCGCTGTTCAAAACCTTCAGCACGACTGTTGCGGGGCTGAAAAAGCAAATAGCCGATGAGCGCAGGGCCCTTGCAAGCGCCGAAACTGACTGGGCCGACGAACTTAAGAGCCTGCGCACCGCTCGGGACGGTGTGCTCGAAAAGCTGGGAGCGCATAAAAGCGTGACGGCTCAGATCATCCAGTTGCGCGAGGAAGAGGCCGAGGTGGCCAATCAGATTGGCGACTTAGAAGCAAGAATTTCCGGTAACGGCGACCCGAGTGAAGGGCTGCGAGAGAGGCTAGGGGCGCTCAGATCTTTGTCTCGAGCCCGCGCCGAACGTACGGTGGAATGGGCCTTGGAGATCGAAAAACTCTCCAACGGAAAAATCAAAGCAGTAGTAGAGCCTGAGGCCGATATCGGGGAGGTGCGCGACGCGATCGATTTGATCGCGAGTAAGACAGGTTCACAGGAAGGCACGCGTCTAAAAGAATTGGACGACATTCTCTCATCATCATCGGTTTTCGAGGTCCTTGACTACCTAAGAACCGAGGGCTTGGCTCTGCTCTACTGGAGACAGGTGGGCTCCGGCACCGGCGAAGAGATGCCCAACGCGCCGAACCTCTTCAAAACAATCGGCGATACCGAGCGAGTACGAGCCGCTCTGCTCGAAAGACTAGACACAACAAGAATCGAAGCCGTTTCGGTCGCACTACCCAAGCCAAAAATTGCTCTTTCCTATTCCGACCGCGGTAAGGAAATCGCTTTCGAGAAAGCATCGGAAGGCCAGCGCGCCGCTGCGCTTTTGTTCATGCTCTTGGAGCAGCCTGGGGGTCCGCTTATCATCGATCAACCGGAGGGTGATCTCGACAACAAGATCATTGCGGATCTGACAGACAAGCTCCATGTGGCCAAGCAAAAGAGGCAGCTGCTTTTCGCCAGCCACAACGCCAATATCGTTGTCAACGGCTCAAGCGAACTCGTCGGGCATTTGGATGTCGATGGGCACGGTGAGCGGTACTTCGAATGCACCGGTGCAATCGAGACTCCGTCAATCTGCTCCGTCATAACCTCAACGATGGAAGGTGGCGAAAGGGCGTTCAAAGATCGCCTCGATAAGTATGGCTACTAAGCTAAGCCTTGAAGCGGTAATTTCCATTGGCGACTCTGGCCATGGAGCCGACTGAGGTAACTCCGGGTTGGCAAGTATCATTTGCAAGCGCCCTCGCCAGTGTTCGAAATTGGGCAAAGTTTAGTGCCAACTCCGGAAACACAACGCCATCAACTCGGTCGCCGCGATCCCGTGCGCGAGACACTAGATCCTTTACGAATTCGATGAAGGCCGCCCGCTTTCACCGATCGTTGTCTTGGGGTAGCCAGATCTGGTCGGCATCGAACCAACCCCATCCGCCCTCACTGTGCTCTCCAACCGGCCGAAACACCTCATCGGCCACGCGAAACGGCAACGGCAACGGCATGAGCAATAGGGAGAGACTGTTATCACCAGTTGCTTCAACCTCCCGAACAATCGGTTCTACCCACCGAACGCGAACCTGACCTCTTGGCGGAAGAAGCGCGAGATTGTGGCTTAACGATCGAAGCGTACATCCGACTGTCGGCGTGCGCGACTTTGGTCGTACGCAGACCACATCCTCGGCGCGGTGGAAATTGAAAACGGCCCCCTTTGAATTCTTCTAAAGACCTCGCCACTTACGATGTCTTCGCTGACATACCCTCCACGGGCGACAGCGGAGAATGGATTCTCGCCTTGAAAACCAATATTTTTTGATGCCTCATCCGCGATCATCATCAGCTCGAGACAAACAAGCCACCACTCCGGAGAAGGGTTTCGGTCTTCCAGAGGCGAAAAGACGGGCAGCTCCTGATGGGCCGCTAACGTCGACCAAAGTTCTTGTAGCTCACGCGGTGGATCTGGAAGGCGGCGCCCTTTCGCCGGTACGGTCGTCCGCCACTTTTTTCCGACCGAGATCGCCCGATCAGACAAATCTGGTTCTACCAGAATTTGACGGAACCCCTCTTCCGTAAGGCGGGCACTGCCGGCGCGACATGATGATAAGCACCCGATTGTCTGTTCGCTCTTGCGCTCTTGGTTGCATTTATCTATCTTAAGTTGCCGATCAGAAGGCGTTGATTACGGAGCCTACGTCAACGCCAACTCCTTACTTTGAGCGGTTGATAAGTAATCATTCCCAGGTTGCAGATGTTCGCGATTTGTGCTTGTCTGCCTGCCTAACCGCACAATTCGATTATCAGATTCTGGAGCGGCAAAGAATTTGTACGGAGGACTGTGTGGCTGCCGATATACTTATACGCTTTCTTCGGGCGGGCCTCGTTAACGTCGGTGGTGACGACGCCAAACTTGAAAGGTTGAAGGAGACAGCCGGCGATCTAGCTGCATCATTGAAGAAGTCACCGTCCAAAGCAGCCTCGTTCGCTCTGATCGCCTTCGACCCAGAAGCTCCGCCTGAGGATCCCGTTATCGGGGAGACTCTCGAAGCGCTTCAAAGTCGATGGGCCACTTATCTGAATACCTTTTCGGGAACGCCGATCACGGTGATCCGCGCGATTTTGCTCGAAGCCCTAACGCAGGCTGCTGCCGAGGAAGATAGCGTCGGGGTTTCCTTGGTAGCATCTGCCCGTAACGCGTTAACCTTCATGGAAGCCGGGCACGAGCGCAGTATATGGTCCGATGTAGTCGCGGATGTGGAGCATAGGGTCGACGCCCGTGCAGAAGCCGAATGGGCGACTCCAGAGGCGATCAGCGTTCCTGCGTTTACGCTGCCGGCTCTGGATCCGATCACGATTACATCGACGCCGACCACGATCAACAAAGCTAATCTCGCAAGCAAGATCGACGCCGCGGTGGGTCCGAACAACGCGGCTGGACAAGCAACCAGTGGAAACCAGTATTGGCCCAATCAAGGTCAAGCTTGGTCGCAGCAATTCGCGCCAAAACTTACTGATCTTCTCGCTGAAGCACTCGCCGCGGTAGCTAAGGACAATGGCATAGCTCCAGTCGATTTGTCCGCCCCCTTGAACAGTCTGACGCAGGCGATGTCCACCTATGTGGAAGGAATGTTGAAAGCGGTCAGCGGCGCAACAGCCGGGCTGCAAAGACGCACCAACCTGATCTGGTGGAAGGAAAGCCTGTTCTCACCGAGCGCACGAGCAAGCTATCGTGGAATGCCTGCGGCCACAGCGGCTGCGTTGATGGCGTTTGATCTCTATCAACAAGTGCCCACATTCTCACCGGCGAGCGTCGCGGCATTTCTCCAGGAAGCGGTACTGACCTTGCCTGCCCTGGACCCGGAGAACAGGCAATCAATACGCGATCTTATAAACGATGCAATCGCCTCACCGGAATTGGCCATACTTCGTGACGCCGCAAAGTACCTCGTTCCGGAGTCCATTGGACGTGGCCCGGTACTGGCACTGCTTGGCTATGAAACTCAGCCATCACTGCCACAGGACGCCAAATTTCGCGAGAGGGTTGGCGTTCCAGCCATCGCCCAACTAACTATCCCTGAATGGGCGACGTGGCTATTCAGGGAGCTGCAGGCCGCCAGAGCGACGAAGGAGTTGGCTGAAACAAAGAAACGGGGACGCAAACCCTGATGACAGAATGCTCGCGTTCATCCTGCTTTGCACCCGAAAGCACGTGCGACTTGGGTCATTTGGACTTTTCAAAGTGTCCGGCGTGGAAAGCCCAGCATCAAGCCGAGGCGGAACAAACAAATTCAACGGGCGACGAGGTTCTGTTGCCCTGGTCGGGAAGCGCACTTGGTCTCGTTGACGCAGGATTTATTGCCGGACGAACTAAACCGCTAATAGTCGGCGTCGCCGGGCCACAGAACGCCGGAAAAACCACGTTGCTTGCCGCCTGGTATTTGCTGATAGGCCGTGGATTGGTGGCTCCGGCACGGCGCTTCGCGGGCTCCTACTCACTGGCCGGGTGGGAAGCCGTGGCCGGCACATTCCGCTGGACGCCAGGCCGTCAGCCTTCCTTCCCCCCACATACGTCCAGTCGTGGGGGTCGGGCCCCTGGACTCCTTCATCTTGCGTTCAGGGACAGCGCCGGCGAGTTTCGCGAGTACCTCTTCGCCGACGCGCCAGGAGAATGGTATCAAAAATGGGCTCTGAACCGCGACGGCTTGGACAGTGAAGGCGCTCGGTGGGTCGCAGAACATGCAGATGTATTTCTGTTGATAGCCGATCGAGAGGCTCTTTCAGGTCAAAACCGAGGGTCGGCGCGGGGTTCGCTTCAGCTCCTCGCACATCGTTTGGCGGCGGAACGGAGTGGGCGCCCGGTGGCGCTGGTTTGGACCAAATCTGATGTGGCCATCGCGCCTGAGATGGAAAAGGCAGTGCGTGATGCCGTTCTCGGGGCTATGCCTGACGCGATGGAATTTTCCGTCAGCATAGCGCCCGGGACTGATGGGGCCTCAGATGAGGGTCAGGGTTTCCTGGAACTGCTTGGCTGGACCCTCGATACTCGGCGAAAACGCGTTTCCTTGCCTCCCAGCAACGCGACGAGTTCGGACCCTGTCTTCGTTTTCGGTGCGAGGTGATAATGGCCGACGAGGTTAACTCAATCCTTCTTATCGGAGAATCGGACGTTGGCAAAACGCACTATGGCGCTCAACTGCTCAAGCGGCTGATAAAGGGCGATGGGCAACTCCGTATGGATGGCGCTGCGACCAACCTTGAGCCATTCGAGGCCGCGATGGAGCACCTCAATGAAGGCATGGCGGCGGGACACACGCCGACTACCACCTATGTTGACAGCATATGGCCGGTGGCCGATTCGAAAGGACGAAAAGCCGAACTGATTTGGCCAGATTACGGTGGCGAACAGATCAAGGCCATGTCATCGACGCGCCGTATTCCTTCACCATGGCGCAAGCGGGTTATTTCTGCACCAGGGTGGCTTCTGTTGGTTCGGCTGCAGCATACTCGAGTCAATGACGATATCTTTTCCCGCCCCTTGAGCAACCTCAAGACAACTGGTTCCGAAAATCGCGAGGTTCAAATCTCCGATCAGGCGCGACTGATCGAACTTCTTCAGATGCTGCTATATATACGAGGTGCGATCAGCACGAAGCCGTTGGCAAACCCGCGGCTCTGTCTGCTATTGACCTGTTGGGACGAGTTGGGCACCGATAAACAGCCCGGCAACGCCTTGGAACAACACCTTCCCATGTTCTCCAGCTTCCTGAAAAGCACCTGGGCAGAAACAAGCATAATGGGCTTGTCGGCGCTCGGGCGACCATTGAGCCCGCGCCATCCTGATGCTGAATATGTTGCGCGCGGACCTGAGCAGTTCGGGTACGTCGTTCTTCCTAATGGGCAGCACTCCGACGACCTTACACTGCCAATTCGGCACCTCATTGCCGACACACCCTAGGTGGAGTGACCGGTGAAAGTCGAGCAAGCGATCTATGGCGAAGTTCGGGGCGGCCATGCGCTCCGTGCCGCCAGCACCTCCAGCAGCCTGCCGGCCGAGTTGACCTCGCGCTTGGATCTTCCGGACACGGCGCCGCCGGGTGTCGATTGGTCGCCTTATGTCAGCGGTTTCCCCTATGCCGATAGCTACATTCTAGCTAGGACCTTTGCAGATCCCGCGGCGAGCCGAGCCGGTATGGTCATTTCACACGCCTTGATCATTCCGCTTGCGGAGCTCGCAGTGACCGCAGACGTTCGACCTCTGTTTTCCCTTTTGATCACGAGCCCTAAGCAACCGGATGCACTGAACACACAAGACATATCCGCCTCGACCGAGTCGCCGAGTAGCGCCATCGATCTAGTCGCGACATCAACAGCGCTGACCGCGCGTGGCACCGGTCCAGTCGTTCGCCTTGGCACGGCCGGCTTCGAGGATTTGGTGGCTGCACTCTGGTATCGCCTTTGGCCTGAGCTGCGCGTCAGCTTTGCGTTTCGGCTAAGCTTCAGCCCTCACGATGTCGTCGAGTCGCCCAAGCCGTCGTTGGTTTGCACGCCAACGGCTCTCTCGTCCCGCTGGGCCGGCCATCGCATGGTTGAGCCATCGGTTTCAACCGTCTCCCCATCGCGGGCGGCTGCAATTCTTAGCGGCGACGCCCACGCGGATCCGATCCTGTCCTTCGCGCGCGACATCGGCGCACGTCTCGGACATTTCAACGAATTGCCACCGCTCGAACGAGCCTACGAAATAAGTTCCGCGCAGCACCCGAGCTTCAGCGATTGCGTATCGGCCGTCCGTCTTGTGGACCGATTGTCGCCTGATCCAAAGATCGGCTCGGCCGGAAAGTCGAAGCTAGTTGACAGTTTGAATTCTCGTTTGAGGCTTGCTAAAGCCGACGACGTTCTGCTGCTCAGGAATCTAAGCGCTCCCGGGCTAGAGACCACCGCCAGACTCTGGGCAACTTTGGAGACCTTAGTCCGGGACAACGCATTTGTGTCTACTGACGATTCGAGCATGCTATCTGCAATTGACGATGCTTTGTCGGATTCGGCAGCCATAAAACCATGGCGAGATGCCGTGCTCGATGGGATCACATCTGCATCTCGGTCGAACTCTTCTGCGTTCTCAGCCGCCTTTTGGCGTTGGGTGCATGCTCGACCAGCGCTGCTCACGAAGCTCGCCGAACGCCTGCCGCAGGACAAAAGTCTGGAAAGCAAACTAATAAGTGCCGTTCCCGCAGAAGTCTCCGGTCCCGCCGGCCAGGCGGTCATGGCCATCTCGAGATTCAAGAGCTGGCCTCGGCTCTTCGGAACGGCAGCGGGAGCCAGTCTTGAGCCGCGCGATGCCCTCCGACAACAGCTGTCGATTGACCAGGCTTCCGCCAATCTTGATGGTCTCCGGGCTGCCCTGCGCCGCGCGACACCGGAGCAAGTAATCGAAATCGCGTTCGACAGCGCCAACATGCGTGTGTTGAGCATCGCGGCGGAGGAAGTGGCACGGCAGCCCGAGCTCTTGAAGGAAACCGAGGTGACGTCTCCCCTTGGGCAAGAAATCTGGGCGCATGCGATTAGTCTCAATGGCGAAGCCTGGCGTGGCCCGGCCGATCCGCAAGAGGCACTGATCGCAATCATACAAAATATGCTTGATGGGAAGCCAGTTAGCGCAAAGCTTCTAACCACCCTTTCCACCACACCTATCGCTGACCTTTGTGACTATCCACGTCGGTCAGAAGTGTGGCCACACCTCGCGGCGGTGGCTCGGACAAATTTTCTGAGCGCTACGGCTGCGGGCTGGCTCGAACAGGCTTCGACCGGAGACATCCCTTTTACGCCCGATCCCGAGCTTGAAGCTGCGATCATTGCTGACAATCGCCTATATCGCACTCTGCGCACCATGGCGAGGACGCGTACGCGGACCGTGTTTTCGATTGTCGCCGCTTTGCCACTTTTTGAAGAGCTCCGCTTCCTGCAATGGCTGCAAGAACCCTCTGTAGCTCGTCATGAGCTGACGCCGGCGGATGCCGAAAGCCTTGGCAGACTGGTTTTAGGTCGCCGCTGGCGGCAGGTTGTGGATCAGTTGCTTGATTTCGCGCGTGCTGGACGAGCGGACATCAAACCGGCGCTGCGAATCTGCCATGAGATGATTGGCATCTTCACGCGGTGGTCGCTCAATCTTTCCGCAGTGACGGCCGATGAAAAGTGGACGGTCTTCGAGGAGCTTGCAGCCGATCTTTACCCGTCCGGGCCAGATCATAATGAGTTATGGGATCGGGCGGGCGGGAGAAATTGGGATTTGCAGACCTTCGGCAACGGACGGTCTCGATGGCGAGACGCAATCTCCCAGATTCGCCGAGGAAAGGGACCGCGATCAAGTCGGCTGCTCAGTGAAATGAAACGCGATTTTCCGTTGAATGATCAAGTTCGCTATCTTGCCAATGATTCCGACCTGGGCGCACATCGATAACAGTGAATGCAGGTGACTATGATCGACCGAGATTCAGACTACATCGCTAGACAGGATGGTTTCATCGAAGGGCACGCCTTGCTTATTGGTATCGCCGCCTATCCACAAGTGCGCGCCCTGCCTTCTGCGGTGATCAATGATGTACGAGAGATGAAGTCCGTACTCACATCGGCTACGCACTGCGGTTATGACCCGAATAACGTCACCCTGCTAGAAGACGGCGACGCAACTCTTCAAAGGATCCGGAAAGAACTGGCCGCGCTGGCTGGCCGCACCAAGGAATCGGATACAGCTGCAATCTACTTCTCGGGACACGGTGTGCGCATTGGTGATCCTGCAAACCCATTTAGCGCTTTGGTACCCGTGGATTGCAACCCGGCGAATCTCTCTGCGAGTGTTCTACACGAGCCCGAATTTTCCGCGGCGCTTGCGCAGATCAAGGCCAAACGCCTTGTCGTTTTCATCGATGCCTGCCATGCAGGAGCGGCCGGCGCCTTCAAAGGAGGCGATGATCCTCCCGAACTAGGTTTCAGTGAGAAATCGCTAGATCGCTTAGCGCAGGGCAGCGGTCGCGTTTTCATCGCGTCGTCTCGGGCGTCGGAGACTTCGCTAATTTTCAACAGCGCCGCTAACAGTCTTTTCACCGAGCATCTGCTCGGCGCCCTACGCGGTGGCGCACACACCCATGGCGACGGGTTCATCCGGATTTTCGAAGTTTTCAATCATGTCGCCGAGAAGGTTCGGGCCGCCGCGCCGGGTCGTCAACATCCAATATTTAAAGCCAGCGATTTAGAGGATAATTTTCCCGTTGCACTTGATCGGGGTGGTGCAAAGAGCATCGAGGCCTTCCTGATAGCAACACCCAATGAAACCTGGCGGCAGTTCGAGGAAGTCCTTGCCGATCTATATCCCGCCGGCCCGCTGGACCAAGAAATTTGGGCTCGTGCAGGAGGTGACATCTCCCGTCTTCGGTTGTCCGGAACCGGACGCGCCAATTGGTTTGCGGCGTTGCGGGCAATCCGACAAGGCGGCGGCGGTCATGACATAACGCGCAAGTCTCTAATTCAGACTGCCCTCCAAGACTTTCCGCACCATCAAGAACTTGTGCAACTCCTGCAAAATAGCTGATCCATCTGCGCATGTACTCATTGTCTAAGGGCATTCATCATCGTCTCAACCGGACTCGCGGCATCCAACAATTTCTCTTCGCGCTGGATGTACCTTTTTACGACTTCGCCGAGGATCGCGATGTGGTGATCCACGTCATCGACACGGTCCAGGGCCTCCTCCCGGCCATTTGTCGTACCAGAATGCCTTTAGGCCTTGCGTTTTTACTCTTGATTGTAGCAGTCAACTTCTTCGATTCTAATTTTTGAGTTCCTAGCAAAGGCGGATAGTTATGGAATATCAAACAGCAAAGCCCGGCTTCCATATCGTACGCTATTCAGTTGGTCGCAGCGACGTGCCGCTTTTCATCAACCAGGACATTGACGAGGGACCCAAAGCTTCGATTATAATCGGCCCCAACGGATCTGGAAAAAGCAGAGTGCTTGCGTCGATTGTCGACGAACTAACGGCGCTTTGGAATATCCGGGAAACCCACCTCGCCTCGGACGGGAAGAACCAAGATACTGCGCAAAGGCTGGCTCCCCCACCAAAACACCCTGCCCGATCCGAAACGCTTCTAACTGATGAGATCGATTCCAATACCAGGCTCACCTACTGGCTAGATGGAACATGTTGGGAGACGCTAAGACAAGAGAAGAAGACTCAAATCTGGAAAAATGGCTTTCAAGTCGACGTAAGCGACCTGCAGCTGCCGGATAAAGTCCTCGCGATTGCTCATCTTCCAATTGACAAATTCAGGTACGCAACGCGGGGCGACCATGAATTCTACCATTACCTTGGGCTACGGCAAGCCGGAAATATGACGTCAACAGGTTCAATTGAAAGTGGAACCTTCTTTGACTTTTTAAATGTCATCAAAAATGGATCGATAGCAAATTTGGAAGGGAATTGGTTCGAAAGCTTAGAATTGCGCCTTCCGGTTTTTGGGCAAGTTGCCGTCGAGTCTAAGTCACTTGCCTATGCAGAAACGGAAAAAATCTTTATCGATCACGCGCTTAGTTGGATCGCGCGGCGAAGGGGGCCTGCAACCTCTAAGCTGGAAACGAACCTCGGCGAGATTATTCACGAACTGGGGCGGCTATGGCCGTTCATAAATGAGTTGCGAAGCGGCTACAATGGCACGCCCTTACGCGTTCGGAGTGGCGTCAGCTTCATGTTCGAGCTGTTCCCCACTTTGGCTCATTCCGAAAACGATATCGACCATATTATTGAGGTTTTGGAGATTGGCCGTCGCTTCCGGATATTGGGAAATTTTGGCCTATGCTTTCATAAACATGGCAGCCTTTTTCCATTCAGCGAGCTAAGTTCAGGTGAGCAACACGTCCTAACACTACTTTGGCAGAATTGAATTTGGGGTCATTAGGAACCTGATACGGCAGTGAGGACATCGTTGTGGTGGATGGTGGTTTGAGAGCGCGGCTAT
>NZ_JACHZO010000019.1:0-134215 GCF_014193575.1 Rhizobium sp. BK289
CGTAGCGGCGACGCGTCATCAAAGGCCTCCGTAGTTGGAAGCCTTGAATCAGAGCCGACCATAAACGACAAGCAATTTTATGAGTTTACGCCGTAAGAGAAGCTATCCGGCTACGACGGACGTTTCACCGCAAATTCTATCATCTGGCTACTACGCATTCGGCGCCAATCGCCTCAGATTATTCACGCATTGAATGAAGTCCTCGAATTTTTAGAAGAACACAAAGGTCTGAAAGTTTAACTTTGGAAGAGCATCGATGGCTTTTGTAGAGCTGCAGCATCTCATCCTCAAAAAGGAGTCTCCAGAGAAGAGACTGTCTAAAGCCGACGGCAGCACAGAGCGACATATGAGCGAAGCGGCGGTCATGCTCGCCTTTGCAATGCTCTATTCTCTCGCGGCGCTAAGAACGTATACGTTCGTCCAGACGGTGAGCACGGCAAGCGGTTCGAGATTCAAGCTTGGTTGATGATGCACGGCTTCACCTGGCACAAGGGCTGGGGAACGACGAGCCATGCTGGTCGGTATATGAACGGCGACCTAACTCTTGAGGTTCATGTAAGTCCTGGAAAGGGTGACGTCGTCGCGACGATCGGAGGCTGCCCAGTTATTGCAGAATGCAAGGGCGGCATCATAAACTCACGTCACGCCGGGCAGGTGTCTCGTCTGCGGAAGGGACTGCACGAGGCAGCCGGACAACTCCTTGCGAGGGCAGGAGAAGGTGAGATTAACATCGCGGTGGTCCCATACACGACTACAACGCGCAATCTCGCAAGCAAGATGGCACCACGAGCGAATCAGGCGGGTATTGCCATAGCGCTTGTCTCGGCGACCGGAGCCGTTGAATACTACGGCGCAGACCCGTTTAGTGCCGGGGTCGTGGCTCTCTGATGAAAAATGCCGACACTTCGCTCAAAAGTCGCCTGAACCAAGCTAGTAGTCATGCCACAATAGCTTGATCCTAAAGGAAAAACGTGGCGGAGAGGGTGGGATTTGAACCCACGATACCCTTGCAGGTATGCCGCATTTCGAGTGCGGTGCATTCGACCACTCTGCCACCTCTCCGGTTATGCTGGTCGGCGCGTTTTTCAGCGCGGGCTGTCTCATAGCGACAGAAGAGGAGGATGGCAAGGGCGAATATGAAAGCTTTTCATCCTTTCGCCTTGACAGATCAGGGGCGCTTATATATCCCGTGCGACGCAATAGGTGTGGATAAGTCCGCACCTTGCCCACCCTGCTTCGCGCAGGGTTTCACCGGCAGAATTTTTTGAGGGCTCAAGCCTTTGGAATCCCTGCTAAGTTTCGACTGATAAAAAGACGGCCGCTCGTCCTCTGGTCGAGAGAGCCGGAACGAACATGAAAGGATAAAAAATGTTCGCAGTCATCAAGACCGGCGGTAAGCAGTACCGTGTGGCAGCCAACGACGTGCTGACCATCGAGAAGCTCGAAGTCACGGCCGGCGACACCGTAGAATTCACCGAAGTCCTCGTTATCGGCGAAGGCGCCGACGCTGCGATTGGTGCTCCCTTCGTCAAGGGCGCTTCCGTCAAGGCCGAAGTGGTCGAGCACAACCGCGGCAAGAAGGTTATCGCCTTCAAGAAGCGCCGTCGTCAGAACTCGAAGCGTTCGCGCGGCCATCGCCAGCATCACACGGTTGTCCGCATCACGGACATCGTGGCTGCCAAGTAAGTAACGGGATCAAGGTTTAAAGGAGAACTCCAATGGCACACAAAAAAGCTGGCGGTTCCTCGCGCAACGGTCGCGATTCCGAATCCAAGCGCCTTGGCGTGAAGAAGTTCGGCGGCGAAGCCGTCATCGCAGGTAACATTATCGTGCGTCAGCGCGGTACGCAGTGGCATCCGGGCGCCAATGTCGGCCTCGGCAAGGATCACACGATTTTTGCGCTTACGGCGGGTAACGTGAATTACCGTACGAAGGCCAATGGCCGCGTGTACGTGTCTGTAATGCCGAAAGCGGAAGCAGCGGAATAAGCCGGTAGCGCTCTAAAACAGCCGGCGTCTCATCGACCCGGCTGACCGCATCAGGTTCAGTCCAGAAAACAGGGGAGATGGGGCGCCATCTCCCCTTTTTCTTTACCCTCAACCAAGGAGGACTGAACCATGCAAGGCGAATTGTTAAGGGAAGGCCAATCGAGGTCTCCCGAAGAACGGCTGAGGCCGGATAGGTTAAGGACCGATTGCCCTGTCTTACTGTCGGAAAGGCTCGTTCTGCGCGCGCCCCACGAAGAAGACATCGACGCCCTTGCCCATCTCGCCAACAACGCCAATGTCGCCACAATGGTATCGCGTATGCCGCACCCGTATACGAACGCCGATGCCGCCGATTTCGTGCGACGCACGAAGCTTGGCGAGATTGGCAAGTGCGTCTATGCCATTACCAAAGCCGACAACGGCGCCTTTCTCGGTTGCTGCGGGGTCGAGCCCACTGGCGATCCGAACACGGTCGAGATCGGTTACTGGTTGGGCGAGCCCTACTGGAACCAGGGCTACACCACGGAAGCGGCCCATGCCCTCATCGACATGGTCTTCCGCACGCGTGAGAACGTCGCGCAGATCGATGCCCGTTGCCGGGTGACGAACGTCGCCTCCAGGCGCGTCGTGCAGAAGTGCGGCTTCCAGTTCCAGGGATCCGGCCTTGCCGCATCGCTGGCGCTCGGCAGCACCGTGCCGGTCGAATGGTACCGGCTCGACCGCAAGACCTGGATCTCGCTGCGCAGCTGGGGAGGCATGAGATGAACGCTCTCGCCCTCACCCGCCGCGATGCCCGGACCCTGATGCCCGGGCCGACGCCGGTCATCCAGACCGGCCGACTGACGCTGCGCCCGCACCGGCTCAGCGATGCCGATATGATTGCGGAATCGCTTTCGGATTTCGCCGTCACCCGCATGCTGGCCCGCGTTCCCGCGCCCTATGACCGGCAGGATGCGCTCGACTGGCTGATCGAGCACACCTCCGGCCTCGGTGTCGATTGGCAGCTCGCCATCTCCGAGCGGGATGATGCCCATATCGGCTGTGTCGGCATCGAGCTTCGCCACGGCCGCTGGCACCTCGGTTACTGGCTGAACCGCTTCTACTGGCGGCAAGGTATCATGACCGAAGCAGTCAAGGCTTCGCTCGAACGTTTTGCCCGCCGCATGCCCGAAGTCGCCGTTCATTCCGGCGTCTTCGCCGACAATCCGGCATCGCTCAAGCTGCAGCAGAAGCTCGGCTTCGAGATCACCGGTTGCTCGGAGATCTACAGCTTTGCCCGCAATACCATGGTTCCGCATATCGAAACCATGCTGAAGCCGGGCGCGCTGCGGCTCTCGCAGGCGGCCTAAGGCCCTGAGAACAGGCCATCGCCGGCTCGTCCGGCGATGGCTGTCATACCAATCATGCAGTTCCGCCTCTTTATGGCACTGGAACCGCACGATATTCTTTGACCTCAGCCCGAAGCGCCTATATCGAAGGCGACATAACGGGCAAACGGCCGCCCGATGTGTCTTTTGGATGCAGAAGGAGCGGCAGATATTGAAAAGAGCGCATAGGCTTTTGTGAATCCCATTCGATCCGAAGGGATATGCGCCGACACCGGGTGACGGACGTACGATGAAATTTCTCGATGAAGCAAAAGTCTATATTCGCTCAGGCGATGGCGGCGCGGGCAGCGTCTCCTTCCGCCGCGAGAAATTCATCGAGTTTGGCGGCCCGGATGGCGGCGATGGCGGCCGCGGCGGCGATGTCTGGGTCGAGGCCGTCAACGGCCTGAATACGTTGATCGATTTCCGCTACCAGCAGCACTTCAAGGCGAAGGTCGGCATGCACGGCATGGGTAAGAACCGCGCCGGCGCCAAGGGCGATGACGTGACGCTGAAAGTGCCGGTGGGAACGCAGATTTTCGAAGAAGACCAGGAAACGCTGATCTGCGATCTGACGGAAGAGGGCCAACGCTTCCGCCTGGCCGCCGGCGGTAATGGCGGCTTCGGCAATGCCTATTTCAAATCCTCGGTCAATCAGGCGCCGGACTGGGCCAATCCAGGCCTCCCGGGCGAAGAAAAGACCCTTTGGCTGCGGCTGAAGCTGATCGCCGATGCCGGCCTCGTCGGTCTGCCGAATGCCGGTAAATCGACCTTCCTTGCAGCCGTCAGCCGTGCGCGGCCGAAGATCGCCAACTATCCCTTCACGACGCTGCACCCTAATCTCGGCGTTGCCACCATCGACGGCCAGGAATTCATTCTGGCGGATATTCCCGGCCTGATCGAAGGCGCCCACGAAGGTGTGGGCATCGGCGACCGCTTCCTCGGCCATGTCGAGCGCACCCGCGTGCTGTTGCATCTTGTCTCCGCTCAGGAAGAGAAGGTCGGCAAGGCCTACAAGACCGTGAAGCATGAGCTGGAAGCCTATGGCAACGACATCACGGACAAGCCGGAAATCGTCGCCCTCTCGCAGATCGACGTGCTGGACGAGGAAACGCTGAAGAAGAAGACGCGCGAGCTGGCGCGGGCCTGCGGCAAGACGCCCTTCCAGATTTCCGCCGCCACCGGACGCGGCATGACGGAAGTGTTGCGCGCGCTGCGCGACGTGATTGTCGAAGCCAATGCCGGCGAAGCGGATAAGCCCACGAAAACGCCGAAGCTGCGGCACCGGGACATGCAGCTTTCCGACGATGCGGGCGAGGATGATCGCCGTAGTGACGACGGGGATCATCAGGGATGACTGCCCGCAAGCCGCTTGATCGCTACCGCCGCATCGTCATCAAGATCGGCTCTGCCCTTCTCGTCGATCGCAAGACCGGCTTGAAGAAATCCTGGCTCGACGGCATGTGTGCGGATATCGCCGCACTGAAAGCCAAGGGCATCGATGTGCTGGTGGTTTCGTCGGGCGCGATCGCGCTCGGCCGCTCCGTGCTCGACCTGCCCTCCGGAGCGCTGAAGCTGGAGGAAAGCCAGGCAGCGGCGGCGGTTGGGCAGATTTCGCTGGCCCGCGCGTGGTCGGAAAGCCTGTCACATGACAATATCGTCGCCGGCCAGATCCTGCTGACGCTCGGCGACACTGAAGAGCGTCGCCGTTATCTCAACGCCCGCGCCACCATCAACCAGCTCCTGAAGATCGGCGCGGTGCCGATCATCAACGAGAACGATACGGTCGCGACCAGCGAAATCCGCTATGGCGACAATGATCGCCTCGCCGCTCGCGTCGCCACCATGACCGGCGCCGACCTTTTGGTGCTGCTGTCGGATATTGACGGCCTCTACACCGCCCCACCGCATCTCGATCCCCAGGCGAAATTCCTCGATACGATCGCCGAGATCACGCCCGAGATCGAGGCCATGGCCGGCGGTGCCGCCTCGGAACTTTCGCGCGGCGGCATGCGCACGAAAATCGACGCGGGCAAGATCGCAACCGGTGCCGGATGCGCCATGATCATCGCATCGGGCAAGACCGACCGGCCGCTGAACGCGATCGAAAGCGGCGCCCGCTCCTCCTGGTTCGCGCCGTCAGGCACACCCGTTACCGCTCGCAAGACCTGGATCGCCGGTCAGCTGCAGCCGGCCGGTGAATTGCATGTCGACGATGGCGCGGTGACCGCGCTTGGCGCCGGCAAGAGCCTGCTGCCCGCCGGTGTGCGCCGCGTCGTCGGCCATTTCGGCCGCGGTGATACCGTTGCCGTCATCGGGCCCTCCGGCCGCGAGATCGCCCGCGGCCTTGTCGGCTACGACGCCGAAGAGGCCCGCCAGATTACCGGCCGCAAATCAGCTGAGATCGAGGCGATCCTCGGCTATGCCGGCCGCACCGCCATGGTGCATCGCGACGACCTCGTCATGACCGCTTCCGTCAAGGCGAAGGCCGAGAAATCGAAGAAGGATGAAGCTCATGCTTGATACTGTCGCACAAAGCCCCGACATCGATGCGCTGATGAATGATATCGGCCGCAAGGCCCGGGCTGCGTCGCGACCGTTGGCCTTCGCGTCGACTGAAAGCAAGAACAAGGCCCTGAATGCCATGGCGGATGCCATTCTGGCCCGAAAGGATCATATCCTCAATGAGAACGCCAAGGACCTGAAAGACGTCGAAGGCACCGATATGCTCGCCTCCTTCGTCGATCGCCTGACTCTGAACGACAAGCGCGTCGCCGAAATGGCCGAAGGCATCCGCGCCATTGCTGCCCTCGCCGATCCCGTCGGCGAAGTCATCGCCGCCTGGGACCGCCCCAACGGCCTGAAGATCGAGCGCGTCCGCACGCCGCTTGGCGTCATCGGCGTCATCTTCGAGAGCCGGCCGAACGTGACCGCCGACGCCGGCGCACTGTGCCTCAAGGCCGGCAATGCCGTGATCCTGCGTTGCGGCAGCGACTCGCGCCGCTCCTCGCAGGCGATCCATGAGTGCCTGGTCGAAGGATTGAAGGCTGCCGGCTTGCCGGAACATGCTATCCAACTCGTGCCCGTCAGCGATCGCGCCGCCGTCGGCGCCATGTTGCGCGGCCTCGAAGGCAATATCGACGTCATTGTGCCGCGCGGCGGCAAGAGTTTGGTCGGACGCGTGCAGACCGAGGCGCGCGTGCCGGTCTTTGCCCATCTTGAGGGCCTTTGCCACATCTACATCGATGCGTCGGCTGATCTCGACATGGCGAAATCCATCGTCGTCAACGCCAAGATGCGCCGCACCGGTATTTGCGGTGCCGCCGAAACGTTGCTGGTCGACAAGAAGGTTGCCTCCACCCATCTGAAGCCGCTGCTCGACGGCCTTGCCGCGGCAGGCTGCGAAATCCGCGGCTCCGCCGATGTCCTCCAGATCGTTCCCGGCCTCAAAGCGGCAACGGAAGAGGATTGGACGACGGAGTATCTGGCCGCGATCATCTCCGTCGCGCTGGTCGATGGCATTTCCGGAGCAATCGACCATATCGGCAAATATTCGTCGAACCATACCGAAGCCGTGATTGCCGAAGATCCTCGTGTTGTCGAACGCTTCTTCACCGAGATCGATTCGGCGATCCTGCTGCACAATGCCTCGACGCAATTTGCCGATGGCGGCGAATTCGGCATGGGTGCTGAAATCGGCATCGCCACCGGCAAGATGCACGCGCGCGGGCCTGTTGGCGTCGAGCAGCTCACCTCTTTCAAATATCGCGTTCGCGGCACCGGACAGATACGGCCCTGACGTGCTGAAGGAAGAGGTCGATCAACGCCATCTGCGCATGCCCCATGCCGAGCGCGGCATGGTGGTTGGTCTTTTCGGGGGATCCTTCAATCCGCCGCATGAAGGCCACGCACTCGTGGCCGAGATCGCCATCCGAAGGCTGGGCCTCGATCAGCTCTGGTGGATGGTGACGCCGGGCAACCCGCTAAAGAGCCGCAATCATCTGGCGCCGCTCGCCGAACGTATCACGCTCAGCGAACGGCTTCTCCACGACCCGCGCATCAAGGTGACCGCCTTCGAGCAGACGCTGGGCATGAGCTACACGGCCAACACGTTGGCGCATGTGAAGGCACGCAACAGTCATGTCCACTTCATCTGGATCATGGGTGCCGACAGCCTGAATACGTTTCACCGCTGGCAGAAATGGCAGGAAATCGCCCGCACCTTCCCGATTGCCGTCATTGACCGGCCGGGATCGACGCTATCCTATCTTTCGGCCAAGATGGCCAAGACCTTCCATTACGCCCGCGTCGACGAGGATGACGCCCGCGTGCTCTGGAAGAAGCGGGCGCCGGCCTGGACCTTCATTCACGGACCGCGCTCGGCGCTCAGCTCGACAGCCCTGCGCGACGCACAATAATCGATCCAAATTCCTGGCTAAAATTTTTAGGAAGAGTTTAAAAATAAAAGCCCGACGCGGGAGGAGGTGCGTCGGGCTTTTGAACCTGATCAGCAACTGGGAGGAGGAGAGTTGCTGATCCATATCGAACGGCATTGGGAGGAGGAGATTGCCGTTTCGATGATTATGTTTTAGCAGATTTTACCGACAGATAAATGGCCGATTGCGCAATGCAGCAATGCAACAGACGCATGTCTCTGAAAATTTTCTGCCCAAAAAACGCTTCTTTTCCAATTTCTCAGGATTTGATTTTCAGTGTCGAACTTAATTCGGCGAAAGAATGGCACGGGACCCCACGTTTCGTAACGTTAAGTCTTGCTTCGTGAGCGTTCGCCAATCCACTGGGCAAATCCAGTCATGCATTTTTGCAATGCCCAAGATCGTTCATATGCGCTGCGCCACGGAAAATCCATAGAATTCGTAAGGTTACACGATCACATCGCGATGTATTTTTGTAAATACATCCCTAGTCAAGCCTCGCGCGTCGTTATATCTGTCGAAATATGTCGATATCTTTGGAGAGAATAAAATGGCCACCAGCCGACGCCGATGGATCAAGCTTGCAACCGCCGCCCTTTCCGCCGCGTGGCTGGGCCTCTCGAGCGCGCCTGTGCCGGCATTCGCCGCCGATAAGATCGTGGTTTTTGCCGCCGCTAGCATGAAAAACGCACTTGATAATGCCGATGCCGCCTTCACCAAGGAAACCCGCAAGGAAGTCGCCGTCTCCTATGCGGCAAGTGGCCCGCTCGCCAAACAGCTTGAAAACGGCGCACCGGCCGATGTCTTCATCTCCGCCGACACAAACTGGATGGATTATGTTGCCAGCAAGAAGCTGATCAAGGACGATAGCCGCGTCAACCTGTTAGGCAACAAGCTCGTTCTCGTTGCCGCCAAGGACAAGGCGAAGCCCGTCGAAATCAAGCAGGGCTTGGACCTGGCCGGCCTGCTCGGCGACGGCCGCCTAGCGATCGGCCAGCCGGAATCGGTTCCGGCTGGCAAATACGGTAAGACGGCGCTGGAAAAACTTGGCATCTGGGCTTCCGTCGAAAAGAAGATCGCCGGCGCCGAAAGCGTGCGCGCCGCCCTCGCGCTGGTTTCGCGCGGCGAAGCGCCTTACGGCATCGTCTATCAGACCGATGTCTCGGCCGATCCGGGCGTTGCCATCGTCGGCACCTTCCCGGCCGACAGCCACCCGCCGATCGTCTATCCGATCGCCATCACCAGCAGCAGCAAGAACGCGGATGTACAAGCCTATTTCGACTTTCTGAAATCGGCTAAGGCTGTTCCATTCTTCGAGCACGAGGGCTTCACGATCCTGAAGCAGTGAGCGTCATCACCGCAAGTCAGGCATGAAAAGTTCAAGCCATCAGGCTCGCAGGCTCGTGGCGAGCCTGAGATGTTTAAGGGGGCGGGTATTTGGAAGCGTTGGGTCTGAGCAGCGACGAATGGACGGCGATAGAGCTGAGCTTGCGGGTTTCCATCGTCGCCATGCTGGTCAGCCTGCCCTTCGGCATTGTCGCCGCACTCCTGCTCGCACGCGGTCGGTTCTGGGGCAAATCGGTCCTCAATGGCATCATCCATCTGCCGCTGATCCTGCCGCCCGTCGTTACTGGCTTCATCCTCCTCATCCTCTTCGGCCGCAAGGGGCCGATCGGATCTTTGCTTGATCAATATCTCGGTATCGTTTTCTCCTTCCGCTGGACGGGTGCCGCACTTGCCTGCGGCGTCATGGGCTTCCCGCTGATGGTCCGAAGCATCCGCCTGTCGATCGAAGCCGTCGACCGCAAGCTGGAGGAAGCCGCCGGCACATTGGGCGCCAGCCCCATATGGACCTTTCTGACGGTCACCCTGCCCTTGATCCTGCCCGGGATCATCGCCGGCATGATTCTCTCCTTCGCCAAGGCCATGGGCGAGTTCGGCGCCACCATCACCTTCGTCTCCAATATTCCCGGCGAGACGCAGACGCTATCGTCTGCCATTTATACCTTCACCCAGGTTCCGGGCGGCGATGCCGGCGCCATGCGGCTCACCATCGTCGCCATCGTCATTTCCATGGCAGCGCTGCTCGCTTCTGAATTCCTTGCCTATCTCGCCGGACGGAGGGTGGATTTCGAATGACGCTTTCGGTCGATATCCGCCACCGCCTCGGCGCCTTTTCGCTGGAGGCTGCCTTCACGTCCGATGGCGGCGTGACGGCCCTTTTTGGCCGCTCTGGCTCCGGCAAGACGTCGATCGTCCGCATCATTGCCGGCCTCACGCGCCCTGATCACGGCCATGTCAGCCTCGACGATACCGTACTTGCCGACACCAGCAGGCAGGTCTTCGTGCCGCGTCACCACCGCCGCTTCGGCTATGTCTTTCAGGAAGCACGCCTGTTTCCGCATCTTTCGGTACGACAGAACCTCAATTACGGCCGTTGGTTTGCGCCCAAAAGCGAGCGCGGTGAAAGCTTTGACGGCGTCGTCGATCTCCTTGGCATCAGTGCTCTTCTCGATCGCCGGCCAGCAAAACTTTCCGGCGGCGAGAAGCAGCGCGTCGCGATCGGGCGCGCCCTGCTTTCCTCGCCGCGCCTCCTATTGATGGACGAGCCGCTTTCCGCCCTCGACGAAGCCCGCAAGGCGGAAATCCTGCCCTATCTCGAGCGGCTGCGCGACGAGACGAAGATCCCGATCATCTATGTCAGTCACTCGATGGCCGAGGTGGCACGCCTCGCCAGCCGCGTCGTCGTCATGCGTGACGGCAAGGTCGAGACGATCGGCGCCGCCGTCGATATTTTCAGCCAGCTGTCCGGCCCGCTGGCGGCCGATCGCCGCGAAGCCGGTGTACTGCTGGAAGGCCGCGTGGAGTCGGTGGACGACCAGCATCATCTGACCGTTATTGCCCTGAAGACGGCGAAACTGGTGGTGCCGGGTCAGGCCGTCGCTATCGGCAAGACCGTGCGCGTCCATATCCCCGCCCGCGACGTCATGCTGGCGACAACGCGGCCAGAAGGTCTCAGCGCCCTCAATATCCTCGACGGCGAAGTGCTGGGGATCGGTGCGGCCGCGGACGGAACGGCGGAGATCAGGATCGATTGCGGCGGCGACGCGGTGCTTGCACGCATCACGCAATTCTCCGCCGAGCGGCTGGGATTACGCATCGGCCTACCGATCCATGCTGTTATCAAGACCGTGGCGCTCGAACATTGATCAGGATTTTTCCTGGGAAGCCTTAGCGGGGTTGCGATTGGCCTCGAGCCAGTTGAGATCGTCGGCTATTGCCGCCCGCAGCGTCGTTTCCATGCCACGGAAACGCTGCAGCAACTCCTCGCCGAACGGCGTCAGGGCCGCGCCGCCGCCCTTCTGCCCACCGCGCTGCGACTCCACCACAGGCTCGCGGAACATATGGTTCAATTCGCTGATGAGCAGCCAGGCCCGGCGGTAGGACATGTCCATGGCGCGGCCGGCGGCCGAGATCGAGCCGGTCTCCTGTATATGTTCGAGAAGCTCCATCTTGCCGCGCCCGAGCCGATCCTGCCCCGAAAAACTGATCCGGAGAATAGGCTTCAAGGGCGGTTGCGGAGCATTTGTCATGGCATCTGTAACGGTTTGGTTTACCGGGAACACGATGCCGAAAACTGTAAGCGATTTTCGGATGACATCATGCTCTATCTATTTGATGCTAGCGCGGATTCAGATTTCAGGTCAATTCGAGCTGAAACGCGCAGCGGCGGTCGCCTGCCTGTATATGCCGGCGGGAATGGACGAGCGGCGACACCGGCCTATCTGATCTCCGATATAAAAGATGCGTCCGCATGCAAACCGAGGCCCAAGCGGGATTGCGCGGGAATTCGGCTTCGCGTGGAAGGGAGACACTATGCCGGCTTATATCATCTCCGACGTCACGGCGAGGGATGCCGAAGCTTTCGAGGCCTACCGGACCCGCGCTGCCGCCTCCATAGCCCATTATGGCGGCCGCTATCTGGTCCGCGGCGGTCCGATCGAACAACTGGAGGGCAACTGGTCGCCGCGAGCCCTCGTCATCGTGGAGTTTCCCGACATCGAGCAGGCCAAAGCCTGGTATCGCTCGCCGGAATACGCAACTGCGCTCGACATCCGCGACAGGGCCCTCACCCGCAATCTCCTTCTTGTCGACGGCGTGAGCCCGGAAGCCTGATTTTTGGCCCGCGGCGCGAATATTTACCCATATCTGGTGCGAAAGAGCCCTAGTCGGACACAAATCCTTGTCCTGAACGCCCTAAGATGGCCTTTGGCGTCTTGAAACCTTAATGCTTTGATGCCTATCTTTACGGGGTGATCGACTCAGATCACCTCCGTGCATGTTCTGTTACTCAAGGAAGGAAGAGCACTGACAACAGTACACGCCAAGGGAAGAACGCCTGTCGTTATCCCGAAGAGCTCGGAACGTGGCGCCGATGCCGCTGCCCGCGCCCTGCAAGCCGTCCTCGCAAGCCTCGAGGATTCCAAGGCCGAAAATATCGTCACCATCGACATTGCTGGCAAATCCGCGCTTGGAGACTACATGGTCGTCGTCTCCGGCCGATCGAACCGCCATGTCCTGGCGATTGCCGACCATCTCATGACCGATCTCAAGGACGAGGGCTTCGGCACTGCCCGCGTCGAGGGTCTTGATGGCGGCGACTGGGTGTTGATCGACACCGGCGACATCATCGTTCATGTCTTCCGACCCGAGATCCGTGAGTTCTACAACATCGAAAAGATGTGGGCAGCACCCGATCTCGACGAAGGCACGCTGCACTAACCGACCCCGGAACGCTTTCCCGGCCCCGGTTGGCAGCTTTACATCGCCGGACATGAGCTTCCGGCAGGAGTTTCGTTTTGTGCCGCCATGACGGCGGATAGGCTTGGGAGCGGGAATGCGGATAGGTCTTTTTGCGGTGGGACGGCTGAAAGCCGGCCCGGAAAAGGATCTTGCGGCTCGCTATCTCGACCGTTTCGCCAAGGCCGGACCGGCGATCGGCCTGGAATTGGCGCGCATGACCGAGGTTGCCGAAAGCCGCGCTTCCAATAGCGAGACCCGCAAGCGCGAAGAGGCGGGTCTCTTGCAAAAGGCCCATCCGGAAGGCGGCGTCCTCATTCTCCTCGACGAACGCGGCAAGGCGCTCGACAGCGAAGCCTTCGCCGCTATGCTCGGGACATACAGAGATCAGGGCAAGCGCGACCTGACGATCGCCATCGGCGGCGCCGACGGACTGGACCCGTCCCTTTACGAAAAGGCCGATCTGACCATTTGCCTCGGCAAGCTGACATGGCCGCACCAGCTGGTCCGCATCCTGATCGCCGAGCAGCTCTACCGCGCCGTCACCATCCTCTCCGGCCATCCCTACCACAGGGTGTAACCGTCCCATCCCGTTTCGAAAACAGTTTGGCTTTCGGGCTTTTTGCGTTAACGAAACGCTCACAGAGGCGTGTTTTGATTCTCGCCCTGAAAATGACGATGCTTCCTAGCTGATCGCGGCAAATCAGCCTATTTTCACGCGATCCGAAGGGACCAGGCCCGAACCGACTGGATGAGAAAAGCCCAGCCCATGCTTTCCCGTCTTCTGCTGCCACCCCTGGCGGCATGTCTCGGTGTGGGCGTCTATATGACCGCCTTTTTCCCTTTGCTGAGCGCGGCCGTGGCACAGGAGGCCGATAGCACTGCACCCCAGGCGCCAGATGATCGCGCCGCGATGACCGCATCGGTGCCGCCAGCGCAAGAAGCGCCCGACCCGGCAGCGGATCTCGCTCGCAAGCGCGACGAAACCCGCGCTCAGCTGGATGAACTGTCGAAGACGATCAATCTCTCCTCCGGCAAGACGAAAGAGCTGGAAGACAGCATCGCCTCTCTCGACAAGAGTACCGACAGCCTGCGCCAGGCGCTGATCGACAGCGCCGCCCGCCGCAAGGAACTCGACCGCAAGATCCAGCAGAGCGAGAAGACGCTGACGGGCCTTGCCGTCAAGGAAGGCAAGATCCGCGCTTCCCTGCATGACCGCCGCGCCCTGCTGGCCGAGGTGCTGGGCGCTCTTGAGCGCATGGGCCGCAACCCGCCGCCAGCGTTGCTGGTGACGCCGGACGATGCGCTCGCCTCGGTGCGCAGCGCCATTCTCCTCGGCGCCGTCGTGCCCGGTATGCGCAAGGAGACGGACAAGCTCATCGCCGATCTCACGGATCTCAGCAAGCTGCATGCCGACACGGCCGCCGAAAAGGCGAGCTTCACCGCCACCATGACCAACAGTCTGGAGGAGGAGCGGCGCATGGATCTGCTGATTGCCGAAAACGACAAGCACAGCAAGGAGAATGCCGCCCAGCTCGGCGCCGAGCGCAAACGCGCCGAGGAACTGGCGAGCCAGGCAACCAGCCTGGAAGGACTCGTCGCCTCGCTGGAAAGCCAGATCGGCTCGGTACGCGACGCTGCGGCTGCCGCGCGTGCGGAAGAGGCGCGCCGGGCGCAAATGACCGAACAGCAGCGCGAGCAGGCGAAAGCCCTGGCCGAGAACGGTGTGCCCGATAAAAACCGCATTACGCCCGCATATCCCTTCTCGGACCTTAAACAGAAGTTGGAGCTGCCCGTGGCGGGCGATACCCTCCGCCAGTTCGGCGACGACGACGGTACCGGTCATACGGCGATGGGGTTGACCATTGCGACAGGTCCGGAAGCACTCGTCACGGCTCCTGCCGATGGCACGGTTGTCTATGCCGGCGCGTTTCGCAGCTACGGTCAGATGATCATCCTGGATACGGGTGACGGTTACCACATGGTGCTGTCGGGAATGGACGCGATCAAGACGCGCCCAGGCAGATTTGTCTTCGCCGGCGAGCCGCTCGCCACGATGGGCCAAAAAAGAGTCGCGAGCGCGACCGCATTGGCGCTGGAAACGGATCGGCCAACGCTTTACATTGAATTCCGAAAAGATGGAAAACCAGTCGATTCCCGGCCCTGGTGGACCTCCAAAGACACTGGAAAGGCACGCAATGATACGTAGGGCTTCTCTTGTTCTCGTCGGCGCATTGATGGGTGCGACCGCGATGGGCGTTATCTACTCGGCGGTAGCGCCGGCGGAAGCCGCTGGCACTTCCACCTATAAGGAGTTGTCGATTTTCGGCGACGTCTTTGAGCGCGTCCGCGCGCAGTATGTGACGCCGCCGCAGGAAGACAAGCTCATCGAAGCCGCCATCAACGGCATGCTGACCTCTCTGGACCCGCATTCGAGCTATATGAATGCTAAGGATGCCGAAGACATGCGCACCCAGACCAAGGGTGAATTCGGCGGTCTCGGCATCGAAGTGACGATGGACAACGACCTCGTCAAGGTCATCACCCCGATCGACGACACGCCCGCCGCCAAGGCCGGCGTTCTTGCCGGCGACTACATCACCGCGATCGATGGCCAGTCCGTTCGCGGCCTGAAGCTGGAAGACGCCGTCGAGAAAATGCGCGGCCCGGTCAAGACGCCGATTAAGCTCACCTTGATGCGCAAGGGCGTCGACAAGCCGATCGAACTTACCGTTGTTCGTGACGTCATCGCCGTCGCCGCCGTCAAGTCGCGCGAGGAAGGCGGCGATGTGGGCTATATCCGCATCATCTCCTTTACGGAAAAGACAACGCCGGATCTCGAAGCCGCGATCGCGAAGATCAAGAAGGATATTCCGGCCGACAAGCTAAAGGGCTATGTCCTCGACCTGCGTCTCAACCCGGGCGGCTTGCTCGACCAGGCGATCAATGTCGCTGACGACGTGCTCGAGCGTGGCGAGATCGTTTCCACGCGCGGCCGCAATCCGGACGAAACCCGCCGCTTCAACGCCACTCCCGGCGATCTGACCGACGGTAAGCCGATCATCGTGCTCACCAACGGCGGCTCGGCTTCCGCTTCGGAAATCGTCGCAGGCGCCTTGCAGGATCTGCGTCGCGCCACCGTCCTCGGCACGCAGTCCTTCGGCAAGGGCTCTGTCCAGACGATCATTCCGCTCGGCGACGGCAACGGCGCGCTGCGCCTGACGACGGCACTCTACTATACGCCCTCGGGCCGTTCGATCCAGGGCACCGGCATCACGCCTGACATCAAGGTCGACCAGCCGCTGCCGGATGACCTTAAGGGCAAGCTGACGACGGAAGGCGAATCCAGCCTGCCGGGCCACATCAAGGGCCAGAGCGAAACCGACAAGGGCTCCGGCTCTTCGGCCTATGTGCCGCCGGACCCGAAGGACGATCTCCAGCTCAACTATGCGCTCGACCTTCTGCGCGGCGCCAAGACCGATCCGGCCTTCCCGCCGAACCCGGAAAAGGCAGTTTCCTCCAAGTAAGGGGATGGCGCCGGGCTGGAAACAGACCCGGCGCTTTCATGAAGGAGGGAGCAGCATTTGCGTTGGTCCGCTCCCCTTGGCCGGATGACATCGGCCTTGTTCAAAACAGCTTTGTTCACGTTTTGGAACTTTGAGTGTTGCGGGCATCTTGCCGCTCGGCTGCGGGGGAGAGAGTGCCCGGCGCCGATTCAGTTTTCCGCTTGAGGTGGATAGGAACTTTGGGAACGGATCTGCATGCACCGTTGGGACAGAATCGCCGCCCCGGCCGCCAGCGGCGTCTTCCACCCTTTGGGCGCATTCTCGGCAGCTTCTGTCTGATCGCGATTGCCTGTTTCTCCCTCTATTCCGCGCTGCAGCGCGACGAGCTTCAGAAAACCCGGCCGATCGAGGCCGCAAAGAAGGAAGAGCCAGCGCCGCAAGCCGAGACCAAGGCGACGCCGAACGGCCAATCGACCCTGACCCAGGTCGATCCGCAATCCGGCGCCAATACGACGCGCGTCGTCACCGACGACGGTTCGGTCGTCACCATGTTCAGCCCCGGCAATCGCGACGGCAGCGGCCCGGTCTTGATCAACGCCAATCAGGTGGGCCAGGATCCGCGCATGGCGGCGACGCCGAACGAAAGCCTGCTGGAGGATTCGCCCTTCGGCAAGCTGCCGATCACCGCGCCGAGCGGGCTTAGACCGATGGATCAATATGCGCGACCCTGGTCCGGTACCCGCGGCACGCGCATAGCCATCGTCGTCAGCGGCCTCGGCCTCAGCCAGACGGGCACCCAGCGCGCCATCGAAAAGCTGCCGGAGGAAATCACGCTCGCCTTTGCCGCCAGCGGCAACAGCCTGCAGCGCTGGATGCAGGAAGCAAGGCGCAGCGGCCACGAGATCCTTATCCAGGTGCCCTTCGAGCCCTTTGATTATCCCAGCAACAATCCCGGCCCGGATACGCTGCTGACCTCGCTGTCGTCGGCGAAGAATATCGACAACCTGCATAAGGCAATGGGCAAGATCACCAATTATACCGGCGTCATGAACTATCTCGGCGGCCGCTTCCTTGCCAATCCCAATGCGCTGGAACCGGTGCTGCGCGACGTCGGCAAACGCGGCCTGCTGTTCCTCGATGATGGCTCATCGGCACAATCGAAATCCGGAATGCTGTCGAAAACGCTGGAAGTGCCGCATGCCTTTGCCGATATCCAGCTCGATGGAGAGCTGCAGCAGGATGCTATCCTGAAGAAGCTCGATGAGCTGGAGCGCATTGCCCGCCGCAACGGTTCGGCGATCGGCGTTGCCTCCGCCTTCGATGAAAGCGTCGACGCCATCGGCAAATGGAGTGAGGAAGCCGCCATGCGCGGCATAGAAATCGTTGCTGTCTCGGCGCTTGCCGAAGACCCGAAACATCCCTGATCGCTGGAGAGAAAGATGAGCACGCCCCACGCGCCCGTGAGAGCTGAAGACCTGCCCTACCGCCCCTGTGTCGGCGTCATGATCCTGAACCGGGATGGTCTGGTCTGGGCCGGGCGCCGCATTCCCGACGGCAATTCCGAATACGACGGCTCGCCGCAGCTTTGGCAGATGCCGCAGGGGGGAATAGACGAGGGCGAAGATCCATTGAAAGCCGCCTATCGCGAGCTCTACGAGGAAACGGGTATGAAAACCGTGACCCTGCTGGCGGAGGCGAAAGACTGGATCAACTACGATCTGCCGCCGCAGCTGATCGGCATCGGCCTCAGGGGAAAATACCGCGGCCAGACGCAGCGCTGGTTTGCTTTCCGATTCGATGGCGACGAAAGCGAGATCGCCATCAACCCGCCGCCGGGCGGCCATGAGCCGGAATTCGATGCATGGGAGTGGAAGCCAATGGAGGCGCTACCCGAACTCATCGTCGCCTTCAAGCGATCGGTCTATGAGCGGGTCGTCTCGGAATTCAGCCATCTCGCGGGCCTGAAAGCCGAGGACTGATTACAAGAGAACCGGCCGCGAAAGCGGCCGGTTCTGCAAAGCGTCAGCTATTCTGCGGAATCGGCGGAGTCGGCGTTGAGCTGGCCATACTTGGCTTCGCCGATCTTCCCGAGGAGTTCGAGCTGGGTTTCCAGGAAATCGATATGGCCTTCCTCGTCCGCCAAGAGCTCTTCGAACAGCTTCATCGAAACATAGTCGCCGGCATCGTGACAGATGTCGCGGGATTTCTTGTAGGCCGTGCGGGCGTCGTATTCGCCAGCGAGATCGGCTTCCAGCACTTCCTTGACATTCTGGCCGATGCGCAGCGGCGCCAGCGTCTGCAGGTTGGGATGACCTTCGAGGAAGATGATGCGGGCAACGAGGCGATCGGCGTGCTGCATTTCCTCTATGGATTCTGCGCGCTCCTTTTTGGCGAGTTTGGTGTAGCCCCAGTCTTCGAGGAGTCGATAATGAACCCAATATTGATTGACTGCACCAAGCTCGAGAAACAGCGCCTCGTTAAGCCGCTCGATGACTTTTTTGTCGCCTTTCAATGTCCGCTCTCCTGTTGTCTTCATGGAATTTTTTCAGGCGGGACATGAAATCAAATATTTCCGCTTCCGTCGAGTGGCGACGGGCATGATAATCCTCGGTTGTCTGTATAATGATATCAACGACATTCGGGAAACAGCCGCAGCAACGGCCGCGCTTTTCCATAGCGTGATAAACCTTGGCGGGAACGATGAGCTGCCAACAGTCCTGATCGAGGAGTTCAGTGATGACGTCCCTGATTTCCTTGTCGGTGATGTAATTACAACTGCAAACCAGCATTCTTCGTTCAGCCCGTCAAACATGACATCCGCTGTCTTGTTATCTGCTAAAGAAGACGCCCTTTGTCAAGAAAGAAACGATTCGAATTCATCCGTCGATGAGGCCATTGACCTTTCGCCTGGCATGCGAAGGCCGGAAACTCAATGGAAATTACGACCTCGCGGCATGACTCTGGCCGTTTCGGCACCGTTGCTGCGGTCGTCCGCCGCTGTCCCGGCAGCGGTTCCACCTGGCAGCATAGGGGACTTCTCCTTTCGTCGGTGGTCCATAGTCGGCCGCAGCGCCTCATCCGCCCGATCGCTGACGCCGAAACGCCGTGCCTCGCGCTGAAGAATGCCGAGCGCCGGCGTCATATCCTCGATATGATCGACCACCACGTGGATAACGCCGCTCTCGCTCTGCAGCCGGCCACGGATCTTCACCAGCCGCGCGCCCATGACGATGGCGCGGTATTTCTCGAATTTTTTCCGCCAGACGATCGCATTGGCGACACCGGTCTCATCCTCCAAGGTCATGAAGATCACCCCCTTGGCCGAACCCGGCCGCTGGCGCACCAGCACCAGGCCCGCGATCGTCACCATCTGCCCATTCGCCACCTTTGGCAGATCCCGGCTTTGCACGATGCCCTGCCGCGCGAAATCGGCGCGCAGGAATGAAACCGGATGTGCTTTCAGCGACAGCGACAGATAGCGATAATCTTCGATGACCTGCTCGCCGGGCAGCATTTCCGGCAGCGCAACCGCCGGCTCGACCTGCAGCTCCGCATGATCGGCGAGATCGAAGAGGGGAAACTTTTCGGCGGCACTTCCGGCATCGAGGGCCCGCACGGCCCATAGCGCCTCCCGTCGGCTCAAGCCGATCGAGCCGAACGCATCCGCATCCGCCAGACGCTCGATCTGCGCCTTTGCAAGACCGGAGCGCAGCCAGAGATCGCGCACGGACCGATAGCCATCACCACGACGCTCGACGAGCTGCTGCATCTCCTCCTCGGATAGGCCTTTGACCTGCCGGAAGCCGAGGCGGACGGCACATTGCGTCTTGATGATCCCGCGCATCGACGCATGGCGCGGCTCGACCGCATCCTTATCGAAGCGTCCCCGCTCGAGCAGGCAATCCCAGCTGGAACGATTGATATCCACCGGCCGCACCTCGACGCCATGCTCGCGTGCGTCACGCACCAACTGCGCCGGGGCATAGAAGCCCATCGGCTGGGCATTGAGGATCGCCGCACAGAAGACATCGGGATAATAGGCCTTGAGCCAGGAGGAGGCGTAGACGAGCAGAGCGAAGGAGGCCGCATGGCTTTCGGGAAAGCCATACTCGCCGAAACCTTCGATCTGGCTGAAACAGCGTTCGGCAAAGTCCTGAGGATAGCCATTCGCGACCATGCCCGAAACCAGATCCTTCTTGAATTCATCGACCCTCCCCGTTCGCTTGAACGTCGCCATGGATCGGCGCAGCCGATCGGCCTTGGCGGGCGAAAATCCGGCTGCGGTGATGGCGATCTGCATCGCCTGTTCCTGAAACAGCGGAACCCCCAAAGTTCGCTCCAGAACAGCCTTCAACTCCGGACGATGATATTCGATCGGCCGCTTGTGAAGATCGTCATCCCGCCGCTTGAGGTAAGGATGAACCATGTCTCCTTGAATGGGGCCGGGACGGACGATCGCTACCTCGATGACCAGATCATAGAACTTGCGGGGCCGAAGACGCGGCAACATGCTCATCTGTGCCCGGCTTTCGATCTGAAAGACGCCGATCGTATCGGCACGACAGATCATGTCATAGACCGGGAACCGGTCGGGGTATTCACCGCTGCCAAGGTCGGAGAGCTGCTTCTTCACGTCGTAATGCAGCAGCAGCAGGTCGAAGGCCTTGGCAAGGCAGGTCAGCATACCAAGCGCGAGCACGTCGATCTTCAAGATGTTGAGATTGTCGAGATCGTCCTTGTTCCACTCGATCATATAGCGATCGTCCATCGCCGTATGCATGATCGGCACGACCTCATCCAGCCGATCCCGGGTGATGACGAAGCCGCCGACATGCTGGGTCAGATGCCGCGGAAATCCCATTAGCGTCGAGGCATAGGAAAGGACGTTCTGCGTCGTCTTGTTTGTAAGATCGAGGCCGGCAATCTTCGCCTCACGCTCGGACAGTTCTTCCGTCGACCAGCCCCAGACACCGCTGGCAAGGGCGGACTGCACATCCTCCGACAGACCGAAGGCTTTCGCCACTTCACGGCCGGCCGAGCGCGCCCGATAGCTGGTGACCGCCGCCGTCAGCCCGGCATGCTCCTTTTTGTAATGCCTGTAGATGAACTGGATCACCTCTTCCCGCTTCTCGTGCTCGAAATCGACATCGATATCGGGCGGCTCCTCGCGCTCCGTCGAGATGAAGCGCTCAAAAAGCAAGCTTGTTATTTCCGGATTGACCTCGGTAATCCGGAGGCAATAGCAGACCGTCGAATTGGCCGCCGATCCGCGCCCCTGACACAGGATATTCGCACTGCGGGCAAACTCCATGATGCGATGCACCGTCAGGAAATAAGGCTCATATTGCCGCTCCCGGATGAGTTTGAGTTCATGTTCGATCTGCGTCGAAACCTTCGGAGGAATCCCTCCAGGAAAGCGCCATCTGGCGCCCTCCCAGGTCAGTCGCTTCAGCGTCTCCGCAACGGTTTCGCCCTTGGTGCTTTCGTCGGGATAGTTATGCTTCAGCTCATCCAATGAGAAAGACAGCCGGCTAAAAAACTTCTGCGTATTGGCGATAGCCTTCGGATAATCTCTGAAGAGTCGCGCCATCTCGGCAGCGTCCTTCATGTAGCGTTCGGCGTTCGCCGCCAGCCTGAAGCCGGCCTCGGCGATCGGTACATGCTCACGGATCGAAACGACGATATCGGCAAGCGGCTTGCGTTCGGTCGCATGATAGAGTGGCTGGTTGCTGGCGATCAGCCGCACGCCATTGCGCTGCGCCAGGATGGAAAGCGTCGCGAAGGCCATGCGGTCCCGCCCGTCATAGGCTGGCGACAGGACCATGTGGAACTTCCGGCCGAAGCGCATCCAGAGCCGCTTCAGACATTGTTCCAGCCTTGCCTGCTCCTCCGGCGCCTCGACACTTTCAGCATCGGGAACGAGCGCCAGCATCATCTCGTCACCCCATTCTACGAGGTCGCTTTCATTAAGGATGCATATGCCTTTTTCGCCGCGCAGATTACCGGCGCTCAGCAATCGGCAGAGATGCGCCCAGCCCTTGCGATTTTCCGGATAGGCAAGAATGTCGGGGGTGCCGTCTGAAAACACGAGGCGGGCGCCCGGCTGGAAAGGGACCGGCTTCAGAAGCGGCTTTTCTGGCTCGCCCTTGGCTCGAAGCGTCAGATTTTTCTCAATGCCTTCCTTATATTTTTCCCAGAGAACCTTGGTATGCGCATGCGCCTTGACGACGCCGGCAACCGAATTGCGGTCGGCAATCCCAAACCCCGACAGTTTCAGGATGGCGGCCTGCACCACCATTTCCTCCGGATGCGAGGCACCTTCGAGAAAGGAGAAATTCGTTCTCACCCCGATCTCGAAGAAGGGCATGGGTTCGTGAAAGCTCGGGCGCGCATTCATGCGAAGACCCCATGCATATACCAGTCCGGCGTCGTGCTGCCTCGGCCATAGAGCCCCTTGCGGAACAGCCAGAAACGATGACCTTCTTCATCTTCGATCTGGAAGTAATCGCGGACAGGTTCTTCCTTTTCCTCAAGCCACCATTCCGCCGAAAGCCGCTCCGGCCCTTCGGCCCGGCTGACCCGATGCATGACCCGCCGCCAGCGGAACTGCCGGGGAGGGCCGTCAGGCACTTCGGCAGCAATGGTTTCGACTAGTTCCGGCATGCGAAGCAGCCGCAGCGGCCGCTCGCCGCGGAAGAAGCCGTGGCCGGCATCCTCCTGACCTGCGCGCCGCCTCGATGCGAGGATAGTCATGGCCGGCAGTGGCCGCACGGCTCGTTCGGGGATATGGCTCTGCCGCAGCTCGAATCCTTGCAGGCAGTCCGGTCCGAGCCGGGCGGCCACGCGATCGACAAAGGCGGCAAGCGACCCTTCCTGGCGGCCTTCTCCGACGAAATCACCTTGCATGGCATCGAAGGGCGCATGCTGCAGCACATTGAGGCGGATGATTTCGAAACCATAGCCGACATCGAGATCGTCATGAACGGCGCCAAAGCGCTCCGTGAACAGGCTGGCGATCCTGCTCGGCTCCCGCAGCGGCTGCGACGCGCCGGCCGCGATGCGGAAGACCGCACCATCCACACGGAAGAGCAGGAGCTCGAAGGAACGACCGCCAATGCCGCGGGCTTCCAGCCCCGACTTCAGGCTTTCGGCAAGCTGGCGGGCAAGCTGGAGAATATCGGCTTCCGCCTGCACCGGCTCGGCCAGCCGCCGCTCGGCCGATAATTGCGCGACCGGACGGCGCGGCGAGATCGGCTCCTCGACGAGGCCGACGGCCTGATCGAGCCGCAGCAGCAGCTGCGCGCCGAACCGGCGGGCAAGCGGCGCCCGCGGCGCGGCCAGAAGGTCGCCCACCTGCTTCAATCCCAGCTTCTGCAACGCGGCAATGGTCTCTTCACCGAGCCTCAGAGACGCCACAGGCAGTGGCGCCAAGGCTTCCTCCATGGCTTCCGAAGGAACGACACGGCTATCGTCGAAACGAGCAACCGCCCAGGATAGGCCGGGCGCGGAGGAAATGGCGCCGCGCACATCGAGACCGAGCCGGGAAATCCGGATCAGGATGTCCTCGAGGAGTGCCTCTTCGCCTCCAAAAAGATGGGCGCAGCCGGTAATATCGAGAAAAAGGCCATCCTTGCCATCGATCGCCACCAGCGGCGTATAGCGGTCGCACCAGTCGGCAATCGCTTCCAAAAGCTTGCGATCCGCGGCGAGGTCCTCCTCGATGACATCGAGATCGGGACAGATCGCCTTTGCCTCGGCCACACCCTGACCCTGCTTCAGGCCGATCATCTCCGCGCGCTCGTTGAGGGCGGTCAGCCGCATGGCATTGTTGAGCTTGCCGGCGCAGGCGAGCGGCGGCACTTCAAGCCTGCCTGTCGAACGCCAGGAGAGACCCCATCGCTTGCGCGCGATGCGGTCGGTCGGCAGATGCGGAAAGGTCAGCGCCAGAATGCGCTGCGTGTTCGCCGGGAAAGGCAGGGCGTTGAGTGTCGAGGATAGGGGCAAAGCGGCGGTCATGGGCATTCCACTCCAGGGTTATGGAAAGGGGCGCCGGATTTCGGCTCTTTTCCAAGGTCAGACGAAAGGCCGGATGACCGATGCTGCCGCCAAGCACCGATCCGTCCGGCAGGGGGCGCGCCAGCGCCGGCGCGGGTTCGACCGAAAAGCGGAAGAGGGCGCTACTTGCCTCCTCCTCGCCTCCCTGTCGCAACAGAAATAAGGGCCGCCCCGCCGCCTTGGCCCTCAGCGCCAGCCGCCGGCTTTCGGTTAGGCCGAAACGGGCGGGATTGCCGCGCACTTCCAGAATGACGACGGCAAAGGCCGCACTGCCAAGGGCTGCTTCCGCCACCCAGAGCGCATCATCCAGCTTGCGCGGCGACGCCTGCAGGAAAGCCTCGGGTTCCAAGCCGAAATCCCGGATGCCGATGACATAGGGCAGGCCCGCCTCCATCGTGGCGACCGTATCGCCGATCCACAGGATTGGAGACTTGGCCACGGCCGTATCCGACGTTTGCGCGTGAAGCCGCGCGGCAAGCGCAAGGGTAAAGCCGCTCGCCGCCCCCGCATCGCGCAGGCCGAGCGAACGGATTTCCGTTAGCGCATCGAGCGGCAGGCCGCCTTGCAGGCCAACATCGAGATCGTCGACGCCGGTCGCAAGAAACGGCTGAGCCGGCTTAGGCTGAGCAGACCCTGGCTGGACAGGTAGAGGTTTCGCAATACCTGCCGATTCCATGGCCGGCTTGGCCGCCAGCATCTCATGCGCCGCCGCTGCCAGTGCCGGAATCGGCCTGCCTTCCAGTCTGGCAATGGTTTCACGCAGGGCAAAAAGCGTTTCCCGCGCCACGGCGGCCTCGGCCATGACGTTCACTCCAGATCGATAATGTTCCTGTTATGTTCTTATGGATTCCAGAGCTTGCGAAAAGAGTCAACACCATTTCATGAGAAAATATTCCTCTGTCGCAATCTACACTCGTAAAAGCGGCGCAAAGCCTCTATATGACCAGCCAAGGAAGGAATATTCATGGCTCGCGTCGACCAGAGCGAAGATTGGCGGGATCGCCACTCGCCCTCCATCAGCACATTCGAATCTCTGGCAATGGAGGCTTACAGCCATCTGCCGGATGAATTCCGCTCACTCACCGGTGATCTCATCATCCTCATCGAAGATTTCCCGGATGACGAGGTATTCGAGGACATGGCGCTGGAAACACCTTTCGACCTGCTCGGTCTCTTCGAAGGCCGCGGCATTTCGGAGCGCTTCACCGCCCAGACCGGGGATATGCCCAACAAGATCCGCCTTTATCGCCGACCGATCATCGACTATTGGGCTGAAAACGACGAAACCCTCGGCGACATCATCACCCATGTCCTGATCCATGAGATCGGCCACCATTTCGGCCTGAGCGACGAGGACATGGAGCGCATCGAGGCAAGCGCTGAAGAAGCGACGGATCGCTGATACCACCCCGACCGCAAGACGGCCGGGGGAAGAACTTCAGTTATGGCTTACTGTTCGGAAAGCTTCATATCCGGATCGTAATCCTTGCCGGCCACGTCCTTGATGACGGCCTGGCCGCACTCCATCCGGCCGCTCGCGGCATTGAAGCCATAGGTCGGCGAACCGTACAGCTCCCAGCCCTTGTTCAGCGCCGCACTTACCTTGTGGCAAAAGGAAGCGTCATCGGGACCGGTGAGGAAGCGGTAGAGTTTCATCAAAGCATCTTTCTTGTATTTAGCAATCAGACGTCGCTACGGGGCGTTCCGGCAGCGCCCGAAGAGCGCTGCTCGATCAGGCGAGCTTTATGGACGAGTCTCTCCGCCTGGACAAGGTGCAGCCGCTCCACCATCCGCCCACCAAGGTTCACGACATTGAGAGCGTCAGCGCCCGGTTCGGAGAAGGCTGATATGATGGCTTCAGCCTCGGCGATGGCAGCTTCATCGGGGCCGAAATGCCGGTTGGCCGCTTCGATCTGGTTCGGATGGATCAGCATCTTGCCGGCAAAGCCCATGATGCGGCCTTGGCCGCATTCGGCCTCGAATGCCGCGTCATCCTTGAAATCGTTGAGGACGCTGTCGATGGCCTCGAGCCCATAGGCGCTGACAGCAAGCACCACCTGCATCAGCCAAGGCACGAGATAGGCGCGACCAGGCTGCGGCAGGACACCGGTTTCCTTTCTGAGATCGTTGAGGCCGACGACGAAGCAATCGAGCCGGCTGCCCGCCGTGCGTCCGGCCTCGGCGATCGAAGCGGCGTTCAGGATACCGCGCGGCGTCTCGATCATCGCCCATATACGCAAGCTTTCCGGCGCATCGGCTTCCGCGAGCCTGTCGCTGACGCCGGTCACATTCTGCGGTTCGTCCACTTTGGGCAAGAGGACCGCATCCGGCTCCAGCTCCGTGACCAGCGCCAGGTCGTCGGCCCCGAAATTGGAGGAAAGCGCATTGATGCGGATGATCCGCTCCTTGCCCGGAAGCGGCGAGGCTAAAAAGAAGGTCCGCAAATTCTCCCGCGCCTCGACCTTCTTTTCCGGCGAGACCGAATCTTCGAGATCGAAGATGACGGCGTCGCAATCGAGGCTCGAAAGCTTGTCCAGCGCGCGCCGATTGCTGGCGGGAACGCTTAAGACCGAGCGGCGCAGGCGGGCGGGGCGGGAAGGGGAATCTTGGCTCGCGGAATGGCTCATTGTGCTGTTTTGCCGCGCTTTTGATCATCAGGCAAGTCAACAAAAAGCCACGCTCCTCTTGCAGATGACAGAGATGAGGACCACATTGCTCGGAGTAGAGAGGTCTCGACCATGCAGAATATCCGTTCCCTGTTCATCGCGCTCGCCGGTATTACCGTGTTTGCAGCCATGGCGCTATTTACCGTTTCGGTCACGCTTGCCGTCGGCGGCATCCTGACCGTGCTCATGGCAGCCCGCGCGATTTCGCTGCGCATGAAGCCGGCGCCGGTGCACGCCAAGGCAAAGACGAACGGCCAGCGCGAAATGCGCATCTGGAACGACGGTCGCGGCACGATCATCGACCTCTGAGGTCGAAACAGGTGAGGGTAGCCTCTTGCGGGCTGCCGAACGCATTCCCCCAAGCTCGGACACGTGCTCGAAGGATGGAATGCGACCCAAACGCCGCCTTTTAGAGCATTTCCAAGATTCTCCTTCATTTCGGGCCGGATTTGCTCTATTGGCAAGATAATTCGTGCTTAGACGAGAATGAAGGCAGGACCCCATGGACAAGTTCGTGAAGTTGACCGGTGTCGCAGCACCTCTCCCGGTCGTCAATGTCGATACCGACATGATCATCCCGAAGGATTATCTGAAGACCATCAAGCGCACGGGTCTCGGCAAAGGCCTCTTCGCTGAAGCCCGCTACAATGAAGACGGTTCTCCGAACCCGGATTTCGTGCTGAACAAGCCGGCCTATCAGAACGCCAAGATCCTCGTCGCCGGCGACAATTTCGGCTGCGGCTCTTCGCGAGAGCATGCTCCCTGGGCACTTCTCGACTTCGGTATCCGCTGCGTCATCTCGACCAGCTTCGCCGACATCTTCTACAACAACTGCTTCAAGAACGGCATCCTGCCGATCAAGGTCAGCCAGGAAGACCTCGACAAGCTGATGGACGACGCCTCGCGCGGCTCCAACGCCATCCTGACGGTCGATCTAGAAAACCTCGAAATCACCGGTCCGGACGGCGGCTCGCTGAAGTTCGAACTCGACGAATTCAAGCGTCACTGCCTGCTGAACGGCCTCGACGATATCGGCCTGACGCTGGAAAAATCCTCCGCGATCAACAATTTCGAAAAGACGAACGCCGCATCGCGCCCCTGGGCAGCCTGATCGGTTTTATCATTATTTCGCGTTTCGAAGCCGGGCCTTGCGCCCGGCTTTTTCATGCCGAAACGGACTCCCTGTCCCGCCTGTGGAAGGGCCATTGCATATAAAATAAAAAGCTCCCCTTTTGACGGGGAGAGGGGCGATTCCGTCAAAACCCTTCGCCCCGCCCTGAGCTTGTCGAAGGGGCGGGAGAAGGTGAACTCGAACAGTTGAGCGAAACGAACTGTGAGAGGACTGAAGAGGGGTTGATCTGTCTATATGCGATTGCTCTGGGCGAGCGGGAGAAGGGACTATCCCGCAGTTGCAGCACCTCAGGAGAGGGAAACGCAAATCCCGCGAAAACAGCTGAGACATCACCTTTCTCATCCGCTGTAATATGATCGACAAGAAGGAGGTCCATACAGGCGTGCCGAGAACCTTCGGGCATCTCTCCCACCCTTAAATTTCTCCACGCATTGGAGCCCCTCATGACCTCCCTTCCCATTGTCGGCGCCGCGATGACGCTTGACGACGTCGAAATTCATCGTAACTGGCTGCTCGAAAAGCCGCGCGACCTGGAACTGCAGAGCTTCGTCGAAGCCGAAATCCTCAACGGCGACTGGGCTCCGCTGGCCGAACGCGCCCGCAAGCTGCTCGACGGCCATCAGGGCCGCCTTGGCATCCACGGCCCATTCTGGGGCTTCGTCATCGCTTCTCAGGATCCGGATATCCGCGCCGTCGTCTCCAGGCGCCTGCTGCAGGCCCTCGACGTCTGCGCCAATATCGGCGCCACGCAGATGGTCATCCATAGCCCCTTTACGTCGTGGTCCTACAACAACCTCGACAACAACAAGGGCGAGCGCGAAAAGATCATCGAATACACGCATCTGACGCTGAAAGAAGCCGTGAAGCGTGCCGAAGATATCGGGCTGACCATGGTCATCGAGAATATCGAGGACAAGGATCCCCATATCCGCGTCGGCCTCGCCGACAGCTTCAATTCGCCCGCCGTCGCGGTTTCGATCGACACCGGCCATGCCCATTACGCCCACGGCTACACGGGCGCTCCGCCGGTCGACTACTACGTCCACGCCGCCGGCAACCGCCTGCAGCATGTCCACCTGCAGGACGCCGACGGCTATGCCGACCGTCACTGGAGCCTCGGTGAAGGCAGCATCCATTGGCGCGCCGTCTTTGCCGCCCTTGCCAAGCTTAACAGCAATCCGCGCCTGATCATCGAGATCAAGGATAAGTCAAAGATTCCGGCATCGGCCGCCTACCTCGCTTCGCTCGGACTGGCGGAGTAAGGTTTGGATATCCCTTCTACCCTTGGGGAAAGGTGCCCGGAGGGCGCGGATGAGGGGCGGCACGAAGCTGCCGCTACCAGATTTACCTAAAATCTCCGGTAACGCCTCCTCACCCCGCGCGTTCCGCGCGCCCTCTCCCCGATGGAACGTGGGTAAGCTTTCGGTTCAATACGCCCGAAAACCGTACCGTTTCGGCCCTTTCCTCGCTTGAAAAGCCGTATTTGCAGGTCTAAAAACCCCGCAACTTTTTCTTTCGCGGAGGCTTTCCCATGACAGTGCGCAATCTTTTCCTCCTGCCGGGTGATGGCATCGGTCCCGAAGCCATGGGCGAAGTTCGCAAGATCATCGCCTATATGAACGAGGCAAAGAATGCCGGCTTTGTCACGGATGAAGGCCTTGTCGGCGGCTGCGCCTATGATGCGCATGGCTCCGCCATCTCCGAAGAAGACATGGGCAAGGCGCTTGCGGCTGACGCCGTCCTCTTCGGCGCCGTCGGCGGCCCGAAATGGGATGCTGTACCCTATGAAGTGCGTCCGGAAGCGGGCCTGCTACGCCTGCGCAAGGATCTGCAGCTGTTCGCAAACCTACGCCCGGCTATCTGCTACCCGGCGCTGGCATCGGCCTCATCGCTGAAGCCGGAGCTGGTCGACGGCCTCGATATTCTCATCATCCGCGAACTCACCGGCGGCGTCTATTTCGGCGAGCCGAAGGAAATCATCGATCTCGGCAACGGCCAGAAGCGCGGCATCGACACACAGGTCTACGATACCTACGAGATCGAGCGTATTGCCGGCGTCGCCTTCGAACTGGCGCGCACCCGCAGCAACCGCGTCTGCTCGATGGAAAAGCGCAACGTCATGAAGTCGGGCGTGCTCTGGAACCAGGTCGTCACCGCAACGCATAAGGAAAAATATGCCGATGTGCAGCTCGAGCATATGCTCGCCGATGCCGGCGGCATGCAGCTCGTTCGCCAGCCGAAGCAGTTCGACGTCATCGTGACGGACAACCTGTTCGGCGACATGCTCTCCGACGTCGCCGCCATGCTGACTGGCTCGCTCGGCATGCTGCCGTCCGCTTCGCTCGGCGCACCGGACGCCAAGACCGGCAAGCGCAAGGCGCTCTATGAACCCGTGCATGGCTCGGCCCCCGATATCGCCGGCAAGGGCATCGCCAACCCGATCGCCATGATCGCCTCCTTCGCGATGTGCCTGCGCTATTCCTTCGGCATGGTTTCTGAAGCCGATGCGCTGGAAAAGGCGATCGCCAACGTGCTCGACAGCGGCATCCGCACTGCCGACATTATGTCGGCTGGCAGCCGTCAGGTCGGCACGACAGAAATGGGTGACGCCATCCTCGCCGAATTCAAGGCGCTTTCGGCCTAAGCCAGACAGATCGCCTGATATATTTCACGTGAAACACGAGACCCCGCTCTGCAGCGCAGCGCGGGGTTTTCATTAGAGCGTTTCCGCTTTTCCTCGGATCGGCGGACCGATCTCGGAGCTCTTAAAAATACTGTTACAGGAACCTGCTAGTCATCCGGCTGATTGGAAATCAAACGGGCAATGGTTATGCAGGCGATCTTGACGTCTCTCGACAGGCGTTGGCGGCGAAGCGATGCGGCACTGGCACCGTCTCACTGGAAAATCTGCCTTTTCCTGACAGCCAATATTGTGCTGCTCTCGGCGCTTCTGTTCGACTGGCCTGTCGGAGCCACCATCAAGAACCTTTCGCCACCCCTTCACTTCTTCGGCAAGATGCTGACGAATTTCGGGGATTCCGAGTGGATCATCATCATCAGCGCCTTTCTGCTCTTCGAAGGCTGGGCCGGTAGCCGTCTGCTGCATTCGCAGCGCTGTCGCTGCAAGGCGTTGCGTGTCTGCCAGATCGGCGGCTACCTGCTGACGACAGTCGTGCTTTCCGGCCTTCTCTCCAATCTGCTCAAGCGCGCCATCGGCCGCGCCCGTCCGACCCATTTTGCCGATTGGGGGCCGTTCGGCTTCTCGCCCTTCAACGGCCGGGCCAGCTTCGAGAGCTTCCCATCAGGCCATGCGACCACCATCGGCGCCCTCTTCGTGGCGCTTGCTTTCGTGTTCCCTCGCTACCGCTACATCTTTGCTGCCTGCGCTCTGTGGCTGGCGATCACGCGTGTCATGGTCGGTGCGCACTATCCAAGCGACGTCATCGCCGGCCTAGCGCTCGGCGGCTGGTTTTCCTTCATGACGGCAATCGTCTATTCCCGCTATGGCCTGCTTTTCCGCATCAACGCCGCCGGCTGGCCGACGCCGAAATGGCAGCTATTCAAGGGCAGCAAGTCAGGTCAAGCCAACGCTTGATCCGATCCGCATTATCGGCATCCGCAGCATCGAACCGACAGCACTCTCGATGAACCAAGGCAAAGCTTCCACCAGCGCGGTAAAAGCAGCTTTCAATAGCAACCGCGCCGCAAAGGTTGCCAAGCCCGCCGTACATTCATATATCTGACGGGCGGGTCACCGAAGGTGGTCAACCCGATTTCGTTCATTTGCGATGAAAATCATGGATGCCGGGCCGATACGTTTGAGCGAAAGGCAGATGGGATTGATCTCCCGGGCGCTTGCCGAGCCGCGACGTGTGCAGATCCTCAAGGAAATCGGCACGCGCAGCGAACCCATGCCCTGCAGCACGCTCAACGAGTGCCATGCCGTCAGCGCCGCGACGATGTCCCATCATATCAAGGAACTTGAGAATGCCGGACTCATCGAGATCCAGCGGGACGGCAAATTCGCAAACCTTGTCCTGCGTCGCGATACATTGAACGCCTATATGGCGGAACTTTCCAAGATCTGACGATTCCGACGATCTCGCCAGCATTTGCTGTCGCTGCCCTTGTATCAATTAGATGATTATCTAAATATCAAAGTGACGATGCGGATCGGTTTTCGGGTCGCATGCGCCGTATGATTTGATGATTATAAAACTGTCTTACAATTTCCGAAGGAAGATGACATGAGCAAACTGGCAGGCAAGGTCGCGATCGTGACCGGAGCATCCAAGGGAATCGGCGCGGGCATCGCCAAGGCGATGGGCGAGGCGGGTGCAGCCGTCATCGTCAATTATGCCTCGAGCCGCGAAGGTGCCGATAAGGTGGTGGCGGAAATCACGGCAAAGGGCGGTAAGGCGCTCGCCGTTCATGGCGATGTTTCCAAGGCCGACGACGTCAAGCAACTCTTTGCCGAAGCTAAACAGGCCTTCGGACGCGTCGATATCCTCGTTAACAATGCCGGCGTCTACCAATTCGCCTCGATCGAGGAATTCGCCGAGCAGGAATTTCATCGCCAGTTCAATATCAATGTGTTGGGCACATTGCTGACTACGCAGGAAGCCGTAAAGCATTTCGGCTCCGAAGGCGGCAGTGTGATTAACATCGGCTCCAACGCCGTCAGCATGAACTTGCCGACTGCCTCCGTCTATACGGCAACCAAGGCCGCTGTGGATTCCATCACCAAGATCCTCGCCAAGGAACTCGGTTCACGCAATATCCGCGTCAACAATTTGGCACCGGGCGGCGTCGAGACCGAAGGCGTCGTCGCCGCAGGTATTATCGGCAGCGATTTTGAAAAGCATCTCGTCTCCCAGACCCCTCTCGGCCGTCTCGGCCAGCCGACCGATATCGCTCCGGTCGCCGTCTTCCTCGCTTCGCAGGATGCCGCTTGGGTAACCGGCGAAACCCTCTATGTCGGTGGTGGTCTGAAGTAGTCGCTGTTCGCGATATTTCCCTCCGAGAGGAGGGCGGTTTGCCGGGCGCGACACAACCGCGCGCCCGGTCGATACTTTAGCAAACAATTGCCAAACCACCTCATTTTCCTATTTAGTAGATCCGTTCGGGTTTTCCGACCAAGCATCACAGCCGCCAGGCCGCAAAGCGGCAATATCAGGCCGTGAGATTTCAAAACGATTCTATCTTCAATGCGATCCTACGCGGCAGCGAATGCCATCGAACTCCCCTAAGATCCGCCGGCGATCGCTGTCGTGAACAACAACGGAGGACGTCTTTATGAATACCGCCAATACCAAATCGAAATTGGGTACGCGCACCAATCTCAGCGAGGAGGCAACGCGCGATATTTCCGCAGCCTTGAGCGCCCTGCTGGCGGATGTCTTTGCCCTTTATCTCAAAACCAAGAATTTTCACTGGCACATGAGCGGGCCGCATTTCCGCGACTATCATCTGCTTCTCGACGAACAGGGCGAGCAGATTTTCGATATGACCGACCCCATGGCCGAACGCGCCAGGAAGATCGGCGGAACGACCCTGCGGTCGATCGGTCAAATCGCCAAGCTGCAGCGCATTCCGGACAATGACGCCGAATATGTCGATCCGCAGGACATGCTCGCAGAACTGGCGGACGATAATCTGAAGCTCTCTGCCGAAATGCGCGCCGTCCACGACGTCTGCGACGAGTACGGCGATGTCGCTACAGCCAGCCTTCTGGAAAACTGGATCGACGAGACCGAGCGCCGTACCTGGTTCCTGTTTGAAACCACACGCAAGTCCAACCGCTGATACTGAAACGGCGCGCCTTCGAACATGGTGAAGGCCCGTTTCGGCACGCTCGATTTCCTCGCTTCCGCACCGATGGAAGCGAGGAAATCCTTGACTCCTGTGGAAAACATCTTAGAACCGGCGACGGAAAAGGAAGACTTCCATGGTTCGCTTCGAACAGCTCGATAGCTTCAGTCACCTGGCGCAATGTGCCGGGCGGGATGTCCATTTTCCGGTTTCTTCCAAAACCAAGGCCAAAACGACGACGAAAACCGTCTGACGTCTCTGGCCTGCCGCTCTCTCCCCGGCTCGGCCGGGGACAGGAACCGGTCGTTATGACCGCGGTTCCCCCCTCGCCAAAGAGGAGAGAAGAGAAAGAGAGCTTGAGAAATGGGTTTCAAAGTTGCAGTAGCGGGCGCGACCGGGAATGTCGGCCGCGAAATGCTCAATATCCTGGCCGAACGCGGCTTCCCGGCCGATGAGGTCGTGGCACTCGCATCGGCCCGTTCGCAGGGAACCGAAGTATCCTTCGGCGACCGGACCCTGAAGGTTTCCAACCTGGAGAACTACGATTTCTCCGACACCGACATCTGCCTGATGTCGGCCGGCGGCGACGTTTCGAAGAAGTTCTCGCCGAAGATCGGCGCCCAGGGCTGCGTCGTCATCGATAACTCCTCCGCATGGCGCTACGACGCCGATGTGCCGCTGATCGTTCCGGAAGTGAACCCGGATGCCGTCACGCAGTTCACCAAGCGCAACATCATCGCCAACCCGAATTGCTCGACCGCGCAGCTCGTCGTTGCGCTGAAGCCGCTGCATGACTTCGCCAAGATCAAGCGCGTCGTCGTTTCGACCTACCAGTCGGTTTCCGGCGCCGGCAAGGACGGCATGGACGAGCTGTTCAACCAGACCCGCGCCGTCTTCGTCGCCGACCCGATCGAAGCGAAGAAGTTCACCAAGCGCATCGCCTTCAACGTCATTCCGCACATCGATGTCTTCATGGAAGACGGTTACACCAAGGAAGAGTGGAAGGTGCTGGCCGAAACCAAAAAGATGCTCGATCCGAAGATCAAGGTCACCTGCACGGCTGTGCGCGTCCCCGTCTTCATCGGCCATTCCGAATCCGTCAACATCGAGTTCGAAAACGAGATCACCGCCGACCAAGCCCGCGATATCCTGCGCGAAGCTCCCGGCTGCCTCGTCATCGACAAGCAGGAAAACGGCGGCTACATCACGCCGTACGAATCCGCCGGCGAGGACGCGACTTACATTTCGCGCATCCGTGAGGACGCAACGGTCGAAAACGGCCTCAACATCTGGGTCGTCTCCGACAACCTGCGCAAGGGCGCCGCGCTCAATGCCATCCAGATTGCCGAACTGCTCGTCAACCGCGGCCTGATCAAGCCGCGCAAGCAGGCTGCGTAAGGATCCGTAAACCAATTTACGGTTTATAAATCCTTGCCGGCTAAGCAGGATCGAATGAAAGCCTCGCCATTTCGGATGAAAGGCGGGGCTTTTGCAAATGGGTTTGGGGGTCGTGTTTCACGTGAAGCGAAACATTGATCGCTAAAATGAGATAATGACAGAACGGTTGGATGCTGGCATGGTCCAGTGGCAACTAGACAGCGCATAAGCCTGGAAACTGGAGGGTTTATGCGCCTTTCAAAACGGTTACCGCGCCCGCGGCGCGGTGAGAATTCGGGGACACTGAATGCGCATCACAAAGTCTGGAATGGCAACTCTCGTGGCGGGCGGGTTGTTGCTGGCGACGCCGATTGCCGCAAATGCGGCATCCTGTGGCAACACTTCCGCCGGTTTCGAGAATTGGGTGCAGGAATTCAAACGCGAAGCGCAAGGACAAGGCGTCAGCCCCTCGGTCCTCGATAGGGCCTTCGCCAACGTTCATTACAACCAGCCCACCATCCGCGCCGATCGCGGCCAGAAGAGCTTCAAGCTTTCCTTCGAGGAATTCATGAAGAAGCGCGGCGGCCAGACCATCATCAATCGTGGCAGGAGCATGAAACAGGCCAACGCGGCACTGTTTGCCAAGATCGAGAAGCGTTTCGGCGTCCCCCCAGGCCCGATCATCGCGATCTGGGGCATGGAAACCGGCTTCGGCAGCTATATGGGTGACCAGCATACGCTCTCCGCCGTTTCGACCCTTGCCTATGATTGCCGTCGTTCGGCCTTCTTCACCGAGCAGCTCTACTCCGCCCTGAAGCTTGTCGGCGAAGGCTACCTCAGCCCGTCGGCGCGCGGCGCGGCGCATGGCGAAATCGGCCAAACGCAATTCATGCCCAAGAACGTCGTTGCCTTCGGCGTCGACGAAGATGGCGACGGCAGGGTCGACCTCGTCGGCTCGCGCGCGGATGCACTCGCTTCGACGGCCAACTTCCTGCGCGGCCATGGCTGGCAGCCCGGCGCCGGCTATCAGCCCGGCGAGCCGAATTTCTCCGCTATTGCCGGCTGGAATGACGCAAGGGTCTATCAGCAGGCGATCGCCTATATCGGTCAGCAGATCGACGGCAGGTAAGCCTGATACCATGAATTAAAAAGGCGCTGCGACCGGATGGTGCGCAGCGCCTTTTCATTTGATCTGCCGTTCGCCCCAATAAACGTCCGGCCGTTAAACGTCAGGGCGGATGAAATCGCGGGTGCTTGGGTCCATGATCCATAGCTCGCCCGTCGAAATGTCGAACCATGCACCATGCAGGTGCAACGTGCCCTCTTCTTCCCGCGCCTTGATCTCCGGGAAACTGCGCAGATTCTCCAGCGAATTGCGGATCGAAATGCGCTCAAGCGCCGTCTGGCGCTCGGCCGCTGTCATGATATCGTTGCTCTGGATCTGTTCGGCGGCCGGCTTCAGCAAGCCCATCCATCGGCCGATGAAATCGCCAGGAGACAGCGGCTCGGCATCGGGGTCGAGCGCGGCGCGGATACCGCCGCAACGGCCGTGGCCCATCACGACGATATCGGAGACCTTAAGCGACAGGACAGCGAATTCGAGTGCCGACGACGTTGCATGGAAATTGCCATCCGGCTCATAGGGCGGCACCATGTTGGCGACGTTGCGGATGACGAAGAGCTCTCCCGGGCCGGCATCGAAGATGATCTCCGGGGCCGAGCGGGAGTCACAACAGGCAATCACAAGGGTCGATGGGTTCTGGCCGAGCTCGGCCAGATTGCGATAGCGTTCGCGCTCATCGACGTAACGCCCGCTCATGAAGTTACGATAACCGTTCAGAAGGGTGTCGGGAAAGCTTTGCATGACATTGAATTACAGCGCAGTTTGGCCGATGGCAACTGTTGCGCTGTAAAAAGCGTTAACCGTCGTAAGCCGCTATTTTTTTCGCCGCTGCGCCGGATGGACCAGGTGCCGCAGCTGCACCATCGCCATCGGCGTCGACAGGCTCGCTGAATCGACGGCAAGCGTCAGCTCGTTGCTGCCGCGTTTGACGGCGCGCGCCAGCACTTCGTAGACGCTGGCCGTCGTCAGCTGCAGTGCCCTTTCCTCGTCCACGCCGGAGAGCAGGCGCGACAGGAACACGGCGGACAGGAGATCGCCAAGGCCGTTCGGCGCCCCCTCGATGCTGCGATGCTCGGCAAGCAGCGCGTTTCGGCCGCTGAGATAGAGATTACCGATGCCGCCGGCCATCATCGGCACAGCCGAGGTTACCAGCATGCGCGAAGGTCCCAGCGCAAGGGCCGCCTCCATGATGGCGTTGTTATCCTCGAGTGGCGCACCGGCCAGCCACGCAAGCTCGTAACGGTTCGGCGTGGCCAAGGAGGCTAGCGGGATCAGGAGATCGCGGATGGCTTCGGCCGTTGCCTCGGGCACGTAAAGACCGCCGGCGTCGCCGATCACAGGATCGCAGGCATAGAAAAGATCGGGATTCTTTTCCCGCAGGGCAGTCACCAGCCTGGCGACGGAGCGCGCCTGTGCGGCATTGCCGAAATAGCCCGAGAGAACCGCCTTCACCTCGGAAAGCCAGGGTGCCGCTATGAGATCGTCGATGGCGTGGTCGAAATCCGCCTCGTTGAAGGTCAGCCGCGTGGAGCGGCCATGGCCCGGATGCCAGGGCAGAACGATGGTCGGCAGCGCCCAGACAGGGTGGCCGAGCGTTTCCAGCGCGAAAACGGCCGCACGATTGCCGACGGAGCCTCTGACGACATGACTGGAAATGACGATAACGGCGCCGGCCGACATTTGCGACATGATCTTGCTTTCAGTTCAGGGCTTCGCACTGCATGGCGCCGTTGATGATCCCTTTGGCGCCACTCTGTCAACCGCGCTTCACAGAGTCATGAAAACCTCTGTTGACGTCCGTGTTTCGCCAATTTCATGCCAATGTTCATCTGCTTTGCATCCAGATCGCATATTCCAGCAAGATTTTTAAAAAAACGGAGCGAAATCGGTCCAAAAGCAACCAAATCCGCATTCTTTTTGCCAGTTTTTTCGCTAAACCTTCTGCTACTGTGGTCAGAATTCGAAAATCGGGAGGAATTTCATGGCGCCCAGAACCAATCCGAAACGGGAAAAACAGATCGACGCGGCACGCAAAATAGCCGCGGCATCGGGCAAGGCGCATCTTGATCCCGAAATCCTGTTCGGTCGCGCCAGCAATGACGATATGGAGCGGTACACTCCGGAAATGCTAGCTCTTGCCGCGAGGCACGCGGCCAGGGAACTGGCAGCCTGGAGCGGTACCTCTCCGCGCGTCAGCATCGAGCAGGTCGCCAATATCGAGCCCGATGGCACCGCCGTGTCGATCCTCTCCATCACCGACCACAACATGCCCTTCCTTTACGAATCGATCATGGGCGAGGTGACCAGCAGCTACCGCGATCTCTATATGGCGGTGCACCCTATCCTGGTCATCGAGAAGGGCAAGCAGCCGAGCCTCTATTCCGCCGATCAGCCAAGCGACCCAGCCCATCGCGTCAGCCATATCCAGCTTCATCTCTCGCCCTTGACGACAGCGCAGGCGACCGATCTGACCAAGCGGGTCCAGACCGTGCTCGATCAGACGCATCTCACCGTTTCCGACTGGAAGCCGATGCTGTCGCGCCTCGATACCGTCATTTCCGAACTTTCCACCTATGAGGCAGCTGGCCGCCGCAAGAACGATCGCGACGAGGCGCTCGCCTTCCTTGCCTGGCTACGGGATGGTAATTTCACCTTCCTCGGCATGCGCGAATATGTCTATTCCGGCAAGGGCGCCAATGCCAAGGTGGAGCGCGATCGGGGCACCGGCCTCGGCATTCTTTCCAATCCGGATGTGCGCGTTCTCCGGCAAGGCAAGGACGCCGTCACCACGACGCCGGAAATTCTCGCTTTCCTCGACGGGCCGGATTTCCTGATCGTCACCAAAGCCAACGTCAAATCGATCGTCCACCGCCGTGCCTATATGGATTATGTCGGCGTCAAGCGCTTCGATGCGGACGGCAATGTCACGGGCGAGCTGCGCATCGTCGGCCTTTTCACCTCCACAGCCTATACCAGTACGGCAACCGAAGTGCCGCTGCTGCGCTCGAAAGTACAGAAGGTCAAAGATCATTTCGGCTTCGATCCCACGAGCCATTCCGGCCGCATGCTTGAAAACACGCTGGAATCCTATCCGCGCGACGATCTCTTCCAGATCGACACCACGCTGCTCGCAAGCTTCGCCGAACAGATCAACGACCTGACAGACCGGCCGCGGGTGCGGGCGCTGCCGCGCATCGACCATTTCGACCGTTTCGTCTCGGTGATCGTCTATGTTCCGCGCGAGGAATATGATTCCGTCGTCCGCGAAAAGATCGGCAACTACCTGAAGTCAGTCTATGACGGTCGCGTCTCCGCCTATTATCCGGCCTTCCCGGAAGGCGGCGTGGCGCGCGTGCATTTCATCATCGGCCGCAGCACCGGCAAGACGCCGCATATTCCGCAAGCGAAACTCGAAGAGGCGATCCGCGCCATCACCGCCCGCTGGGACGAACGCTTCGTCATGCTGGCAGGCCCGAAGGCGCCGAGCATCTCCGTCAGCCAGGCCTTTCAGGAAGCCTTCTCGCCGGAAGACGCTGTTGCCGATCTGCCTGATATCACGGCAACCGCCGGCGCCGAACCGATCCGCATCGCCTTCTATATCCGCAAGGATGAGGCCGGCGACATTTTCTCGCTGAAGATTTTTCACGGCCAGGGCAACCTGGCGCTGTCGCGCCGCGTGCCACTCCTCGAAAATCTCGGCTTCAACGTCATGAGCGAGCGCACCTTCGATATTTATGTCACTAGCAGGGACGGCTCGACCGGCCATGTCGTCCTTCACGATATGGAGCTCGAAGCTCGCAGCGGCGCGACGATCGATCTCGCCCGCCATGGCGCGGCACTGGAGGAAGCTTTCCTCGCCGCCTTCGACGGCACGATCGACAATGATGCCTTCAACCGGCTGATCGTCTCCGCCGACCTTTCCGCTCGCGAGACCAATGTGCTCCGCGCCTATTCCCGCTATCTACGCCAGGCAGGCATCGCCTATTCGCAGGATTACATCGCCGCGACCCTGGACAAATACCCGCGCATCGCTGCCTCGCTTTTCCGCCTCTTCCATGACACGCTTGATCCGAAGCTCAGCGAGAAGAACCGCACGAAAAAGCTTGTCGACCTGCATGCGGGCATCGAAGCCCAGCTTGCCGACGTTCCAAGCCTCGACGACGACCGCATCCTGCGCCGCTACGTCAACGCCATCGATGCGACGCTACGCACCAACTATTTCCAGAAGAACACCGACGGCACGCCAAAGGCCATGCTTGCCTTCAAGCTCGATCCGAAACTGCTGGATGGCCTGCCCGAACCGCGCCCCTTCCGCGAAATCTTCGTCTACGGCGTCGAAGTGGAGGGCGTCCACCTGCGCTTCGGCAAGGTTGCGCGCGGCGGCCTGCGCTGGTCGGATCGTGCGGAAGACTATCGCACCGAAGTGCTGGGCCTCGTAAAGGCGCAGCAGGTCAAGAACGCTGTTATCGTGCCCGTCGGCGCCAAGGGTGGCTTCTATCCGAAGAAGCTTCCGGTCGGCGGCAGCCGCGACGAAATCTTCAACGCCGGCCGCGAGGCCTATAAGACCTATATCCGCACGCTGCTGTCGATCACCGACAACATCTCCGGCGCCGATATCATTCCACCGGCCGACACCGTGCGGCTTGACGGCGACGACCCCTATTTCGTCGTCGCCGCCGACAAGGGCACCGCCACCTTCTCCGACACCGCCAATGCGCTGGCGCAGGAAGCCGGCTTCTGGCTGGACGATGCCTTTGCCTCGGGCGGCTCGGCCGGTTACGATCACAAGAAGATGGGCATCACCGCCCGCGGTGCGTGGGAAACGGTGAAGCGGCATTTCCGCGAAATGGACATCGACATCCAGACGACGCCCTTCAGCGTCGTCGGCGTCGGCGACATGTCCGGCGACGTCTTCGGCAACGGCATGCTGCTGTCGCCGAAAATCCGCCTGCTTGCCGCCTTCGACCATCGCGACATCTTCATCGATCCCGATCCGGACATGGACAAGACGCTCGCCGAACGGCAACGCCTCTTCAACCTGCCGCGTTCGAGCTGGCAGGACTTCGACAAGTCGGTCCTGTCGAAGGGCGCCATGATCATCTCGCGCTCGGCCAAATCGGTCACGCTGACGCCGGAAGCGGTCGCTGCCATCGGCATCGAGAAGTCGGTCGCAACCCCCTTCGAGATCATGACGGCGATCCTCAAGGCGCCGGTGGACCTGCTATGGTTCGGCGGCATCGGCACTTACGTCAAGGCAACCGCTGAAACGGACTCGGACGTCGGTGATCGCGCCAACGATCCAATCCGCATCACGGCCGACGAGGTTCGCGCCAGGGTGATCGGCGAGGGCGCCAACCTCGGCGTCACTCAGAAAGGCCGCATCGCCTATGGCCTGAAGGGCGGGCGCTGCAACTCCGACGCCATCGATAACTCCGCCGGGGTCAACACCTCCGACGTCGAGGTCAACATCAAAATCGCGCTTGCGAGTGCCATGCATGACGGCCGGCTGACACGCGCCAAGCGCGACACGCTGCTCGCCTCCATGACCGACGAGGTCGCAGCGCTCGTTCTGCGCAACAATTATCTGCAATCCTTGGCAATCTCGCTGTCAGAGCGCAAGGGCACAGGCAACGCTCTCGAACTCAGCCGCTTCATGAGCGTGCTGGAAGCGGCCAAGCAGCTCAACCGCAAGGTGGAGACCCTGCCTGACGATCAGACCTTCGCCGAACGCTATGCCAACGGACGCCCGTTGACCCGCCCTGAAATCGGTGTGCTGCTCTCCTACGCCAAGATCGCTCTATTCGATGCGATCGTTGCCAGCGACCTGCCCGACGATCCCTATTTCGCCGCCACCCTCAGCCGCTATTTCCCGGCCAAGATGCAGCGCTCGAATGCCACGGATATCGAAAACCATCGTCTGCGCCGCGAGATCATCGGCACGGCGCTTGCCAACGAAGCGATCAACCGTGGTGGCCCGGGCTTTGTCGTCAGTATGATGGACGCGACGGCCGTATCGGCTGCCGAAGTCGTCAAGGCGGCCGTCATCGCGCGCGACGGTTTCGATCTCGACCGGCTCTGGAACGAGACCGACGCACTTGACGGTAAGGTCGGCGGCCAGATGCAGAACCGAGTCTATGGCGAGATCACCGAGGTCTACACCGCGCTGACGCGCCTCCTCCTGAAGACCGGAGCGACCAAGGGCGATATCGACGAAACCGTTAGCCGGCTTGGTGCTGCCCTGAAGAAGCTGCGGCCAGTCTTCCTGACTCATATCCCAGCGGATTTTGCAGCCGAAATCGCCGCTCGCGAAGCGGAATACCAGGCCGCCGGCCTGCCGCAGAAGCTCGCTTCGGAGATCGCCACGATCTACGCGCTCGTCCTCGTGCCTGAGATCATGCAGATCGCCGAGCGCACCGGCGATACGCTGAACCGGGCCGCAGAAAGCTACTTCACCGTCTCGCAGACCTTCCGCGTCGGCCGCTTGTTGCTCGCCGGCAGCCGGATCGTGACAGGCGATCATTATGAGAGCCTCGCTTTGGCGCGCAGCCTCGACCAGATCGCCGGCGCCCGCCGCGATATCGTCATTTCCGCATTGTCCAACCATCCGAAGGACAAGCAGCCGGTTCAGGCATGGCATGCGGAAGACCGTATCCGCATCAATCGCATCGCCGAAGAGCTCGGCGGCCTCAGCGAAAGCGGCGATCCCAATCTCGCCCGCATCACCGTTGCCGCCGGTCTGCTCACCGATCTTGCGAACGGCCGGGCAAGATGACACAGTCCGCCCGACCCTGTCATGCGGGGTGAGGGAATGAGGGCAGAATCTGGTGGCGACCGAAATTGTTGACGATGACGTGCCGGCAAAAGTGCCGGCACGCGGTATCTGGGGCTGGATGTTTTTCGACTGGGCGGCCCAACCCTTCTTCACCGTCGTCACCACCTTCATCTTCGCCCCCTATTTTGTCGCGCGGCTGACGGCCGATCCCGTCTCCGCCCAGACGACATGGAGCAATATGGCGACGATCTCCTCGGTGATCATCGCCATTCTCTCCCCGGTCCTTGGCTCGATCGCCGATCAATCCGGCGCCCGCAAACCATGGATCGCCTTCTTCGCCGTCATCAAGATTGCAAGCCTTTTCTGCCTCTGGGGCGCAGCCCCCGGATCGCCCGTCATCTATCCGGTGATCTTTATGATCCTGGCTTCGATCTCGGCCGAATTCTCGATCGTCTTCAACGATTCCATGATGCCGCGGCTGGTCGGTAAGGACGATGTCGGCAGGCTGTCGAACGCCGCCTGGGGGCTTGGCTATCTCGGCGGCATGATCGTGCTGATCACTGTCGTGACCCTGCTTGCCGGCAATCCGCAGACCGGCAAGACCGTTCTCGACTTCAGCCCGCTCTTCGGCCTCGACGCCACGCTGGGCGAGGATGCGCGTATCACCGGGCCGATCTCGGCCGTGTGGTATTTCATCTTCATTCTGCCGATGTTCCTCTTCACGCCGGATGCCGCACGCGGCCTGCCGCTTCGCGCCGCAGTCCGCTCCGGCCTACAGGAACTCTCCACGACCCTGGTCGAGCTCAGGCGCCGGCGCGGCATCAGCCTCTTTCTTGTCGCCCGCATGATCTATCAGGATGGCGTCAACGGGCTCTTGATCCTTGGGGGCACCTTCGCGGCCGGCATGTTTGGCTGGGCGACGATCGAAATCGGCATCTACGGCATCATTCTCAACGTCATCGCCATCTTCGGCTGCTTTGCCGCCGGCTATGTCGATCGCTGGCTGGGATCGAAGACAACAGTCGTCATCAGCCTGACTTTGCTGCTCGTCGCGACGTTCGGCATCATATCGACCGGACCGGGCTTTACGCTCTTCGGCCTCGTGCCGCTTTCGACCCTCGATGCCGGCGGTCTGTTCGGCACGGCAGCGGAAAAAGCTTATATCGGCTATGGACTGCTGATTGGCATCGCTTTCGGTCCCGTCCAGGCCTCCTCGCGCTCCTATCTTGCTCGCAGCGTCAGTCTCTCGGAGGCCGGCCGTTACTTCGGCATCTATGCGCTCTCGGGCCGCGCCACCAGCTTCATGGCGACCCTGTTCTTCTCGCTGGTGACCTATTGGAGCGGCTCTGCCCGCCTCGGCATGGCGACGCTCGTCATCTTCCTCGCCGGTGGCCTGCTACTTCTGTTGCCGACACCCTATCCAGCCAACAAGGCGAAATAGGCAAAGAAAATCCCGGCTGGCAAACCAACCGGGATATACGCTTTACAAATCCGGTATATCCGCCGCTCAGTGGCGGAAGTGGCGAACGCCCGTGAAGACCATTGCGACGTTATGCTCGTTGGCAGCGTCGATCACTTCCTGGTCGCGCATCGAACCGCCGGGCTGGATGACGGCCGTGGCGCCCGCGGCAATCGCCGAAAGCAACCCGTCGGCAAACGGCAGGAAGGCTTCGGAAGCAACAGCGGAACCGCGCGTCAGCGGCTCAGCAAGCCCCATGGCCTTGGCGGCTTCCTCGGCCTTGATAGCGGCGATCCGGGCAGAATCGACGCGGCTCATCTGTCCGGCGCCGATGCCGGCCGTCTGGCCATCCTTGGCGTAAACGACAGCGTTCGACTTCACATGCTTCGCGACGCGGAAGGCGAACTTCATGTCTTCCAGCTCCTGCGCCGTCGGCGCGCGCTTGGTCACGACCTTGAGCTCCATATCCTCGACCAAAGCATTGTCGCGGTTCTGAACCAGCAGCCCGCCGGAGACGGTCTTTGCGGTCAGGCCAGCTGCACGCGGATCGGGTAGGGCGCCGACCGCGAGCAGGCGGAGATTAGGCTTGCGGGCAATGATCGCCTTGGCTTCCTCGCTCACTTCAGGCGCGATGATGACCTCGGTGAAGAGCTTGACGATCTCTTCGGCCGTTTCTGCGTCAAGCAGGCTGTTCAGCGCGATGATGCCGCCGAAGGCGGAGGTGGAATCGCACGCAAGCGCCCGCTTATAGGCTTCCGCCAGGCTTGGGCCGGTGGCAACGCCGCAGGGATTGGCGTGCTTAATGATCGCGCAGGCTGGCCCCTTTTCCGGCAGGAATTCGGCAACGAGCTCATAGGCCGCGTCGGTGTCGTTGATGTTGTTGTAGGACAGCTGCTTGCCCTGGATGAGCGTCGCCGTCGAGACGCCGGGCCGGTTTTCGCCGGTCAGGTAGAAAGCCGCCTTCTGGTGCGGGTTCTCGCCGTAGCGCATCTCCTCGCGAAGAACGCCGCCGATGACACGGTGGCGCGGCGTGGCGATATCGAGCGCTTCGGCAAACCAGTTGGAGATCATCGCGTCGTAAGCAGCGGTGCGGGCAAAAGCCTTGGCGGCCATGCGCTTGCGGAAATCATAGGTCGTCTGGCCGGCGTCGGCGGAAAGCTGCGCCAGCAGTTCGGCGTAATCGGCGGGATCGGTCAGCGTCGTTACATAGGCATGGTTCTTGGCCGAAGCGCGGATCATCGCCGGGCCGCCGATGTCGATATTCTCCACCGTCGTCGGATAGTCGCCACCGGCCTTGCGCACGTCCTCGAAGGGATAGAGGTTGATAACGGCAAGATCGATGCCTTCGATGCCGTGCTCCTTCATCGCAGCCTGATGCTCGGCATCATCACGGATGGCCAGCAGGCCGCCATGCACCTTCGGATGCAGCGTCTTGACACGGCCGTCCATGATCTCCGGAAAATTCGTCACTTCCGACACGTCGGTCACCGCAAGCCCTGCTGCAGCAATCGCCTTGTGCGTGCCACCGGTCGACAGCAGGCGCACGCCCTGTTCGCTAAGCGCACGCGCCAGCTCGACGATGCCGGTCTTGTCGAAGACGGACAGAAGCGCGGTTTTCACCTTCACCTTGTCGGGGGCGGGAATTTTCTTGGAAACGACGGCCATTGGCTTTCTCCGGTCTAGCATAGGGAGATGACGCGTCCGGCGGGAAGGCGCGGGACGGATAATGCCGCCCCGTTAGCATAGCTCACGCGCTTAGCCTATGGCCGATGCGATAAAAACCAGCGGATTTCCGGCTTTTCCGTGATCCGGAAGACGATCTCGAGCTGATCGGAGGAGCGTATGCCCGAGGGATCGGCAAAGAAGATATCCTCCGCCACAAGCACTTCATTGCCGGGCGAGGAGAAGACCCAGGTCTCGCCATCCGGCGCGATCAGCAGCGCGGCATCCGTCTCGGTCTGCAGCAGGCTGATGGAGGGGTGAATGTGAAAGCGGGCCGAAGCAATGCCCTCACCCTTCGGCTGATGCTTCTTGCCTTCCGGCGCGAAGAACCGGTCGCGGCCGGCGACGATCGTGCCGCTGGCATTCAGACTAATCTCGCGCTCATGAACATAGCCGAAGGCGGAGAGATAGCCGTCATGCGCGGCGCGGACATAGTCTCGCCCGTCTTCCGTCTCGGCGCGCTCGACGATGACCTTCTTGACGCCGCTGACCATGATCGGCCCAAGCGATTTCGATTTGGAGAACTGACAGGACGAGGTGTCGTTGAGCGTGACGGTCGAATGCGCCGCGGTCGCCCGCGCGGTTTGCGCAAAGCGATCGCCCGCAAACTCCGGCGAACCGGAATTAATGATGAAGCGCGTCTTGCCCGACGACATTTCGAAGGAAAGACAGCCGGCATGGGCCGTGCGGCTGAGATCGGCCGAAGCCGCGGTTCCCACGTCGACGATGACGACGGCCGGACCGGCCGCTAACCGATGATATTTGGTATGCGGCAGCGCCTTGAAGGCCTGCCCTGCTGTTTCGTCATAGCGCAGCACCGACATCAGCTCGTTGGCGAGCGTCGAGGTCGCACCGTTGAACAGCGCCAGATCGCCATCCTGATGGCGGAAGAAGCGCAGTGCCGGATACATGCGGTCGATGCCGGGAATGAGCCGGATCGGCACGTCATGGCCGAGATTGACATAGGTCTGGCGGAGCGGCAGCAGATCGAGCAGGAGCTCGAGCGATGCCCGCGGATTGCGCGAGATATGGCCGCCATCCTGCAGGATTTGCCGGTCGATCTCCCGGTCGAGTGCCTGCCCCGCTCGCTTCAGTGTAAGGGAACTGCTCGGCATGGCGACCGAGGCCATGGCAAGCGCGATACGCACGCGGAACCTTGTGATCCCATCAGGCGATGACGCAACGATCCGCCGCAGAAAGCGCACATGGAAGACGAGCATGCGCATGAAGCGGCGGTAGAAAGCACTATCCGTGCCCTGCAGGAGTACGGGCGAATGCGATAGAAGCGCGATCAGCCGCTGCGCCGCTATATCGGGCGACCAGGCAAGGCCATGCAGCCGGCGGCCGTGGACGGCAATCCAGTCGGTGAGGATCAACCGCGCCGCGGCTGAGGCCTGATCACTCTTTTCCGCCCGTAAATGCCGCAGCCAGCGAAAATTATGCAGCCGGGCGGCAAAGGCCAGCGATGGCAGCTCCAGCGAAAAGGGCGATGCGCCCTGCGTTTCCAGGACGCGCCCGGCGAGCAGAATGCGGCCGTTCAAAAGCTCTTCGACGAAAAAGGGATCGATGCTACGCAGGTCGGTCGGTGCCACGATCAAGCGCTCCGGCACACGCATCGTGTGGCGGGTGAGACGCAATCGCGTCAACGCCGCGCGGCGCGACATCCGCCGCCATGCTTCCCGCATGTATGAACTCACAAAACCCTGCCGCAGATCTGCATATTTGCTTCTGCTTACTCTCACTACCCGTGGTTAAAAAGAGGTTACAAATATACCAATTAAAGACATGTTCACCGGTTTTTTAACCATCCGGTAAAAGCGATCTGAGCCGGGGAACTAACGCGTGCGGCGAAGCACGACGGCAAAGAAGCCGTCGAGACCGGAAGCAAAGCCATCGGCAAGCGGCAGCATGTCCGGCGTGGTGCGGAACGCTCCAAGCGGCGAGATCGCCGTTTCGAGACCTGGCCAATTGCTCGCAGCGATCGGTATGCGCTCGACATTGTCGGTATCGGAGAGGAGGCGCGCGACCAGATCTTCGCCCTCCTCGGGATCGAGCGAGCAATTGGAGAAGACCACCACACCGCCCGGCTTGACCAATGTCAGGGCATGGCGCAGCAGGCGCTCCTGCAGGGCGGCCAGCTTGGCGATATCCTCCGGTCCCTTGGTCCACAGCACGTCCGGATGGCGGCGTGTCGTTCCAGTCGAGGAGCAGGGGGCATCGAGAAGAGCCGCGTCGAAGAGTTCGTCAGGGCGATATTTGCTCATATCGGCAACGACGGTTTCTGCCTCGAAGCTCAGGCGTGCCAGATTACCGGACAGCCGCTTCAGCCGATTGGCGGATTGATCGAGGGCCGTGACCTTAGCGCCGGCGAGAATGAGTTGCGCCGTCTTGCCGCCAGGTGCTGCGCAGAGATCCACCACCCGCTTGCCGGTCAGCGAGCCGAAAAGCTTTGCGGGAATGCTGGCGGCGGCATCCTGAACCCACCACTCACCCTCATTGAAGCCTTCCAGCGAGGGAATGGACCCTTCGAAAGCGGCAAGCCGCACGCCGCCGGTCGGCAGCACTACGCCGTTCAACCGCTTCGCCCAGCCTTCGGGATCGGATTTGACCGTGAGGTCGATCGCGGCAGGCTCGAGCTGCGTGTCAGAAATCTTTAGCGCGGCGGGGGCGCCATAGGCCGCTTCCAGGCGGGACAGGAACCAGGCCGGCATGGCCGGCACGTTCGCAACCCGCTCGAGGATTTCCTGCTTTTCGCGGCCGATGCGGCGGAGAATGGCGTTGACCAGCTTAGCGAAACGGCGATTGCGCGGATCGCGATTGGCTTGCTCGACAGCAAGATCGACGGCGGAATGATCCGGCACGTCAAGATAGAGGATCTGCGTAGCACCAACGACGAGCACATGATGCAGGGCACGGGCGCCTTCCGGCAGCGGCGAATCCAGCAACGACGATATCGCCGCCTCGATGCGCGGCAGGTGCCGCAACGCGCTGTTCAGGATGGCCCGTACCAGTGCCCGGTCGCTGTCGCTGAGCGTGGTATAGGCGGCACTGCCACCTTCGGCATCGAGCATGCCGTCGAGCGGCGTCTTGCGGTCGAGCACGGCTCCCAGAATCTTTGACGCCGCCGCGCGGGCCTCAAGCCCGGGCTTGGGCGGAGACGAATCAAGCGGCCGCGATTGCTGCGGCCGCTTGCCCGATCGTTTTCCGTCTCTATTGGAAGCTTTGGTTTTCGTGTCAGAACTCAAGACCAGGGACCCTTCGGCGGTTGCGAACCACCGCGACCCGTATTCGGCACGGAACGCGATTTGCGCCCCGGATTATCAGTGAAGGACGGCCCCGTCGAGCCAAAGCCGGAAGATGGGGCAGAAGAGGATGTCATAGGCGAGCCGCCGCCGCCACCGAAACGAGCCATGTCATGCAGCGCGGCGATGCGGTTTTCCGTATTCGGATGGGTGGAAAACAGATTGTCCATGCGTTCGCCGGAGAGCGGATTGATGATGAACATATGCGCGGTCGCCGGATGGCCTTCGGCCTCTTCGTTCGGAATATGCGCTGCACCGCGAGCGATCTTGCCGAGCGCGGAGGCGAGCCAAAGCGGATTGCCGCAGATTTCCGCGCCACGGCGGTCGGCAGAATATTCGCGCGTCCGGCTGATCGCCATCTGCACCAGCATGGCAGCCAGGGGGGCGACGATCATCGCCACGAGAACGCCGACCATGCCGAGCGGATTGTTGTTGTCGCGGCGGCCGCCGAAGAAAAAAGCGAAATTGCCGAGCATGGAGATGGCACCGGCAAGCGTCGCCGTGATCGTCATGGTCAGCGTGTCGCGGTTCTGCACGTGCGCAAGCTCGTGTGCCATCACGCCGGCTACTTCCTCCGGCGTCAGCGCGTGCAGCAGGCCGGTGGAGGCTGCAACAGCGGCGTTTTCCGGATTGCGGCCCGTTGCAAAGGCGTTCGGCTGCGGGCTGTCATAGAGATAAACCTTAGGCATCGGCAGGCCGGCGTTGCGGGCGAGATCGCGGACGATGCGGTAGAATTCCGGCGCGCTACGCTCATCCACCTCCTGAGCACCATAGGTTGACAGCACCATGCGGTCGGAATTCCAGTAGGAAAAGAAATTCATGCCCGCGGCGGCGACCAATGCGATCAGCATGCCCGATTGACCGCCGATCAGATAGCCGACGCCCATGAACAAAGCGGTCATGAAGGCAAGCAGCATGGCAGTACGCATGAGATTCATCGAGAGGTCTCCAACACATCTGTCGTCCAAACCTTTCTCTTTGCGGCCGGACGCACTATGATTTGGCTATTCCTCCCTCCATTTCAATATTTCGGAGGTCGCGCGAGACCATGCAAACCGCAGATAACGACAATAAACTCGACACCGAAGCCGGCGATATCACCCGCAAGCCACTCTCGCCCGCCGCCAAGCGCGCGCTTGCCGAAGCCGAGGAGCGCCGTAAGGCGCAGGAAGCTCAAGCGCAGGCCGAACTTCCCCCCGAAATCGGCGGCCGCGGCGGTGCCGACCCCGCGCGCTTCGGCGACTGGGAAATCAACGGCCGCGCGATTGATTTTTGATTCTCGACGAAGTTCGAGTGCATTCGCTACGTTGATATGAACTGTACTTCCCCTATCGGAACCAGGCGCGCATTATTGGAGAGACAATGGGTTCAATTTCCGAACCCTACTACCAAGTTGGCGACATAATGCTGCATGCGCGATTAATGGCCCTTATTGACGAAGGAAAGCTCATTGCTGAGGGCGATCCGTGGAATATCCAGACTTGCCAATCTGGCTTTTGCAATGAGCTCTCGAAATCAGTGAAGGTTTCACGTGAAAAAAATTGGCGAGAGACAAGCCCTCGCCAACGCAAATTTCCTGATTTTACGATATGAGTGGGAGCGGCGCTCCCACTTGCATCAAGCCGCATCCGCCTTGTTCTGCCTATTGGCGATCAGATCATCGACAACAGCAGGATCAGCGAGCGTCGAGGTATCGCCGAGAGCGCCGAAGTCGTCCTCGGCGATCTTGCGCAGGATGCGACGCATGATCTTGCCTGAGCGGGTTTTCGGCAGGCCGGGTGTGAACTGGATCTTGTCGGGTGAGGCGATCGGGCCGATTTCGGCGCGGACATGCTTTACCAATTCCTGCCGTAGCGCTTCGGTGCCTTCCATCCCGACCATCAGCGTCACGTAGCAATAGATGCCCTGGCCCTTGATCGAATGCGGATAGCCGACGACGGCGGCTTCCGAGACGTGCTTGTGGGATACGAGCGCCGATTCCACCTCCGCCGTACCGAGACGATGGCCCGAGACGTTGAGTACGTCGTCGACGCGGCCGGTGATCCAGTAGTAGCCGTCCTCATCGCGGCGGCAGCCGTCGCCGGTGAAGTACTTGCCCTTGTAGGTGGAAAAGTAGGTCTGGATGAAGCGCTCATGGTCGCCATAGACAGTGCGCATCTGGCCGGGCCAGCTGTCGGTGATGACGAGATTGCCGTCGGCCGCCCCTTCCAGCACATTGCCTTCATTGTCGACCAGCTGCGGCTGCACGCCGAAGAAGGGCAGGGTGGCCGAACCGGCCTTGAGATCGGTCGCGCCCGGAAGCGGCGTGATCATGTGACCGCCGGTTTCTGTCTGCCACCAGGTATCGACGATCGGGCAGCGGCTGTCGCCGACCACCTTGTAATACCATTCCCAGGCTTCCGGATTGATCGGCTCGCCGACCGTGCCGAGAATGCGCAGGCTGGAGCGCGAAGCGCGCTTGACGAACTGATCGCCGGCGCCCATCAGCGAACGGATCGCCGTCGGCGCAGTATAGAAGATATTGACCTTGTGCTTGTCGATCACATCCCAGAAACGGCCCTGATCCGGGTAGTTCGGCACGCCTTCGAACATCAGCGTGGTCGCGGCATTCGCGAGCGGCCCGTAGACGATATAGGAATGGCCGGTGACCCAGCCGACATCGGCCGTGCACCAATAGATATCGCCGGGGTGATAGTCGAACGTATATTCATGCGTCATCGCCGCATAGACGAGATAACCGGCCGTCGTGTGCAGCACGCCCTTCGGCTTGCCCGTGGAACCGGAGGTATAGAGGATGAAGAGCGGGTCTTCCGCCTTCATCTTCGCCGGCGGGCAATCCGCCTTCACCTTGGCGGTTTCCTCGTGATACCAGACATCGCGGCCGGGCTCCCAGGCAACCTTGCCGCCGGTGCGGCGCACGGCGATCACGGTCTTGACCGCGACCTTCTGCTTGGCGGCGATCTGGATCGCCGTATCGGTATTTTCCTTCAGCGGAATGGACTTGCCGCCGCGGACACCTTCATCGCAGGTGATGACGACGGTCGAGGCGCAATCGACGATGCGGCCGGCAAGCGCTTCCGGCGAGAAGCCGCCGAAGACGACCGAATGCACCGCGCCGATGCGGGCGCAGGCCAGCATCGCATAGGCGGCTTCCGGGATCATCGGCATGTAGATGGTGACGCGGTCGCCCTTCTTGACGCCGTGCTTCTTCAGCACATTCGCGAGCCGGCAGACCTGCTCATAGAGCTCACTATAAGTGATCTTCTTGTCGATATAGGGATTGTCGCCTTCCCAGATGAAGGCGACGCGATCGCCATGTTTCTTCAGATGCCGGTCGATGCAATTGTAGGAGACGTTGGTGACGCCATCCTCGAACCACTTGATCGACACCTTGCCGGTAAAGGACGTGTTCTTGACCTTCGTGTAGGGCTTGAACCAGTCGATGCGCTTGCCGTGCTTGCCCCAGAACTTGTCGGGATCCTCGACGCTCTGCTCATACCATTTCTGGTACTTCGCCTTGTCGATCAGGGCGCGTGCCTTAACCGGTTTCATCACGGGATGGATCTTCTCCGACATTGTTTCCTCCTCAAATCCCTAGCACTCCGATTTGTAACCGCGAGCACTCTTTCCGCGCAATAAATAGCAGGTCAAACTACGACAGCAATTGGACAAAGTGCATTTCATCCGCAAAGAATTGCAATTCCGCGACACTGTCGCTATATAGGGCCGTATTTCCCGGACAATGTGGTGTTACACCCCGGACCGCGACACCGGCGCGGACTGACAGAAGGACTATATCCATGGCTCAACAATTGCTCATGCCGAAGGCAACCGCCATCTGGCTTGTCGACAATACGGCCTTGTCATTCGACCAGATCGCGCAGTTCTGCAGGCTGCACCCGCTCGAAGTGAAGGCCATTGCCGACGGTGAAGCCGCACAGGGCATCAAGGGCCTCGACCCGATCTCGACCGGCCAGCTGACGCGTGACGAAATCGCCCGCGCCGAAGCCAATCCGAACCACAAGCTGAAACTTTCCGAGCCGAAGGTCCGCGTGCCGGAATCCAAGCGCCGCGGCCCGCGTTACACGCCAGTCTCCAAGCGGCAGGATCGCCCGAACGCCATCCTGTGGCTGGTGCGCAACCATCCGGAACTGAAGGATGCGCAGATTTCCCGCCTCGTCGGCACCACCAAGTCGACCATCGAACAGATCCGCGACCGCACGCACTGGAACGCAGCCAACCTGACGCCGATGGATCCGGTCACGCTCGGCCTCTGCAGCCAGATAGACCTTGACATGGAAGTCGAAAAGGCCTCCAAGGGCCGTCCGCTGCCGACCGCCGCCGAACTCGGCGCGACCCTGCAGCCGGCTCAGGAAACCGAAAAGCTCGGCTTCAGCTATGATCGCGATGACGAGAAGGAAAAGGAAATCGACGCCGACGCCGTTTTCGCCAAGCTGAAGTCGCTGAAGTCGACCAGCCGCGACGACGAGGACGACGACCAGTTCTAAGATCCGGTTTCATCGCAGATTTACGAAGCCCCGGTTTTCACAGCCGGGGTTTTTTGTCGGGAGACACGGCCAACTCGTCCTTTGACGGGCTCAGGGTGAGGATGGAAGCGCTCTGCGGTGTAAGGCCCAGCTCCTGTAGCTGAGGCACAGTTTAACGTACCGTCTTGCGCAGGAAACTAGCCTTCATGGTGAGGTGCGTAGGCCGTGAGGCCGGAGCCTCGAACCACGAGGCGGTAGCCGTGGCTTTTATTTTCGACCGAATTTATCGCGCCCCGAAAATCGCAGAACCGACCCGGACGCTTGTCGCGCCGAAGGCGACGGCAATTTCGTAGTCGCTAGACATGCCCATGGAGAGCTTTTCGACGCCGGCCCGCTTGGCGAGCTTTGCCAGGAGGGCAAAATGCGGCCCCGGATTTTCCTCCGCGGGCGGAATGCACATCAGGCCTTCGACCGGAAGTCCGAGTTCCTTGCGGCAGAAATCGACGAAAGCGACTGTGTCATTAGGGGCGATCCCGGCCTTTTGCGGTTCCAGCCCGGTATTGACCTGCACATAAAGCCGCAAAACCTTGCCCTGCACCTTCATTTCATCGGCGATGGCGCGGGCGATCTTTTCCCGGTCGATCGTCTCGATGACGTCGAACAGCGCCACGGCATCGGCCGCCTTGTTCGATTGCAGCGGGCCGATCAGGTGCAGCTCGATCCCGGGCGTTTCGGCCTTCAGCTCCGGCCATTTTGCCTGGCTTTCCTGCACACGGTTTTCGCCGAACACACGCTGGCCGGCCGAAATCGCCGGGCGGATCTGGTCGGCATCGAAAGTCTTCGAAACGGCAACGAGCTGCACGGAACCCGCCGGCCGGCCGGCCTGACGCTCGGCCGCAGCGATATGGGAACGGACTTCGTTCAGGCGCTCTTGAAGTTCCATCTTTTCGCCTCGATATGTTCGCTTGCTTTTTCAACCCTTGCAGTAATGAGGCGGGCAGGCTTTGCCAAGGGCGAATACGGCCGAATCCGGCTTTGCTTTGCAAGATAAGGCACTTGCCGCAACCGCTAAACTTGACGCTTGGGTAGTTTCGTGGTGAAGGTCACCCCCTAACTCCCCATGATTTTCCGGAATACAAGATCAGATGACGACCGAACGTTATAATCCGCGCGATGCCGAGCCCCGCTGGCAGGAAAAATGGAACGAAGAAAAGGTCTTCGCGACAGACAATGCCGATCCGCGTGAGAAATACTACGTTCTGGAGATGTTTCCCTATCCGTCGGGCCGCATCCACATGGGCCATGTGCGCAACTACGCCATGGGCGATGTCGTTGCCCGCTACAAGCGCGCCCGCGGCTACAACGTGCTGCATCCGATGGGTTGGGACGCCTTCGGCATGCCGGCAGAAAACGCAGCGCGCGACAACAAGGTGCATCCCAAGGAATGGACCTACCAGAACATCGCCTCGATGCGCACCCAGCTGAAGGCCATGGGCCTGTCGCTGGACTGGAGCCGCGAATTCGCGACCTGCGATGTGGACTATTATCATCGCCAGCAGATGCTCTTCATCGACATGATGGAGAAAGGTCTGGTCTACCGCAAGAAATCGAAGGTCAACTGGGATCCGGTCGATAACACCGTTCTCGCCAACGAGCAGGTCATCGACGGCCGCGGCTGGCGTTCCGGCGCGCTTGTGGAACAGCGCGAGCTGACGCAGTGGTTCTTCAAGATCACCGAGTTCAGCCAGGATCTGCTGGATGCCCTGGACACACTCGATCATTGGCCGGAAAAAGTGCGGCTGATGCAGAAGAACTGGATCGGCCGGTCGGAAGGCCTGACCGTCCGCTGGGAAATCGTGGCCGAAACCGCTCCCAATAGCGATCGCGAGATCACGGTCTACACGACCCGCCCCGATACATTGTTCGGCGCCTCCTTCCTGGCGATCTCTGCCGACCATCCGCTGGCCAAGGAAGCGGCTGCCAAGGATCCGGCGATCGAGGCTTTCTGCGAGGAATGCCGTCGTGCCGGCACCTCGCTGGCCGCGCTGGAAACCGCGGAAAAGAAAGGCATGGACACCGGTATCCGCGTCCGTCACCCCTTCGATCCGTCCTGGGAACTGCCAGTCTACATCGCCAATTTCGTGCTGATGGACTATGGCACGGGCGCCATCTTCGGCTGCCCGTCCGGCGACCAGCGCGACCTGGACTTCGCCCGCAAGTACGGCCTGCCCGTCGTTCCCGTCGTCATGCCCGCTGATGGCGATGCTGCGAGCTTTACCGTCGGCGACACTGCCTATGATGGTGATGGCGTCATGATCAACTCGCGCTTCCTCGACGGCATGAGCACCGAGGAAGCCTTCGAGACGGTGGCAACGAAGCTTTCGGAAACGAGTCTTGGCAACGCGCCGCAGGCCGAGCGCAAGGTGAATTTCCGTCTGCGCGACTGGGGCATTTCCCGGCAGCGCTATTGGGGCTGCCCGATCCCGGTCATCCATTGCGACGATTGCGGCGTGCTGCCGGTGCCGAAGCAGGATCTGCCGGTCCGGTTGCCCGACGACGTCACCTTCGACCAGCCAGGCAACCCGCTCGACCGGCACGCCACCTGGCGGCATGTCGCCTGTCCGCAGTGCGGCAAGGATGCGCGGCGGGAAACCGATACGATGGACACCTTCGTCGATTCGAGCTGGTATTTCGCCCGCTTCACTGCTCCCTGGGAAAACCAGCCGACGGATCAAAAGGCGGCTAACCACTGGCTGCCGGTCGATCAGTATATCGGCGGCATCGAGCACGCGATCCTGCACCTGCTCTATTCGCGCTTCTTCACGCGCGCGATGCGCGAAACCGGCCATCTTGACGTGAAGGAGCCTTTCAAGGGCCTGTTCACGCAAGGGATGGTCGTGCACGAGACCTATAGCCGCGGCAATGGCCTGACGCGCGAATGGGTTTCGCCGGCGGATATCAAGATCGAGGAAGTGGACGGCCAGCGCCGCGCCACGCTGCTGTCGACCGGCGAGGACATCGCCATCGGCTCGATCGAAAAAATGTCGAAGTCGAAGAAGAACGTCGTCGATCCGGATGACATCATCGCCTCCTACGGCGCCGATACGGCTCGCTTCTTCGTGCTCTCCGATTCGCCGCCCGATCGCGACGTCATCTGGTCGGAAGCCGGCGTCGAAGGCGCGCATCGTTTCACGCAACGCATGTGGCGGCTGGTGTCGGAAGCCGCCGATGCTCTGAAGACAGTTGAATCGACTCCGGCTAAGGAAGGCGAGGGGCTGGCGATTTCGCAGGTCGCCCATCGTACGTTGAAGGCCGTTCAAGGTGATTACGATAAGCTCGCCTTCAACAAGGCCGTGGCGCGCATCTACGAATTCGTCAATGCGCTGGCCGCACCACTCGGCAAGGTGGCGGCCGGTCAGGCGGATGGCGCCTATCGCTCCGCTGTCCGCGAGGCCGTCGAAATCCTGATTTCGCTGGTTGCGCCGATCACGCCGCATCTGGCCGAAGAATGCTCGGCCGCCCTCGGCAACACGCATATGGTCGCGACCAGTGCATGGCCGGTCTATGACGAGGCGCTCGTCATCGAAAACGAAATCGTCTATCCCGTTCAGATCAACGGCAAGAAGCGCGCCGAATTGACAATCGCGCGCGATGCAGATCAGAATGCCGTGCAGCAAGCCGTGCTCGCCCTGGATGCCGTTACGAGCGCATTGAATGGTCAGGCGCCAAAGAAGATCATCGTCGTTCCACAGAGGATCGTAAACATTGTCGTCTGATAGTCTTTTCAAGTTCGCCCGCATCGCTGGCGTCGCTTCCCTTGTGGCTGTTGCCGGCCTTCTGTCCTCCTGCCAAGTTCGGCCGCTGTATGCCGTCAGCACCGGTGTGACGCAGAAGCTCTCCGAAGTCGCTTTCTCCGACGTCGGTTCGCGCGTCGGACTGCAGGTCCGCAATCAGCTGATCTTCATTGCGGGCCGGGGCGCCGGCGAAACGAAGACGCCGAAATATACCGTTGACCTCAGTGTCACCTCCGGTACGGGAGGCGTTATCTATCTGCCGTCGTCCAGTACGTCGGCCGCCGGCCGCACCACGGTGACGGCGTCCTTTACGTTGAAGGAAGCAGTCACCGGTAAGGTCCTTAAATCCGGCAGCCGCTCGGTGACGTCGCTTGTCGACTTCCCGACACAGGAATTCGCCAAGCAGCGCGCGATCCGGGATTCGGAAGATCGGGCCGCCCGCGAAGTTGCCGAGATGGTGGCTGCCGACATAGCAGCTGCACTCAGCCACTGACAAAGAGCGCGGCATGGCGGAAATCAAGTCTCACGAATTCGACGGATTTCTCCAAAATGCCGCGCGAAACTACCGCATCTTTGTCATTTATGGGCCGGATCGTGGCTTGGTATCCGAACGTGCCGCCCAAATCGCCGGCAAGACCGGCGTAGACCTGAACGACGCCTTCTCTCTCATCAAGCTCGACGTCGCGGATCTGCAGAATGATGCCGGCCGCCTGCTCGATGAAGTAAACGCCATCGGTTTGTTCGGCGGCGAGAAGCTCGTCTGGATTCGCGGTGCCGCCAACGAAAAGGCGCTCATCGATTCGCTGCAGATCCTTGCTGGCAATCCTCCAGATGCGAGCTTCGTCATTATCGAAGCCGGTGATCTCAAGAAAGGATCGGGGCTACGCAAGGTCGCGGAGCCGGCTCGCAGCATCGCCACGATCCCTTGCTATGCTGATGACATTAGGGCTCTCAACAGCCTGATCGATACTGAGCTGGCAAACGAAGGGCTGCGCATCACGCAGGCGGCTCGCCAGACACTGCTGGAGCTTCTTGGCGGCGATCGCATCGCCTCCCGCAATGAGGTTCGCAAGCTTGCCCTTTATTGCCGCGGTCAGGACATGATCGAGGAGCAGCACGTCATCGAAATTATCGGTGACGCCAGCGCGGTTTCCGCAGATGACGCGGTCGACGCCATCCTGAAGGGTGATTCGGAGGCTTTCCTGCGCGCGATGCAGAGAATTGCTTCATCCAAAACTCCGATGTTCCTCGTGCTTCAGGGCTGTTTGAGGCAGTTTCAGATGCTTGATACGATGCGAGCAGAGATGGATGAAAAGCGGATCGCTCCCGCCCAGGTCATGCAGACACATGGCCGTCATCTGCATTTCCGCCGCAAGCCCATCATCGAACAGGCGCTGAGAAGCTGGACCGCGCCGGCCATTGCCCGGGAAATGAATAGATTGCAGACAGCGATTCTCCAGACACGCCAGCGGGCTAGCCTGGAAGATACTATTGCCACTCAGACCCTATTGTCGACCACCTTGCAATCGGCTCGAAAAGGTTGATGCTTCACCGGAAATGACAGGAAAGGTTATGAGCCCATTCCTGATGGACCCGGTTTTGCCTCGGTATGCTGACTGTAATCGCCAGGGCTACCGTTTGCCTTTAGCGCCGCTCCAGCAGCCGGCAAATCTCCTCGAGCTGCTCCAGCGTCTTATAGCTGATCTTCACCTGGCCGCCATTGCCGCGATGGTTGATCGAAACGTCCAGACCGAGCGTATCGGAGAGCGTGCGCTCCAGCGCCAGCGTGTCAGAATCCTTTTCGTCCTTGCGGGCGCCTGCGGGACGGGGATCGTTCTGCGCCTTGATGTCATTCTGCGCCAACCGCTCAGCATCACGCACCGACATGCCTTTGGAGACAATGGTGCGGGCCAGCGAGGCCGGATCGGAGGTCGACACCAGGGCACGCGCATGGCCGGCAGAAAGACTGCCGCTGGCAAGCATATCGCGCACCGTATCGGGCAGCTTCAGCAGCCGTAGTGAATTGGCGACATGGCTGCGGCTTTTACCGATGATTTCGCCAAGGTCGTTTTGCGTATAGCCGTGCTCGGCAATCAGTTGCTCATAACCCAATGCCTCTTCCAGCGGGTTGAGATCGGCGCGCTGGACGTTTTCAACGATCGCAATTTCAAGGGCGGTCTTGTCGTCGACATCCCGGACAATGACCGGAATTTCGATCAGGCCGGCGAGCTGCGCGGCCCGCCATCGCCTTTCGCCGGCTATGATTTCATAGCGGTCCGCCGAAACCGTGCGTACGACAACCGGCTGGACGATGCCGTGTTGGCGGATAGAGCTGGCCAGATCATGCAGCTCGGTCTCATCGAAATAGCGACGCGGGTTTCTCGGATTACGGCTGATGAATTCGATCGGTACAAGGCGATCCGGATTGACAGCCGGCTTACCCGCATCCACCGGCGTCGGCTGGTCCATCTCACCGATGAGAGCCGCCAGTCCGCGCCCGAGACGCCGCTTCGAAAGATCATCATTCATCACCAATACTCACTCTGGAACAATACTATTTCATGCGGCAGCCTTGCGCTGCCGTTCTCTCTGGATCACTTCCGAGGCCAGTTGCAGATAGGCTTGGCTGCCCGCACACTTCAGGTCGTAGAGAATGGCTGGCTTACCGTAAGAAGGCGCCTCGGACACGCGTACGTTGCGCGGGATCAACGTATGGTAGACTTTTTCTCCTAGGTGAGTGCGGACATCGCTGACCACCTGCTGCGCCAGATTGTTGCGGGAATCGAACATCGTCAAAACGATCCCCTGAATATCCAGAGACGGATTGACTGTACGGCGCACCTGATCGACGGTTTCCAGGAGCTGGCTGAGGCCTTCCAGTGCGAAAAATTCGCACTGCAACGGCACGAGCACCGAATGAGCCGCCGCCATGGCATTCATCGTCAGCAAATTGAAAGAAGGCGGGCAATCGACGAGAATATAGGAGAAGGCGAGGGCCTCCGAGGCATTCAACGCCCGACGTAGCTTAAAGACGCGATCCGACTGCTGCGCGATCTCCATCTCGATACCGAGCAAATCCATTGTCGATGGCACAATGAAAAGATTAGGAACAGCGGTTTCCTGAACGGTATCCATGACCGAATGAGTGCCAACCAGGAGATCGTAGGAAGAGAGCTTCCGATCCCGCCGCTCGATACCGAGACCCGTGCTGGCATTGCCCTGCGGATCGAGATCGACGATCAGAACGCGCTCGCCGATCGCGGCAAGCGCAGTCGCCAAGTTGATGGCGGTCGTGGTCTTGCCGACGCCGCCCTTCTGATTTGCGATGGTAATAATCCGGTTTCGTTCGCCGATCATCTGCCGCATATCCAATGATGGTTAATTCAGGCGTCGCAGGCGATTGAGCTCCAAAATAACCGAATCTCGCTCGACGACACTTCGATGTTTTACCAGATCGAATTCCCAACGGCCACGGGCTTTCCCAAGCTCACGCTCGTAATCCCGGCCTTTATGCAGGAAAAGGCGCAGATTTTCATTGCGCTCAACCCAAGGAGCTGCGTAGTCCAGCAGCAAGTCCAGCTCCGCAAGAGCCCGCGCCGAGATCAAGTCGCAATGTCTGACATTGCCCGGCGCCTCCTCGATGCGAACCGCGTGAACCGCGCCCCGGGCTTCGCATTCCCGCAGGCAAACCCGCAGGAAAGCGGCCTTCTTCTGGTTGCTTTCGATTAAATCGACATGGCCGACGCCCGTTTCGGCCAGGAGAATCGCCGTTATCACCCCAGGAAAGCCACCGCCGCTACCGAGATCGACCCAATGGCTCGGCGTGGGATGAAGCTGAAAAATTTGAGCGCTATCGGCAATATGACGGCGCCAGAGATCGTCGATGGTCGAGGGCGCAACAAGGTTTATCGTCTTCGCCCACTTCTGGAAGAGCTCAGCGAAATGCTGAAGTCGCTCCTGTGTTTCACGTGAAACACGTACACCGTTCAATTCCATGCTTTGGACTCTCTAACCTTGTAGTATCAAGATACGAGCTTTTGCGCATCCTGAGTGCTCATCTTTCTAAGATGGGCCAGCAACAGAGAAATGGCCGCTGGCGTCATTCCGTCGATCCGCGACGCTTGAGCAATGTTCTTCGGATTCGCTGCGGCCAGTTTCTGCTTCAACTCGTTGGACAGACCAGAGAGAACGGCGAAGTCGAAGCCAGAAGGGATGGCGCGCTCTTCTTCTTTCCGAGCCTGCGTTATATCCGCAGTCTGCCGATCCATATAGACCGCATAGACCGCTTCGATCTCGACCGCTTCGGCGACGCTCCGTTCCATGGATTGCAGCTCCGGCCAAAGGCGCGACAGCGCTTCGATCGACTGACCCGGATGCGAGAGGAGTTCATACGCCGAACGCCACTGACCATCCTTGTTCAGGTGCATGCCGGCTTTTTCGGCTTCGTTCGGAGTGATCCTCAAATCTTTCAGACGAATGCGTGCTTGTTCAAGCTTCCTCACATACCGGTCGAAACGCGATGCACGATCAGCACCGACGCAACCGATGGACAGGCCAACCGGCGTCAGGCGCACATCCGCATTGTCAGCTCGCAGCGAAAGACGATACTCCGCGCGGGAAGTGAACATGCGATAAGGCTCCGCGACGCCGCGCGACGTCAAGTCGTCGATCATCACGCCAATATAGGAGTCCGTTCGGCTGAATTCGATCGCTTCGCCACCGGAGGCAAGACGCGCCGCATTTAAGCCGGCGACAAGGCCCTGTGCGCCTGCCTCTTCATATCCCGTCGTGCCGTTGATCTGTCCGGCCAGAAAGAGACCGGGAATCTTCTCCACTTCCAGGGAGAGTTTCAGTTCGCGCGGATCCACATGATCATATTCAATGGCATAGGCGTGCTGGAGAATTGTAACTCGTTCCAGGCCCGGAATGGTTTTGATGAAGTCCTCCTGGACATCCTCCGGAAGGGAGGTGGATATGCCGTTCGGATAGACGGTCGTGTCATCGAGGCCTTCCGGCTCCAGGAATATCTGATGGCCATCGCGCTCACCGAACTTCACGATCTTGTCCTCAATAGAGGGACAATAGCGTGGTCCAACGCCTTCGATCTGCCCTGAATACATCGCCGAACGTTTGAGATTCTCGGCGATGATCCTATGCGTATCCGGAGTCGTTCGCGTCACGCCGCATTCGATCTGTGGATTCACGATGGAATCAGTCATGAAGGAAAAGGGCGTGGGATCTTCATCCGCGCCTTGTCTTCCGACTGAGGCCCAGTCGATCGTCGTGCCATCGAGGCGAGCCGGGGTTCCCGTCTTCAAACGGCCGAGGGCGAGCCCATGCCGCAACAACGTGCCTGAAAGGCCTACTGAAGGCTCTTCGCCAACGCGCCCAGCTGGAATTTTCTTGTCGCCAATATGAATAAGGCCGCGAAGAAAGGTTCCTGTTGTCAAAACGACAGCGCCACACCGGATGATCCTGCCATCCTTCAACGTGACTGCAGAAACGCGCCCGTGCTCAAGAACGAGATCAAACGCATCCCCTTCTATGACATCAAGATTGTCGATCGCGCCGATTTCGGCCTGCATGGCCAGACGATAAAGCTTACGATCGGCCTGTGTGCGCGGCCCACGGACAGCGGGGCCCTTCTTGCGATTGAGCATGCGGAATTGAATACCGGCCGCATCGGCAACCCGCCCCATCAGGCCGTCGAGTGCATCGATTTCCCGCACGAGATGGCCTTTGCCAAGACCGCCGATCGCGGGGTTACAGGACATGACGCCGATCGTGTCTCGTCTATGTGTCACCAACGCGGTGCGCGCGCCCAGGCGTGCGGCCGCGGCCGCGGCCTCGCTGCCGGCATGGCCGCCACCTACAACGATCACATCATATGATTCATCGAACATCATCAAGTCCTCGGTCGTGCCGCCTGTTTGGCACACCAATTTCAGGAGTCAAGAAGGTTTCACGTGAAACGTCGGTTCGAATCCACTTCGATATCCGATCGGCATGTTTCACGTGAATCATTTGCCGATGCAGAACTCCGAGAAAATCACATCCAACAGATCTTCGACATCGACGCGTCCTGTGATCCGCCCAAGGCTCGCAGCGGCCCGTCGCAAATACTCCGCCCTGATATCGAGACCTCTGTCCTCGGAGGCGAGTGCCGCAGCGACGGCAGCTAAACTCTCACCCAGCAGCATCCGATGCCGCAAGCGGCTCGGCAATGCCAACGACAGAGATTCCGAGCGATCCTGCAGATCTTGCCGGAGAAATTGATGTAGCGCCGGCAAGCCCGCCCCCGTCTCCGAGGAGATAAGCACATCATACTCGCCGTCGCCCTGACCAGGGTGTAAGTCTGATTTCGTCCCGAGCGTGACGATCTTGCCGGAGAAACCGGGGAAATCGAGCTGCGGACCATGGCCGATTTCCGCTAACGATAGGACAAGATCGGCATCAGCGACGGTGTTAAGGGCGCGGCGTATCCCCTCGCGCTCGACAATCTCATCGGTTTCCCGCAAGCCTGCCGTATCATAAAGCTTGACAGCATATCCCTCTATATTCAGATCGATATGCAGAACGTCCCGCGTCGTTCCGGCAATGTCGGTGACGATCGCCACCTCCCGCTTCGCCAATGCATTCATGAGGCTGGACTTGCCGGCATTCGGCGGCCCGGCAATCACCACTTTCAAACCATCGCGGATAATCTCGCCAAGATCGGCGCCCTTGAGATGGTCGGACAACTCAGAATGCAGACGCTGCATGTCTGCCCATACCATATCCGATACGGAGCCAGGAACGTCATCCTCGTCTGCGAAATCCAGCTCGGCTTCGATCAGCGCCCGCGCGCGGGTCAGCCGGTCAGCCCAGCCATTATAAAGCTCCGATAATCCGCCAGCAGCGTGTTCCAACGCGAGCCGGCGCTGCATTTCCGTCTCGGCACCAATAAGATCCGCCAGGCCCTCCACCTCGACAAGATCCATTTTGCCGTTCTCAAGGGCACGGCGCGAGAATTCTCCATGCTCCGCAAGACGGCACCCATCAAAAGTGGCAAGCTCTGCCAGAAGCGCATTCACCACGGCCTTGCCGCCGTGAACATGAACCTCGACGCAATCCTCTCCGGTAAAAGAGGCTGGCCCCGGAAAAATTAAAACAAGACCACGGTCGATAGTTAAACCGTTACGAGTCCGAATCGTTTTCAGCGCGGCTTGCCGAGGAGCTGGCAGCGTTCCGGCAAGGGACCCAGCGACGGAAAAAGCGGAACGACCGCTGATGCGGATAACGGCGACGCCGGCTGGCAAGCCGCCGCTGGAGAGTGCATAAATGGTTTGGTCTGCCGTCATTGAACTGATCCGTATCCGAATCGATTTTCGTTGATACTTCGCCTAAGAAATTCTGCTCAATAAAACGAAATCGGGGCCGCTAGAAGGCGACCCCGATCATAGCATGTGCACCGTATCTCTAAAGCGATACGCTTACGGAATCCGGCTAAGGATTACGTATTCATCGAATCGAAGAAGTCCGGATTATTCTTCGTCTGCTTGAGCTTGTCGATCAGGAACTCAATCGCGTCGGTCGTACCCATCGGCGCCAGAATGCGGCGCAGGACGAAGATCTTCTGCAGATCCTGGCGCGGCACCAGCAGGTCTTCCTTACGCGTACCGGACTTGAGAATATCCATTGCCGGGAAGATGCGCTTGTCGGCCACCTTGCGGTCGAGCACGATTTCCGAGTTACCGGTACCCTTGAATTCTTCAAAGATAACTTCGTCCATACGGCTGCCGGTATCGATCAGGGCCGTCGCAATGATCGTCAGCGAGCCGCCTTCTTCGATGTTACGCGCAGCACCGAAGAAACGCTTCGGACGCTGCAGGGCGTTGGCGTCGACACCGCCGGTCAGAACCTTACCAGAGGAGGGGACCACGGTGTTATAGGCGCGGCCGAGGCGGGTAATCGAATCGAGCAGGATGACGACGTCGCGGCCATGCTCAACCAGGCGCTTGGCCTTCTCGATGACCATTTCAGCAACCTGGACGTGGCGCACCGCCGGCTCGTCGAAAGTCGACGAGATGACTTCGCCACGCACGGATCGCTGCATATCCGTCACTTCTTCCGGACGTTCGTCGATCAAGAGAACGATCAGGTAGCAGTCCGGATGATTGGCGGTGATGGAATGGGCGATGTTTTGAAGGAGAACGGTTTTACCGGTACGCGGTGGTGCGACGATCAGGCCGCGCTGGCCCTTGCCGAGCGGTGCTACGAGATCGATCACCCGGGGCGAAAGATCCTTCGACGTGGGAACGTCGAGTTCCATACGAAAACGCTCGTTCGGATAAAGCGGCGTTAGGTTATCGAAGTGAACCTTGTGACGGATCTTTTCCGGATCGTCGAAATTGATCGTGTTGACTTTCAGCAGCGCGAAGTAGCGTTCGCCTTCCTTCGGTCCGCGGATCGGTCCCTCGACCGTGTCGCCCGTCTTCAAGGAGAAGCGGCGGATCTGGGAGGGGGAAATATAGATATCGTCCGGACCGGGAAGATAGTTAGCGTTCGCGGAACGCAAGAAACCGAAACCATCTTGTAGAACTTCGACGACGCCCTCGCCGATGATTTCTACGTCTTGGCTCGCCAGCACCTTCAGGATTGCAAACATCAATTCCTGCTTGCGCATCGTGCTGGCGTTTTCCACTTCGAGCGATTCGGCAAAGGCCAGGAGATCGGTCGGGGATTTATTTTTCAGTTCCTGAAGCTTCATTTCAGCCATGAAGGGAGTTACTCATTTTTTTAGGAGGGGAAGGCAATGTTGCTCGTATTCAGAACCGCGATAGGGGCGCTCGCGGGAGACAGAATGGATACATGCCACGAAGAGAAGATGGCGGGAAAATAGCGACTCACTTTCTGAACCGCAAGGGGGGCACGCAAAATGAAAGAAATTTTACGTCGTGTCTAATATAGCCCCGCCTCACGCAAAGGGCTTGACGACCACGAGAATGACGATCGCGATCATCAGAAGCGTCGGCGCCTCGTTCATGACCCGCCAGTATCGGGCAGAATGCTTGTTCTGATCGCGGGCAAAGGCGCGCACCGCAGCGCTGAAATGGCCGTGAACGCCCGAGAGAATCAAGACAAGCCCGATCTTGGCGTGCAGCCATCCGCCTCGGAAATCATAGACGGACCAGGCAAGATAAAGCCCGAAAATCCAGGTCAAAATCATTGCCGGGTTGATGATGTAGCGCAGCAGTCGCTGTTCCATGACCTTGAACGTCTCGGATTGCTGCGAACCGGCTTCGGCGTCGGTGTGATAGACGAACAGCCGCGGCAGATAAAACATGCCGGCCATCCAGGAGATGACGGCGATGATGTGCAGCGCCTTGATCCAGAGATAGAGATCGGCCGGATGCCAGGCGAAAAGTCCGATCGCCAGAACCGCAAAAATGAGAATCATGACATAGGCGCGTCGTCCAGCCCTCTGACCCGGAGCGGCGTCCGTCTGCTTTTCCACCGTCATCAGTTCCTCCATCCCCGCACACGCTCAACAAGCCTGGCAACATTATCGGGATCCGCCTGCGGGGTAATGCCATGTCCGAGATTGAAGATCAGCGGGCCATTCCCGAGCTGCTGCAGGATATCGTCGATCCCGACGTCCAAAGCCTTGCCGCCGGCAACCACGCGCATCGGATCGAGATTGCCCTGCACCGGCCCGTCCTTCTGCAGTTCCCGAGCAAAGGCCAACGGCACCGACCAGTCGAGACCGATCGCATCGGCTCCCGTCTTCTGCCGATAGGTTTTCAGCAGGTATCCGGCCCCTTTGGCAAAAGCGATCACCCGCGCCTTTGGCCGCCGTGCCTTCACCGATGCGATCATTTTCGCAACCGGCTTGACCGCAAAAGCCTCGAATTCCTTCTCGCCGAGCACGCCGGCCCAAGAATCGAAAATCTGCACGGCATCGGCGCCGGCGTCGATCTGCGCTACGAGATAATCGGCCGAGATATCGGCAAGCAGCATCAGCAGATGTTCGAACGCTTTGGGATAGCGATAGGCAAACAGCCGGGCAGGGGCCTGATCGGGCGTACCATGGCCGGCGATCATATAGGTCGCAACGGTCCAGGGTGCGCCACAGAAGCCGAGGAGCGTCGTCTCCACCGGCAACTCCTGACGCAGCCGCCGTACCGTCTCCATGACCGGCGCCAGATGCGCCATGATGCCCTCCGGCTTCAATGCAAGGATGCTGGTCTCATCGATCGGATCCATCTCCGGCCCATGCCCTTCGGTGAAGCGGACATTCCGCTTCAATGCGTCGGGGATGACCAGGATGTCGGAAAAGAGAATGGCGGCATCGAAACCATAACGTCGTATCGGCTGCAGTGTTACCTCGACGGCGTGATCGGGCGTATAACAGAGATCAAGGAAGCTCCCTGCCTTTGCGCGAGTCTCTCGATATTCGGGAAGATAACGGCCCGCCTGCCGCATCAGCCAGAGAGGGGGAGGGGTGAGCGTTTCACCGCTCAGCACTCGCATGATCTTCCGGCGTTCATCGCTCACAGACGTCGTCCTATATAAAACCAAACATATATTGAAAGGTTTCTATTTCTTAGAGTCGGTGACTAGCAAGGATTAAAGTTCATCCAGCGCCTGTCCAATTTGTCGCGCCTTCGGCATGAATCTGCAAAGATTTTGACGCGAGCTGTCGATATGTGGAAAGAAAAGATGATCCTTCAATCTTTTGAAGAGCTTGCAAAGAGATCTGTCTCTCGCCGTTCTGTGGATAAATCGAGGATGGAAGTGGCGCTACCGATCTTGTCCACATTGCCCACAGCCGCGGCGGAAGCCGTCTCGCGAAAATTCCAAATGTGGAAAACTTGGCCGTTTTCCACTTGCCGAGGACGGGCCCCTTCTCGTACCTGTCTTTTCTCCCGAGATATCAACAGGTGATGGAAAGTAGCGTGGAAAACCGAACAAGCTTCTTTCATCTGCACCTGATTTCTGACTCAACGGGTGAGACTCTCATCTCCGCCGGCCGTGCCGCCTCGGTGCAATTCCATGCCAGCCAGCCGATCGAGCATGTCTATCCGCTGATCAGAAACCGCAAGCAGTTGCTGCCGGTTCTGGAGGCGATCGATAACAGCCCCGGCATCGTCCTTTATACGATCGTCGATCGTGAACTCGCCGATTTCATTGCCGAGCGGTGCAAGGAAATGGGCGTACCATCGGTCAACGTTCTCGAACCGGTCATGAATGTCTTCCAGACCTATCTCGGCACGGCATCGCGCCGCCGAGTCGGTGCGCAGCATGTGATGAATGCCGATTATTTCGCTCGCATCGAAGCGCTGAACTTCACCATGGATCATGACGATGGCCAGATGCCCGATGATTATGATGAAGCCGATGTCGTCATCATCGGCATCAGCCGCACCTCGAAAACGCCGACGAGCATCTACCTGGCCAATCGCGGCATCAAGACCGCCAATATCCCGATTGTCCACGGCGTGCCGTTGCCGGAGAGCTTGAGCAGGGCGACGAAGCCGTTGATCGTCGGACTGGTGGCAACGACCGACCGGATCTCGCAGGTACGCGAAAACCGTATTCTCGGCACGACACCCGGCTTCGATCGTGGCGACTACACGGATCGCGCCGCCATCTCCGAAGAGTTGAAATATGCCCGCTCACTCTGCGCGCGGCACAATTGGCCGATCATCGATGTCACGCGGCGCTCGATCGAAGAGACCGCCGCCGCCATTGTTGCCCTGCGCCCCAAGCTGCGTTAAGCGCTGCACATTATTATCTCGGAGGCAGCCTTCATGACCGCGCCCCTTATTCTTGCATCATCCAGCCCGTTCCGACGAATGCTGATGGAAAATGCCGGATTGCATTTCCAGGCCATCGCCGCCGATATCGATGAACGCGCGATCGAAGCCCCGCTCGAACGGGATGGCGCCAGTCCGGATACCGTCGCGCTCGTGCTGGCAAAGGCGAAGGCGAAGGAGGTCAGCGATCGCTTCCCCGGTTCCCTCATCATCGGTTCGGACCAGACCATGTCGCTTGGTGTCCAGGTCTTTCACAAGCCGAAAACAATGGCGGATGCGGAAAATCATCTGCGAACCCTGTCGGGCAAGACGCATCGCCTGAACAGCGCCATGGCGCTGGCGCGCAATGGCGATATCATCTGGGAGCACGTGTCTCACGCCGATCTGACCATGCGGGACCTCGCGGCTGACTTCATCCACCGGCATCTCGGGCGCGTCGGAGAGAAGGCATTGTCAAGCGTCGGCGCCTATCAACTCGAGGGAGAGGGCATCCAGCTCTTCTCGAAAATCGACGGCGATTACTTCACGATCGTTGGATTGCCGATGCTGCCGCTGCTGGAAAAACTGCGTGAGTTGGGGACGATCGATGGATGATTCACGTGAAACATCGCCCGTAAACGCTTTCGTAACGGGTTATCCGGTCAAGCATTCGCGCTCGCCGCTGATCCACGGTTATTGGCTGAAGCAGCTTGGTTTGGCTGGGACCTATCGTGCCCATGAAGTCTCTATAGAGGATTTCGCTGCCTTCGTCGCGTCTTTGAAAGCTGGCACCAGCGGCTTCGTCGGCGGCAACGTCACGATCCCTCACAAGGAAGCGGCGTTCAAGCTCGCCGATCGGCCTGATGAGCTTTCGGCAGAACTTGGCGCGTCCAACACTTTGTGGCTCGAGGACGGGCTGCTGCATGCGACGAATACCGATGGCCGCGGTTTCACGGCGAACCTCGACGAGCGCCATCCCGGCTGGGATCGCACCGATAGCGCCGTCATTCTTGGGGCAGGCGGTGCCAGCCGGGCCGTGATTCAGGCCGTGCGCGACCGCGGCTTCAAGGAAATCCACGTCGTCAACCGCACGGTCGAGCGGGCGCAGGAATTGGCGGATCGCTTTGGCGAACGGGTCCATGCTCATCCGATGGCCGCGCTCGGTGAGGTCATGCAGGGTGCCGGCCTCTTTATCAATACGACATCCCTCGGCATGGACGGCGAAGCAGCACCTCGGATTGATTTCTCGCCTCTTGCACAAGGGGCTGCCGTCACCGACATTGTCTATGTACCCTTGAAGACGCCGCTTCTGGCGCAGGCCGAGGAGCAGGGCTTTGCCATCGTCGATGGTCTTGGCATGCTGTTGCACCAGGCGGTGCCAGGTTTCGAAAAATGGTTCGGAAAGCGTCCGGCGGTTGACGATAGTTTGAGGGCGTTGATCATCGCGGATATGGAAAAACACTGATGATCAGGATCGGGCTGACGGGATCGATCGGCATGGGAAAATCCACCTCGGCGAAGCTCTTTGCCGAAGCCGGAATCCCGGTGAACGATTCCGATGCGGTCGTTCATGATCTCTATAGCGGCGAAGCGGTTCCTCTGGTCGAGGCTGCATTTCCCGGTGCGACCAGTGACGGCAAGGTCGACCGGCAGGAACTTAGCCGGAAGCTTGCAGACGATCCCTCCGGTTTCAAGCGTCTCGAAGCCATTATCCATCCGCTTGTTCGCGAGCGCGAGCGTGAGTTCCTGCAACGCCAGCGGCAGGCCGGCGCCGACATGTTGGTGCTGGATATCCCGCTTCTGTTCGAAACCGGCGCGGACAAGAGGGTCGATAAGATCGTCGTCGTCAGCTGTGATCCACAGATTCAGAGAGAGAGAGTGCTTGCCCGGCCGGGCATGACGGAGGAAAAATTCAACATGATTCTCTCCCGGCAGACGCCGGATGCGCAAAAGCGGGCGCGCGCCGATTATGTCATCGATACCGGCGGCAGTATCGATGAGGCCCGCAAGCAGGTAAGAGAGATCATCGCGGATCTGCGGCGCAAACAGCAGATTGAGAAATAGGAAAGCGGAACTTCGACATGCGCGAAATCATTTTCGACACGGAAACCACCGGCCTCGACAACAGGGCAGACCGGATCATCGAAATCGGCGGCATCGAGCTCTTCAACCATTTCCCGACCGGAAAGACGCTGCACATCTATATCAATCCGGGTGACCGCAAAGTACACCCCGATGCTCTGGCGGTGCATGGCATTACCGATGAGTTCTTGGCGGACAAGCCACCCTTCGAAACCGTCGTGGATCAGATCCTCGAATTTTTCGGCGATGCCAAGTGGATCGCACACAACGCCACCTTCGATATGGGTTTCGTCAACGCGGAATTTGCAAGACTCGGCCGTCCGCCGATCCTGCCTGACATGGTGATCGATACGCTGGCCATGGCCCGGCGCAAGCATCCGATGGGTCCGAATTCGCTCGATGCGCTCTGCCGTCGATACGGCATCGACAACTCGCACCGCACGAAACACGGAGCCCTGCTCGACTCCGAACTGCTGGCCGAAGTCTATATCGAGATGATCGGTGGCCGGCAGACGGCACTCGGGCTTGGCAGCGCCACCGGTTCGTCGATGCGCTCACGCCAGAACGATCTCGTGGAAGAAGTCGTCGTCGACATCTTCGCGCGGCCCGCTCCGCTGCCGGGCCGGCTGACCGAGGAGGAACTCGCGGCTCATGCGGCGCTGGTCGCCAAACTCGGCGCGAAGGGAATCTGGTCGAAATATAGCGCTTCCGAGTAAAAGCACTTTCCAAAACACCAAAAGAAAATGCCCGGACCTGTAATCCGGGCATTTTCTTTTCCAGAATAGGAAAGTTCAGGCTTAGTTCGGAACGGCCGAAACCTGGGCGCGGGCCTGTTCTTCGGCCATGCGCTGCGTGAACATCTGCGCGAAATCGATCGGGTCGATCATCAGCGGCGGGAAGCCGCCATTGCGCGTGACATCGGCGATTATCTGGCGTGCGAAGGGGAACAGCAGGCGCGGGCATTCGATGAAGAGCAGCGGCAGCATGTGCTCCTGCGGGAAGCCGGTGACGCGGAAGACGCCGCCATAGACCAGCTCGGTATGGAAGAGAACACGCTCGCCATCCTTGGCTTCGGCGTTCAGCGTCAGTACCACGTCAAAATCCTCGTCCGACAGCGGATTGGCGTTGACGTTCACATTGATATTGATGTCGGGAGCATTTTCCCGGGCCTGAAGCGAGCGCGGAGCACCCGGATTTTCGAAGGAAAGATCCTTGGTGTACTGAGCAAGGATGCTAAGGCTCGGGCTGGCTGCACCGTTGCCGTTGGTCTCGTTGGCCATGGGGGTGTCCTCTCACGTCTCGATGGGTGTCGCCATCTAGCATTTAGAAAAGGGGCTTACAACCCTTATGGATCCGGCGCTCCCGAGGCCGTCCCCTAGTCTTCCAGACGCTTTTGATCCGACCACGGTGACTTCCGGTTCGGCTCGCGATGGAAATCGTCTTCGTCGAGATCGACAACGTTTCCGGGTTTGTTCGGCCGGCCTTGCGGTTCGGCGCCCGGACCCTGTCCTCGCCGGAAAGCACGCGAATTGCCGACGACGACGATGCGCTTGCGCAGGACCGTCCAGGCGAGATCGCGCACTGCCGGAATGAAAAGCAGCAGGCCGATGATGTCGGAAATGAAGCCGGGCAGCATCAGGAAGAAGGCGGCGACGACAATCATGGCGCCATGCACCATCTCCCGGCCGGGATCGCCGCCATTGCGGCTTTCGGCCGAGATGCGCTGGAGAATGCCGATCCCCTGGATCCTCAAAAGAGCGGCACCGAGCAGCACGCTGAGGATGACGAGCCCCAATGTGGCCCAGACGCCGATCATCTTTCCGACGATGATGAATCCGGCAATTTCTGCCAGAGGCATCAGAGAAATGAAGACAGGAAGAAGTGATAGGCGCATGTTACGGTGGTCCTGAAAGCGGGTTTCTTCGGTTAGGCGTTGGTTTCTCCGCGTATAATAAAGAAACCGGTCCGCTATTTGAATGATAGATCGATGCGGACTATATGGGGATTGATCTTTCAATTTTAACGGTGGTTCCGATACGAGATGGGTGCAAACGACTTTGTGACGATCTTTTTCCTGGTGGCGGCGGTGCTGATCTTCTTTCAGCTGCGTAGTGTTCTTGGCCGCCGCACGGGAAATGAGAAGCCGCCGCGCGATCTCTATGGTTCCGCAGATCCGGTAAATGGCCCGACGCCGCCGGATGCCGGCAAGGTCGTGACCCTGCCGCGGCGCGACGCGGCCGAAGAGGAAGACCGTTTTGCTGCCATCGATACATTCACCCCAGCCGGCACGCCGCTGAACGATTCTCTGCGTGAAGTGAGCAAGGCCGATCCTGCCTTCAATCCGAAGGAATTCGTCAACGGCGCCCGCATGGCCTACGAAATGATCGTCATGGCCTTTGCCGAGGGCGACCGCAAGTCGCTGAAGGGTCTGCTGTCGCGCGAAGTCTACGAAGGATTCGATGCTGCCATCTCCGACCGAGAGGCCAAGGGCGAGAAAGTCAAATCGACCTTCGTCGGCATCGACAAGGCCGATATCCTCAGCGCCGAGATGAAGGGAACGGAATCTTTCATCACCATGCGCATCGTCAGCCAGATGATTTCGGCTACCTACGACAAGGCCGGCACTTTGATCGATGGCGATGCCGAAGCCGTGGCCGAGATCAGCGATCTCTGGACCTTCGCCCGCGACACGCGTTCGCGCGATCCGAACTGGAAACTCGTGGCGACCGAATCCGAACAATGACGATCCCATCGCAGGAATTCAGGCTGGAGCCGGCAACCTTCGCCGATCTGAAGGGCTGGAAGGACGATGATCCTTCCAGCCTTTTTCGCACGATGATGGACTGCCGGACCTATATTCGCGACGTGAAGCCCTATCGCACGGGCGCGGCGGGACTGACGGCCGATGATCTCCTGACACTCCTCGATGCCGCCGAAGGATGGAAACCGCGCGATGCAGCGGAGGCTAGGGCTTTTTTCGAGGAGCATTGCCGGCCTTTCTTCATTCGTCGCAATGGCGGTGCGACCGGTTTCGTGACCGCCTTCTATGAGCCGGAAATCGCAGTTTCAGCGGAGGCGGACGAAACCTATCGTTACCCCTTCTATCGCAGACCGGATGATCTGATCGATCTGGATGACGGCAATCGGCCTGCCGAGCTGGACCCTTCCTATATGTTCGGCAGGCTCCAGGGTGGCGCAATTTCCGCCTATCCCGATCGCGGCGAGATCGATCGCGGCTATCTGGATGGGAAAGGGCTGGAGATCGCCTGGGCAAAATCCAAGGTCGATGTCTTCTTCGTGCATGTGCAGGGCGCGGCGCGTCTGCGCTATGCGGATGGGCGTCTCGGCCGTATTACCTATGCCGCCAAGGTCGGCCATCCCTTCTCGGCCGTCGGGCGCCTGCTCATTGACCGCGGTGTGTTGGACCGCGCGACGATCTCCATGCAGACGATCCGCGACTGGCTCTACGCCCACCCGGATCAGGTCGACGAGGTCCTCTGGCACAATCGATCCTATATCTTCTTCCGTGAAGCCGATGTCAGCGATCCCGCTCTCGGGCCGATCGCAGCGGCGAAGGTGCCGCTGGTACCGGGCCGCTCCCTCGCGGTCGACCGGCTGATCCACACCTTCGGCTTTCCCTTCTTCATCCAGTCTGAAAGCTTGACCCATCTCGATGCCGGCAAGCCATTCGCGCGGCTGATGCTGGCGCTCGACACGGGCTCGGCGATTGTCGGGCCGGCGCGCGGCGATATCTTTACCGGTTCGGGCTATGATGCGGGAGAGCTCGCCGGCACCGTGCGCAATGACGCCGATTTTTATATACTCATTCCGAAGGCGGCGGCGCAGAGGTTCGGCTGATGGCCCCGGAACGGCAGAATAAGGATCGAAAGCTCAGCGCGGAAGACCGCATCCTGTGGGGTAAGGTCGCCAAGAGCACCCGCCCCATGCCGGGCCGAATGGCCGATATCGAGGCTTTTGAAGCAGCGCTGCGCGCGGAAGCCGAAAATGAGGAAAACAGCCGCGCCGCAAAGGCGAAGACGGCGCCTGTCCCAGCAGAAATTCAGGAAGCATCAGCGCCTGCGAAGCAGCCCAGCGGCCGGCACCATCCGCTGGAACGTCCGGTCAAGCGCAAGATCGCCAAAGGCCATCTGGCACTCGAAGCCCGCATCGACCTTCACGGCCTCATCCAGAGCGAGGCGCATTCCATGCTTCTCGATTTTCTGCTGCGGGCTCATAGCCGCGGTCTTCGCCATGTCCTGGTCATAACAGGCAAAGGCAGCTCCATGGGTAGCGAGGGTGCGCTGAAGCGTGCCGTGCCGCTCTGGTTTTCCAAGCCTGAATTCCGCTTTCTGATCTCCTCCTATGAGACGGCGGCACAACATCACGGTGGCGAGGGTGCGCTTTATATCCGTCTGTCGCGCTTGAAGGGGGAAAAGCCTTGACTCCGTTCGGCGAAGCAGTGCGCAAGCTGCGGCTGCGCAAGGGCGTCTCGCAGAAGCAGATGGCGGCCGCCCTCAATGTGACTCCGGCTTACTTATCCGCCTTAGAACACGGAAAGCGCGGTCTGCCGACCTTCGATTTGCTGCAGCGCATCGCCGGATATTTCAATATCATCTGGGACGAAGCCGAAGAACTCTTTCTGCTGGCCCGATTTTCCGATCCGCGCGTGGTTGTCGATACGTCCGGGCTTGCGCCCGAATATACGGCCTTTGTCAACCACTTGGCCGGCAGGATCCGCAGCCTTGACGCCGCGACGATCCGTGAACTGACCCGCGTTTTGGAAAATGCCGGGAAAACCGGCTGAAAACCGCCGTAATCCCCTGTTTTATACCTGATTTCGGGGCCTTCCGTTTGGAACTTCAGGGCGAAACATCCTATATACAGGCTAGGAAAAACCGCTGATTCGTTAGGGTCGGATGATTTCAGGTCGCAGCGACCGGAAATCCGAATCCGCTCTAAACTCAAAGAAGTAGAGCATGATGTCGTCCGAAAACCGCTCACACCGTTCGGCATCACGCTTTAGCGATCGGCAGGGTTCTCTAAAACACTGGAAAGACTTCAATATATGACCGACACATCCGTAACCGACAACGGCGGCAACGCCGAGTATGGCGCAGATTCCATCAAGGTCCTGAAAGGACTTGATGCGGTGCGCAAGCGTCCCGGCATGTATATCGGCGACACGGATGACGGCTCGGGCCTGCATCATATGGTCTATGAGGTCGTCGACAACGCCATTGACGAGGCCTTGGCCGGCCATGCCGATATCGTAACGGTGACGCTCAACCCTGACGGTTCCGTCACGGTCACAGACAACGGCCGCGGCATCCCGACGGATATCCACAGCGGCGAAGGTGTTTCGGCCGCTGAGGTTATCATGACCCAGCTTCACGCCGGCGGTAAGTTCGACCAGAACTCCTACAAGGTCTCCGGCGGTCTGCACGGCGTCGGCGTTTCGGTCGTCAACGCGCTGTCCGTCTGGCTGCGGCTGAAGATCCGCCGCCACGGCAAGATCCACGAAATGAGCTTCACCCATGGCGTTGCCGATGCGCCGCTGAAGGAGACGGGTGATGCCGGCGATGCCACCGGCACGGAAGTCAGCTTCATGCCGAGCTCCGAAACCTTCACCATGACAGAATTCGACTACGGCACGCTGGAACATCGCCTGCGTGAACTCGCCTTCCTCAATTCCGGTGTCCGCATCCTGCTGGCCGACAAGCGCCATTCCGACATCAAGCAGGAAGAAATGCTTTATGACGGCGGCCTGGAAGCCTTCGTTTCCTATCTCGATCGCGCCAAGAAGCCGCTGGTCGACAAGCCGGTCTCAATCCGCGGCGAAAAGGACGGCATTACGGTCGAAGTGGCGATGTGGTGGAACGATAGCTACCATGAAAACGTGCTCTGCTTCACCAACAACATCCCGCAGCGCGACGGCGGCACCCATATGGCCGGCTTCCGCGCGGCCTTGACGCGCCAAATCACCTCCTACGCCGACACCTCGGGCATTACCAAGAAGGAAAAGGTGACGCTGACGGGTGATGACTGCCGCGAAGGCCTCACGGCCGTGCTGTCGGTCAAGGTTCCCGATCCGAAGTTCTCGTCGCAGACCAAGGACAAGCTGGTTTCCTCCGAAGTTCGTCCCGTCGTCGAAAGTCTCGTCAACGAAGCGCTCAGCACCTGGCTCGAAGAACATCCGTCCGAAGCCAAGGTTCTGGTCGGCAAGGTCGTCGAGGCCGCTGCCGCCCGTGAAGCTGCCCGCAAGGCGCGCGAGCTGACCCGCCGTAAGGGCGCGCTGGATATCGCATCGCTGCCCGGCAAGCTTGCCGATTGTTCCGAGCGCGATCCCGCCAAATCCGAAGTCTTCCTCGTCGAGGGTGACTCGGCGGGTGGTTCGGCCAAGCAGGGCCGGTCGCGCGAAAACCAGGCCATCCTGCCGCTGCGCGGCAAGATCCTGAATGTCGAGCGCGCCCGCTTCGACAAGATGCTGTCGAGCCAGGAAATCGGTACGCTGATCACCGCGCTCGGCACTGGCATCGGCAAGGACGAATTCAACGCCGAGAAGCTGCGTTACCACAAGATCATCATCATGACGGACGCAGACGTCGACGGCGCGCATATTCGCACACTGCTCCTGACCTTCTTCTTCCGCCAAATGCCCGATCTCATCGAGCGCGGCCATCTCTACATCGCCCAGCCGCCGCTCTATAAGGTGACGCGCGGCAAGTCGGTGCAGTATGTCAAGGACGAGAAGGCGCTGGAAGAATATCTGATCGGCCAGGGCACGGAGGATGCTAGCTTGCGCCTCGGCAACGGCGAAGTCCGCATCGGCCAGGATCTGCGCGAGGCGATCTATGATGCGCTGCGCCTGCGCACGCTGATCGACAATCTGCATTCCCGCTACAATCGCGCTGTCGTCGAGCAGGCCGCTATTGCAGGGGCCCTCAACGCCGAAATGGTCAGCGATCCCACGCGAGCGGAAGCGCTCGCCAACGACGTTGCCAAGCGGCTCGATGTCATCGCCGAAGAAACCGAACGCGGCTGGAGCGGCGCTGTGACCGGCGAGGGTGGCCTGCGCTTTGAACGCACCGTACGCGGCGTCAAGGAAGTCGTGTTCCTCGACATGGCGCTTATCGGTTCGCAGGATGCCCGCCTCATCGACCAACTCGGCTCACGGCTGAAGGAAGTCTATGTCACACCGCCGAAGCTTGTTCGCCGCGATGGAGAGACGGAGATTTCAGGTCCCCGCCAGCTGCTGGATACGATCTTTGCCGGCGGCCGCAAGGGCCTGACGCTGCAGCGTTACAAAGGTCTTGGCGAGATGAATGCCGAGCAGCTCTGGGAAACGACGCTCGATCCGAATGTCCGTTCCCTGCTGCAAGTGAAGGTAACGGATGCGACCGATGCCGACGGCTTGTTTGCCCGGCTCATGGGTGATGAAGTCGAGCCGCGGCGCGAGTTCATTCAAGACAACGCGCTGAACGTCGCCAATCTCGACATCTGACCATTTACGTCAGATGCAAAAAGGCCCGCCGAAGGTTTCGCGGGCCTTTTTCTTTTCTATCAATTACTTGGCGATGAAGGTGCCGTTGAAGGCCAGCTCCGAGAGCGGCTTGCGCTGGCTCGGCACCTCGCGCTCGCGCAGCTTTTCCGGAAGCTGGTTCTTGTCGCCGACCTTGCCGATCGCGACCGCGGCCTCGACGCGGAAACCGTCGGGAATGCCGAGAACTTCATAGGATTTTTCGACATGGAAGCCGGTCATGCCATGGGCTTCGTAGCCGGCTAGATGCGCTTGGATCGCCAGGAAGCCCCAGGCCGCTCCGGCATCGAAGGAATGGCTGTAGCTGGGCTTCTGTTCGGCCGAGCCGAGCTCGCCACTGTGGGTGCGCGAAATGATGAAAAGCAGGGCGGATGCGGATTTCACCCAGCCCTGGTTGAAGTCGATGAGGACGCTCAGGAACCTGTCCCAATGTTCCGAGCCGCGTAGCGCATAGAGGAAGCGCCAGGGTTGCAGGTTTGAGGCGGAGGGTGCCCAGTGCGCCGCTTCCAGAATAGTCAGCAGATCGGCTTCCGGCATGGTCTCGTTGGAATAGGCGCGCGGCGACCAGCGGTCGAGAAAGAGCTTGTCGATCGGATATTGAGATTCGCGGCTGTTGCTTGATGTCATGAGGGCTTCTTTCCTTGGAGATGATCGGTCGCAGGCGGTCGAAACCGGCCGTTGGCTGGTTATAGATAGAGGATGCGAACTTAAACTCGGGCAGCCCAGCTTACGTCGAGCTCCTCGCGAAAGGCGAAGCGCTTGAGGTGATCCACGACAACGTTCTGCATGCGCTCGAGGTCTTCGGGCTTCTCGACTGTCAGCGTCATGATCAGGTTGCCGGGCTGGGCCGCCAGATCGAGGAAGCTTTCCGCACTGAACGGTACCCTGCCGGCGGTCGCATTGAATTCGACGCTGAAGCGGTGGCTCCAGTGCTTGCAGAGCTGCTGGAGATAACGGCTGGCATGGTCGGTTTTAACGTTGGAAACGGATGTCGCCACAGGATTTGTCCGATAAAGCTGATCGCAAACGCATCATTGCATACATAGAGCTATCCGCATTCGCCAGGTAGACAGTCTGTTTCAAGTTTGCGTTATTCCGGTGAAATTCTGTTCCGCTATGGTGCCCTCACGAAGGAACGCGCGCGAGTGGAGACAGAGCCTTGCTGGTAAATGGGAAATGGACTGAGGATTGGCAGCCGGTCCAGGCAAAGGATGAGAAGGGCGGCTTCGTCCGCCAGACTTCGAGCTTTCGCAATTGGGTCACGTCCGATGGCCGCGCAGGACCGACGGGCGAAGGCGGGTTCAAAGCTGAGGCTGGCCGTTATCATCTTTATGTCGCGCTGATCTGCCCCTGGGCGTCGCGGACCCTGATCGGTCGCAAACTGAAGGGGCTGGAAGAGGCCATTTCCGTTTCCATCGTCGAACCTGCCCTGTCCAAACAAGGCTGGCGGTTCGGCGAATATCCAGGCGCCACGAACGATGCCATCAACGGCGCCACCTATATGCACGAGATCTATACGAAAGCCGATCCGGCCTTCACCGGCCGCGCCACGGTGCCAGTCCTATGGGACAAGCGCACCGGTACAATCGTCAACAACGAGTCATCCGATATCCTGCGCATGCTGAATGACGGTTTCGGCGATCTCGCAAGGCATGACATCGATCTTTATCCGGCCGGAAAGCGCGACGAAATCGACGGTTTCAATGCCCGGATCTATCCCGCTCTCAACAACGGCGTCTATCGCGCAGGCTTCGCTACGACGCAGATCGCTTATGAGGAAGCCTTCAATGAAGTCTTCAATTGCCTCGATCAGGTCGAGACCGAGCTGGAAGGCAAGGATTTCCTCTTTGCTATCAATCCTACCGAAAGCGATATCAGGCTCTTCGTCACCCTCGTCCGTTTCGACCTCGCCTATCACGGCCTGTTCAAATGCAATCTCCGCCGGCTGTCGGATTACGCCAACCTCCAGTCCTTCTGCCGTCGCATGCTGGATTGGCCGGGGATTGCCGAAACCGTCAGCTTCGATCATATCAAGCGCGGCTACTACTCGATTTCGACGCTCAATCCCAGTGGCATCGTACCGCTAGGACCTGCTCTCGACGAGCTGTTCTGATACTCGACCACATATCAAAACCGGTCTAAGGTCCGCCTCGTTCGATGGAATAGGGAGGGCCGTCATGGATTGGGAAGAGTTCCGGCAGTGGTCGGAGAAGGCGGCACATTGGGGAGCCGATTACCGCGCATCGCTTCGCGACAGACCGGTCCGGGCGAAGATGGCACCGGGCGAAATATCGGCGCATATAGCTGATTCTCCACCGGACACGGGCGAAGCCATGGAGGATATCTTCAGCGATTTTGAGGATATCCTCGTGCCTGGCATGACGCACTGGCAACACCCGCGCTTCTTTGCCTATTTCCCAGCCAACGCCGCTCCTGTCTCGGTGGTTGCCGAATATCTGGTCAGCGCCATCGCCGCCCAATGCATGCTCTGGCAGACATCGCCCTCCGCGACCGAACTTGAAACGAAGGTCGTCGATTGGCTGCGACAGGCGCTCGGCCTGCCGGAAACCTTCACCGGCGTCATTCAGGATTCCGCTTCGACCGCCACGCTTGCCGCCGTCCTCGTGATGCGCGAGAGGGCGCTGGACTGGCAGGGCAACAAAAGCGGCCTTGCGACAAACAAGGCAGTGCGCATCTATTCTACAGATCAGGTCCACACTTCAATTGACCGTGCCATCTGGATTGCCGGTGTCGGGCAGGAAAATCTGGTGCGGATTCCCTCTGGTGGTCCCAACAAGGCTATGGATCCGAAAGCACTTGCCGATGCGATCGAGCGTGATCGCGCTGCCGGGCTGCTGCCGGCCGGCGTCATCGCCTGCGTCGGTGGCACCAGCGTCGGCGCCTGTGACGATGTCGCTGCTGTCGTCAAAGTGGCCCATGCGCACGGACTTTATGTGCATGTCGATGCCGCCTGGGCGGGCTCGGCGATGATCTGCCCCGAGTTCCGCACCCTGTGGCAAGGCGTCGAGCAGGCCGATTCCGTGGTCTTCAACCCGCATAAGTGGCTTGGCGCGCAATTCGATTGCTCTGTCCAGTTCGTTCGCGAGCCGGAGACGCTGGTCCGAACACTGGCGATCCAGCCCGAATATCTGCGCACGCATGGCCATGACGGCATCATCAATTACTCGGAATGGTCCGTGCCGCTTGGGCGCCGCTTTCGCGCACTAAAGCTCTGGTTCCTGTTGCGCTATCACGGCTTGGAAGGATTGCGGACGATGATCCGCAACCATGTGTCCTGGTCGCAGAATCTGGCTAAGCGTCTTGCTGCCGAGCCTGATTTCGAAATCGTCACCGAGCCCTTTCTGTCGCTGTTCTCTTTCGATCACAAGGCGCCTGCGGGTGTCGGTCAGGAAGAGCACACACAGCGACTGATTACGGCTATCAATAACGACGGCCGCATCTACCTGACGCAGACTCGTGTCGGCGGCCGGCTGGTCATTCGCTTCCAGGCCGGCCAGTTCGAGTCGACGGTTGATGATATCGCCATGGCTTTCGACGTCATCGTCGAAATCGCCAGGTCATTATCCCCGAACTAGAAAAGCTGTTTTTCCAGCGCGAAGCCCCCGAGCCATGCTAGGCTCTCGAAAATCGATTGATGACACTGGTGAATAATTCGTTCATATATGATGTTATCAATCTCGTCCTTTGAAAATGCAGGGAAGGAAAATCCATGAAATTGTTGCGTGTTGGCGAAGCCGGCAAGGAAAAGCCGGCGCTTCTGGATAGCGACGGCAAGATCCGCGATCTCTCCGCCCATGTCGCCGATATCGGCGGCGAGGCCATTTCGCCCGCAGGTCTTGCGAAGATCGCAGCCCTTGATCCGAAAAGCCTACCTGAATTGCCGGAAGGCCGTCTCGGCGCTTGCGTTGCTGGCACCGGCAAGTTCATCTGCATCGGCCTGAATTTCTCGGATCACGCCGCCGAAACCGGCGCCACCGTGCCGCCGGAGCCGATCATTTTCATGAAGGCAAGCTCGGCCATCGTCGGCCCGAACGACAACGTGCTGATCCCGCGCGGCTCTGAGAAGACCGACTGGGAAGTCGAGCTCGGCGTCGTCATCGGCAAGACGGCGAAATATGTCAGCGAAGCTGACGCGCTCGACTATGTCGCCGGTTACTGCGTTTCCCACGATGTCTCCGAACGCGCGTTCCAGACCGAGCGTTCCGGACAGTGGACCAAAGGCAAGTCCTGCGACACCTTCGGCCCGATCGGTCCCTGGCTCGTTACCAAGGATGAGATTGCCGATCCGCAGAATCTCGGCATGTGGCTGAAGGTCAACGGCAAGATGATGCAGAACGGTTCGACCAAGACGATGGTCTACGGCGTCGCTTACCTCGTTTCCTATCTCAGCCAGTTCATGTCGCTGCATCCGGGCGACATCATTTCCACCGGCACACCTCCCGGCGTCGGCATGGGCATGAAACCGCCTCAGTATCTGAAGCCTGGCGATGTCGTCGAGCTCGGCATGGAAGGCTTGGGCACGCAGCGCCAGACCTTCCTCGCCGACGCGTAAGGCCTGCGAAACTCAGGAACTTTAACCTTTCGAGATCATTGTTGATGCCGGGGAAGCGATTCTCCGGCGTTTTTTATAGATAAGAACCAATTGTAGTTATGTTGCTCTGCAGCAAAAACTGCTAGGTTGGATCATAGTAAGGATGAGGATCGCGCCCGAGAGCCGTGTCCTCCTGCTGCACAGCGCGACCGGAGGAGCGCCGCAGCGAGGCAGCGACACGCAAGGCGCGTGCGCTTCAATGATTTAAGTGATTTGCGCGGCGAAATGCCCGTATCGCAAGAGGTAAAGCCCCCATGTTTTATCAGTTTTACGAACTCAATCACGCCGCTCTCGCACCTTTTCGTGCCGCGGCGGACATGATGCGCCTGGCCTATTCCAATCCGCTTAATCCACTTTCGCATACGGCGTTCGGCCGCACCTTGACGGCCAGTCTAGAGGTTTTCGAGCGCACCACTCGGCGCTACGGCAAGCCGGAATTCGGACTTCCGGAGACGACGATCGACGACAAATCGGTCTCAGTGCATGAAAAGATTGTCTGGAAGAAGCCCTTCTGCAATCTCATCCATTTCGAGCGCAGCCTGCCCGCCGGCCACAGCGCCGATCCGCGCATCCTGATCGTCGCGCCGATGTCGGGCCACTATGCGACGCTGCTGCGCGGCACGGTGGAAGCCCTGCTGCCGGGCGCCGATGTCTATATTACCGACTGGATCGATGCCCGCATGGTGCCGATGACCGAAGGCACGTTCGATCTCGACGACTATATCGATTACGTCATCGAAATGCTGCACCATCTCGGGCCAGATACGCATGTCGTGGCCGTCTGCCAGCCCTCGGTGCCGGTCCTGGCCGCCGCTGCCGTGATGGAAGCGGCGGGCGATCGCCTGGCGCCGTCGTCGATGACGTTGATGGGTGGCCCGATCGATACCCGCATCAATCCGACCGCCGTCAACCAGCTTGCCAAGGAAAAGCCGCTGGAATGGTTTGCCGACAATGTCGTCATGAACGTGCCCTGGCCGCAGCCGGGCTTCATGCGGCCCGTCTATCCCGGCTTCCTGCAGCTTTCCGGCTTCATGTCGATGAATCTTGATCGCCATATGATCGCTCACAAGGACTTCTTCGTACACCTCGTCAAGAATGACGGCGAGCCGGCCGAGAAGCATCGCGATTTCTACGACGAATATCTGGCGGTCATGGATCTGACGGCGGAATTCTATCTGCAAACGGTCGATCAGGTCTTCATCAAGCATGCGCTTCCCAAGGGCGAGCTCATGCATCGCGGCGAACGGGTCGATCCCTCCGCCATCCGCAACATTGCGCTTCTGACTGTCGAAGGCGAGAACGACGATATTTCCGGTGTCGGCCAGACGCATGCGGCACAGACCATCTGCACCAATATCCCCGACCATATGCGCATGCACTATCTGCAGCCGGATGTCGGCCATTACGGAGTCTTCAACGGTTCGCGTTTTCGCCGCGAGATCGCGCCGCGCATTCTGGCCTTCACCCGCGAGCATGCCCGCACCGGCCGGCCGGTGGTCAAACGGGTCATCAAGGGCGGAAAATCTGCCTGAGAGACAGTAAAATCAAACGGATAGAGCGGTTCGGAGCTTCGTTGGAAGCCGAACCGCTTTTGCTGTGCAAACTATTAGCTTTTGTTGAATTATCCGCGCCGATTCAAACACTTGTCCGATTCCGCCTGGCGATCCCATTGAAGCCTCACGAAGAGGTTACCATCTCGATTCCGGCGGTACCGCAGAGATGATCGGGCCGTTTACCGCGCCGCGCGTCCTTGGAACGCGCTGAGATGCAGGTAGAGCTTTAAAAACCGCGCAGAAGCCTTTCCATCGATCGCTGTCGGTCGAGGGGCGATGCGCCGTGCGAGGATACCTGACAATGAACCAATCTGCATTGCTTCGCCCGGATTGGACTCCGGCTACTATTGCCTTGATGGTGCTTGGCTTCGTGGTCTTCTGGCCGCTGGGCTTTGCCATGCTCGCCTATATTCTCTTCGGAGAACGTTTGCGGGAATTCAAACGCGACGTGAACGAAAGGACCGATGGCATGTTTGCCGGCTGCGGCCGTCATCGCGGCCGTCACCGTCATTCCTTCTCCACCGGCAACGTCGCCTTCGACGACTGGCGCAAGGCTGAACTCGAGCGCCTCGAAGAGGAGCGCCGCAAGCTCGACGAGATGCGCGCCGAGTTCGACACCTATGTCCGCGAGCTGCGCCGTGCCAAGGATCAGGAGGAGTTCGACCGTTTCATGCGCGAGCGCAACAGCGTCAAGCGCAATGACAATGGCGGTTCGCCGACCGAATTCCAGACGCCGTGACGGAAGTTCCGTCGCGAGGTCAAAACCGGCATCAAACGATGCCGGTTTTTCTTTGCCAGAAATCCCTGCGAATCATATAAAATTGCCTCATGTTTCCGCTGCTCTCCAGATCCCGCAAATCGCAAGCCAAGCTGGCCGCGCCGGAAACGCGCACGCTCGATGTCGCCGGCCGGCTGATGCCGCTGACAATCCGTCAGCACGAGCGAGCCACGCGCATTACGCTCCGGATCGAGCCCGGCGGCAGGTCGCTGAAGATGACCATTCCACGTGGGTTGGCGGCACGCGAGGTCAATGCCTTCCTCGACCGGCACCAGGGCTGGCTGCTGACGAAGCTTGCAAAATTCTCCGTCGACACGAGTCTGCGCAGCGGCAGCGAAATCCTTCTGCGCGGCGTGCGCCACCGGATCGAGCATACCGGAACCCTGCGCGGCCTCACCGAAGCCATCGTCGTCGAGGGCGTTCCGGTGCTGCGCGTCAGCGGCCTGCCGGAACATGCCGGCCGCCGCATCGCCACTTTCCTGAAGAAGGAGGCTCGCGCCGATCTCGAAAAGCTTGTGGCTGTCCACGCCAGGGCCATCCGCGCCAGCGTCACGTCCATCACCATGAAGGATACCCGCAGCCGCTGGGGCTCCTGCTCCTCGCAAGGGAACCTGAGCTTCTCCTGGCGCATCGTCATGGCGCCGCCTTTGGTCATCGATTACCTCGCCGCCCATGAAGTCGCGCATTTGCGCGAAATGAACCACGGCCCGCGCTTCTGGGCCCTCTGCCGCAAGCTTTGCCCCGCCATGGACGAGGCCAAAGCCTGGCTGAAACGCCATGGCAGCCAGCTGCACGCGATTGATTTTGATTGAACTGCATAATGGCGCGCAAGGCATTCGCGTATAGGCAGGTTGGACCCTCATCCGTCCTCTCACAGTTCGCTTCGCTCAACTGTTCGAGTCCACCTCTCCCCGCCTCTCGACAAGCTCAGGACGGAGCGAAGGATTTGGCGCTGTCGTCCCCCTCTGCCCGTCAAAACGGGGAGAGGGCCGGGGTGAGGGGCACTTTCTATTTCATATGCGATGGCTCTGGAACACCGCAAAAATCCCGCTAACGTCGCCTTTAGGCTCGACTCTTGCGAAATTTCGTGTCACTCCGCTGCCATGAACCCCGATATCAAAATTTGTGGTCTGAAGACGCCGGAAGCGGTGGATCGTGCTCTTGAGCGCGGCGCCACCCATATCGGCTTTATCTTCTTTGAAAAGAGCCCGCGCTATATCGAGCCGGATCTCGCCGGTGAGCTTGCCGAGCGCGCACGCGGCAAGGCGAAGGTCGTTGCCGTTACGGTCAATCCGTCGAATGACGATCTCGACGAGATCATGTCGCTAGTGAAGCCGGATATGCTGCAGCTCCACGGCAATGAGAGCCCCGAACGTGTCTTGACCATCAAAGCGGTCTATAATGTCCCCGTCATGAAGGCCATGTCGGTGCGCGATGCTGACGATCTGAAGCGGGTGGAATCCTATATCGGCATCGCCGACCGCTTCCTGTTCGACGCCAAGCCGCCTGTTGGTTCGGAGCTGCCGGGTGGAAACGGCGTGTCCTTCGATTGGAGCCTGATGAACTGGGTCGACGATCGCGTGGACTATATGCTGTCGGGCGGTGTCAACAAGGACAATGTCGCCGAGGCGCTAGCCTCCACCAGGGCCAGCGGTATCGATCTTTCCTCCGCGCTGGAAAGTGCGCCTGGTGTGAAGGATCTTGGCAAGATCGACCAGTTTTTCGACGCTTTTGCAGAAGCATGTCTGCCGGAACCGGCAGCAGGGAGTAGAAAGTGAACCAGACGCCTAAACCCAATTCCTTCCGCTCCGGCCCCGACGAGGACGGCCGTTTCGGCATTTACGGCGGCCGTTTCGTAGCCGAAACGCTTATGCCGCTGATCCTGGATCTGCAGGAGGAATGGGCGAAAGCGAAGGACGATCCGGCCTTCCAGGCGGAGCTGAAGGCTCTCGGCGCCCATTATATCGGCCGCCCGAGCCCGCTTTATTTCGCCGAGCGCCTGACGGCCGAGCTTGGCGGCGCCAAGATCTATTTCAAGCGTGAGGAGCTGAACCACACCGGTTCGCACAAGATCAACAACTGCATCGGTCAGATCCTACTCGCCAAGCGCATGGGCAAGACCCGCATCATTGCCGAAACCGGCGCCGGCCAGCATGGCGTGGCATCGGCGACCGTTGCCGCCCGCTTCGGCCTGCCCTGCGTCGTCTACATGGGCGCGACCGATGTCGAGCGCCAGGCGCCGAACGTCTTCCGCATGAAGCTCTTGGGCGCCGAGGTCATTCCGGTAACGGCCGGCAGCGGCACGCTGAAGGACGCCATGAACGAAGCCCTTCGTGATTGGGTTACCAATGTCGAAGACACCTATTACCTGATCGGCACGGCCGCCGGGCCGCACCCCTATCCGGAAATGGTTCGCGATTTCCAGGCCGTGATCGGCACCGAAGCCCGCGCGCAGATCCTGGAAGCCGAAGGCCGCCTGCCGGATCTGGTCATCGCGGCCGTCGGCGGCGGCTCGAATGCCATCGGCATCTTCCATCCCTTCCTCGATGACGAGGGCGTCAAGATCGTCGGCGTCGAAGCAGGCGGCAAGGGTTTGCAGGGCGATGAGCATTGCGCCTCGATCACTGCCGGCTCGCCCGGCGTGCTGCATGGCAACCGCACCTATCTGCTGCAGGATGGCGACGGCCAGATCAAAGAAGGTCATTCGATTTCGGCTGGTCTCGACTATCCCGGCATCGGCCCGGAACATTCCTGGCTGAACGATATCGGCCGCGCCGAATATGTGCCGATCATGGACCATGAGGCGCTCGAAGCCTTCCAGATGCTGACGCGCCTCGAAGGCATCATTCCGGCGCTCGAGCCGAGCCATGCGCTCGCCGAAGTGATCAAGCGTGCCCCGAAGATGGGCAAGGACCAGATCATCCTGATGAACCTCTCCGGCCGTGGCGACAAGGACATCTTCACCGTCGGCAAGATTCTGGGAATGTGAGTTAGACGCCATGACCGCACGTATGGACAAACGCTTCGCCGCTTTGAAGGCAGAAGGCCGCCCGGCACTCGTCACCTATTTCATGGGCGGCGATCCCGACTACGAGACCTCGCTCGGCATCATGAAGGCGTTGCCGGAAGCCGGCGCCGACGTCATCGAACTCGGCATGCCCTTTTCCGACCCCATGGCTGACGGCCCGGCGATCCAGCTTGCCGGCCAGCGCGCCCTGAAGGCCGGACAGACGCTGAAGAAGACGCTGCAGCTCGCCGCCGATTTCCGTAAAGTCGATGCCGATACGCCGATCGTGATGATGGGCTATTACAATCCGATCTATATTTACGGCGTCGAGAAGTTCCTCGATGACGCGCTTGCCGCTGGGATCGACGGCCTGATTGTGGTCGACCTGCCGCCGGAAATGGATGACGAGCTCTGCATTCCGGCGATCCGCAAGGGCATCAACTTCATTCGCCTCGCAACACCGACCACCGACGATAAGCGCCTGCCGGCGGTTCTGAAGAACACGACCGGTTTCGTCTACTATGTCTCGATGAATGGCATCACCGGTTCGGCTCTACCGGATCCGTCGCTGGTTTCCGGCGCCGTCACGCGCATCAAGCAGCACACGGACCTGCCGGTCTGCGTCGGCTTCGGTGTCAAGACGGCCGAGCACGCCAAGCTGATCGGCGCTGCCGCCGATGGCGTCGTTGTCGGCACCGCGATCGTCAACCAGATCGCCACCAGTCTCACCAAGGACGGCAAGGCAACGGCCGATACCATCCAGGCCGTGGCCACCCTGGTGCGCGGTCTGTCGACAGGCACTCGTTCCGCCCGCCTTGTTGCCGCCGAATAGTTTCCCCATATAGGCCCTTCGGCAATCCGCTGCGGATTGAGGAAAAGGCCTATGGGCATTTGGTGACGACTGAGCTATCGATTAATTCGGTCGATTAGGAGTTTCGAATTGAACTGGATCACGAACTACGTCCGCCCGCGGATCAATTCCATGCTGGGCCGCCGCGAGGTTCCGGAGAATCTCTGGATCAAATGTCCGGAAACCGGCGAAATGGTCTTCCACAAGGATCTGGAAGAGAACAAGTGGGTTATCCCCGCATCCGGCTTCCATATGAAGATGCCGGCCAAGGCACGTCTTGCCGATCTCTTCGACAACGGCGAATACGAAGCCCTGCCGCAGCCGAAGGTCGCGCAGGACCCGCTGAAGTTCCGCGACTCGAAGAAATACACCGATCGCCTCAAGGATAGCCGCCTGAAGACCGAGCAGGAAGATACGATCCTCTCCGGCCTCGGCAAGGTTCGCGGCTTGAAGCTCGTCGCCATCGTGCATGAGTTCAACTTCATCGGCGGTTCGCTCGGCATGGCAGCAGGTGAAGCCATCGTAAAGGCTTTCGAGCGCGCGATTGCCGAAAAATGCCCCGTCGTGATGTTCCCGGCTTCGGGCGGCGCCCGCATGCAGGAGGGCATCCTGTCACTGATGCAGTTGCCGCGCACGACCGTTGCCGTCGATTTGCTGAAGGAATCGGGCCAACCCTATGTCGTGGTTCTGACCAATCCGACGACCGGTGGCGTCACGGCTTCCTACGCCATGCTCGGCGATATCCATCTCGCCGAACCCGGCGCCGAAATCGGCTTTGCCGGCAAGCGCGTGATCGAGCAAACGCTGCGGGAAAAGCTTCCCGAGGGCTTCCAGACCTCGGAATACCTGCTGGAGCACGGCATGGTGGACATGGTCGTCAAGCGTCACGACATTCCGGACACTTTGGCGACGCTTCTGAGGATCCTGACCAAGGCGCCGGCAAACGACGTATCGGTCAAGAGCAAGAATGGCGCGGCACTGGCGATAGCAGCGAGCGCCTGACATCATCGATTGCCGACGGGCGGAGGTGCGGGATGACGTCTATGGATCAGTCCGCAATGAGCGAGGCAGCACGCGAGATAGAGAAGCTCATGGGGTTGCACCCCAAGGGCTTTGATCTTTCTCTGGAGAGAATAACAAGGCTGCTCGAAGTCCTCGGAAATCCCCACCAGAAATTGCCGCCGGTGATCCATGTTGCCGGCACCAACGGCAAGGGCTCGGTGACGGCCTTTTGCCGCGCGCTGCTCGAAGCCGGCGGCTATAGCGTTCATGTCCATACCTCGCCCCATCTCGTCAACTGGCACGAGCGCTACCGCATCGGCGTCAAGGGCGGCCGCGGCAGGCTTGTCGACGATACCGTGTTCGCCGATGTGCTGAGGCGTATCGCCCAGGCCAATGACGGGCAGAAGATCACCGTTTTCGAAATCCTGACAGCCGCGACCTTTCTCCTCTTTGCCGAGCATCCGGCCGATGTTGCCGTCATCGAGGTCGGTCTCGGCGGTCGCTTCGATGCCACCAATGTCATTTCCGATCCCGCCGTCTCGGTCATCATGCCGATTTCGCTCGATCATCAGCCCTACCTCGGCGATCGCGTCGAGCTGATCGCGGCCGAGAAAGCGGGCATCCTCAAAGCCGGCCATCCGGTCGTCATCGGCCATCAGGACTATGATGCCGCGCTCGATGTGCTGATCTCGACGGCCGAGCGGCTTCGCTGCCCGACGGCCGTGTTCGGTCAGGATTTTTCCGCCCATGAGGAATATGGCAAGCTGGTCTATCAGGACGAGTTCGGTCTGGCCGATCTGCCGCTGCCGCGCCTGCCGGGCCGTCATCAATATGGCAATGCCGCTGCCGCCATACGGGCGGTCAAGGCCGCCGGTTTCGTCGTCACCGAAGCGATGATGGAAAAAGCGATGACATCGGTCGAGTGGCCGGGACGCCTGCAGCGGCTGACGGATGGCGAGTTGCTACCGCATGCCCCCGAGCGTGCGGAAATCTGGGTCGATGGCGGCCACAATCCCGGCGCCGGCGAAGTCATCGCGGAGGCCATGGCCAATTTCGAGGAACGTCAGCCGCGGCCTCTGTTCCTGATCATCGGCATGATCAATACCAAGGATCCAGTGGGATACTTCAAGGCCTTTGCTGGCCTTGCGGAGAAGGTCTATTGCGTGCCGATCCGCGGCAGTGAAGCGATGATCGATCCGGTCATCCTGGCCAATGCCGCCTATGATGCCGGCCTCATAGGCGAGCCCATGTCTGATGTCGTCGAGGCGCTGGATGCCATCAAGGCCGTCGCAGTGCCGAACTCGTCAGCGCCGCGCATTCTGATCGGCGGTTCGCTTTATCTGGTCGGCGATGTGCTTGCGGACAACGGCACGCCGCCGCGGTGATTTTGGTCGGGTGGTCAACCATCCGCCCTCGTGCTTCGAGACGGCCTGGGGGCCTCCTCAGCATGAGGGCTAACCTTTGCGCCCAGCCGCTCCGGGCTCATTTCTTCGTTGCCTGTGCTTTGCCACGGCGACGAGCCTGCCCCATCCTTACCCTGAGGTGCGAAGCCTCGAAGGGCGAGGATGGCTCGCTCTCTCCGCACCAACAAAAAACCCCGCCGAAGCGGGGCTCTTGTTCCATGCGATCGATACGGATCAGGATGCGCTGGAAATCCAGCTCTGCAGGGCTGTCTTGGGGGCGGCGCCAACCTTGATGTCGGCAACTTCGCCGGCCTTGAACATGGCGAGCGTCGGGATCGAGCGAACGCCAAACTGGGCGGCCAGTTCCGGGTTCTCGTCGATGTTAAGCTTGGCAACCTTGACCTTGCCTTCGAACTGCACGGCGAGTTCTTCCAGAGCCGGGGCGATCATCTTGCACGGGCCGCACCATTCGGCCCAGAAATCAACGACAACAGGCTCTGCAGACTGCAGCACTTCAGTGGCGAAGTTGGAGGTATCGACTTTAACGGTAGCCATAGGCTGCTCCTTACCAGGATTTGCGGGTTGCAAGATATGTGATGGTGCGGTGCCCATATGTCAATATGTGGTATTTCACTTTGTCTCGAGCTCCGCAAGCGCCAATGCAAGCGCCCCGTCCGACAGCATGTAGATCGAGGCATTTTCGGTATAGACCAGCATGCAGTCGATGCGCTTTCCGGAGTAAAGCGGCGCAAGGATCTCGCGATAGATGGCAAGCTGTGCCTTATGCGCGAAGGGAATGGCGTTTTCCTCGTCAGGCGGCACGCGATTCGTCTTGTAGTCGAGAATGACGACACGGTCGTCGAGCACCGCGAGTCGGTCGATACGGCCAGAGACGGCATAGGACTGACTGCCGAGCTTTAGCGTGCCCATGATCGATACTTCGGCCTGCGCATGGGTGCTGAACGTGCCCTGCAGATCCGGATGCGACAGCAGCGCCATGACAGATTTTACCAGTGCCTCGCGCTCGGCCTGCGGCCAGAAGCGCGCGGCCCGTTCGGCATAGCAGCGGGCGGCATCAGCGCGTTCCTCGGGCGCGATCTCGGGCAAGGTCTGCAGCATCCGGTGAATGAAGCGGCCTTTCTGCAGGGCGCGGTCGGATTTCGCCTTCTCGCCGAAAAGCGCCGAAGTCACCAATAGATCGTCGGCTTCCTCATCGATGACGGTGCCGACGCCGGAGGGGCTGAGAGGCCGCGGCAGGCTTCGTTGCGGTGGCAGGGGGCGGTGGAGGCTGCCAGGCAGGCCAGCGCGTTCGGAACGCTTCTCATGCCCCTTAGCGGTCTCGAATTCGAGCTGGACCTGGGCAACCCGCCAGCTCAAGCCTTGCCAATCGCCATCAGGGCCGGTGAAAGTCTTCTGCGTGCAGTGCAGCTCATCGCCACGCAGGGCGGTTGAAATCATCGCATGCCAGGTATCGGCATTCTCGCGGACGCCACGGTAGCCGCAAATGATCAGCCGGTCGGCGGCGCGGGTCATGCCGACATAGAGCAGTCGGCGATATTCCTCCTCCGCCAGCGCCTGCAGCCGCGCCGTATCGGCCTGCGTCAGCGAATTGGCGAGCGCCGAGACCGGTACCCAGACCGGCAGCGGGATCTCATCTCCTCTGGTTTCGATCAGCCGCAACTTCGGCAGATGTGTGTGGGTGAAGGCCTTGCCGCCGCCATCGACGAGAAAGACGATCGGCGCTTCCAGCCCCTTCGAGGCATGCACCGTCATGATTCGCACTTCGTTGCGGCCCTTGTCCTGCTCGCGCTTGACCGTCGGCGCTTCCAACTCCAGCGTCGAGATGAAGGATTGCAGGCCGGGCAGGCCGCTCGTCTCTTGATCGAGCGTGAAGGTCAGGAATTCGTCGAGGATATCGCTGACCTCCGTGCCGAGCCGTGCCAGAAACTTCCGTCTGCCGCCGAAGCTGCCGAGCACGCGCGCATAGAAATCGTGCACGGGCAGGCTCTTCGAGAGGGCAAGGAAAGTCTTCAGCCGTTCGACCACCTGGCTGAAACGGTCGTGGCCGTCGGTTGCAAATCTCTGCAGATGGCTCCAGACGCTTTCCTCGTCATCGCGATAGGCGGCTACAGCAAAGACATCTTCCTCGCTCAGATCGAACAATGGGCTTTTCAGGAGCGCACACAGCGAGAGATCGTCCTCCGGCAGCAACAGAAAGCGGCCGAGCGCCAGAAGATCCTGAATGGCGATATGGCTGGTCAAGACAAGACGGTCGGCGCCGGCGACGGGAATGTTGCCGCGCCGCTTCAGGGCGCGGGTCAGCGCGTTGACGAAGCTGTCGCGCTTGCGCACCAGCACCAGAATGTCGCCGGCCTCGATAAAGCGGGCCTTGCCCTTCTCGATAATTGTTTCCCGCCCGACGAGATTGCCGATCGTATGTGCCATCCGTCGTGCCAGAATGGCCGCGGGTGCGCTTTCCGGCGTCGAATCGAAAGGTGCCGTCCAGTCCTCTTCCTTGGCGGCCGGCTCTGGCGCGATTATCTCCCAGAGGTCAACGGCGCCGGGGTGGCCGATGCGGCTGGAGCGGTGCACGACAGGCTCGTTGACGGCGCTAAGCCCCCGGGCATTCTCCGCACTGGTGAAGACATGATCGACGGCGCCGAGCACATCGGCCGTCGAGCGGAAGGAGAGGGGCAGGCGGATCGACGAGAATTGCTGGCCGCTCGCCGCCACGCGCCGCCTTGTGCGGTCGCTCTCCTCCGAAAATCGTTCGGGACGGGCACCCTGGAACGAATAGATCGATTGCTTCTCGTCACCCACGGCAAAGATCGTGCGCAGCGTCGGCCGGGCGCTGTCACCGGAGAAGAAATCCTCCGCCAGCGACTGGATGACGCTCCACTGGATCGGGCTCGTATCCTGCGCCTCGTCGACGAGAATGTGATCGATGCCCTGATCCAGCTTGTAGTGGATCCACGGCCCGACATCCTTCTTGGTCAGAAGGTCGGCAGTGCGGGTGATAAGGTCTTCGAAATCGAGCTGGCTGCGCCGCTTCTTCAGCTCCTCATAGTCGCGATTCAGACGATCGGCGAGAATGAGCGCAGCATGGGTGGCCCGATACATCCGCATCAGCTTCAGCCGGTCGCGGCTGGCAACGACATGGGCGCGCGCCGCAGCCACGGCATCGGCGAGGGCAGGCGCATCGGCGAGCATTGCCTTGACGAAGAACTGGCTGTCCGATTTCGGTTCGCCCTTGGCGGTCAGCATGGCCCTCTCGAGGATCTCGGCGCGGGCAAGCGGATCTGCCTCGCGTTTGGCGAGGCGCAGCGCATAAGCAACTTCCTGAGCCTTGGCACCGCCCTTCTGGTCGGCGAGCGTGAGATAAAGCTCCAGTGTTGCGCCGGACAGATCGGGCAACGGCCAATACTGCTCGGCAATGCCCGTTTCTGTCTCTCCGGGCGTGAGGCCGAGCCGGGCAAGCAACGCGGCCTCGATGCCACCTTTGCGTTCGGCTGCTTCCGTGAAACGACGGATCGCATTGCGATTGGCAACGATATCGCCGAGCAGGGTCTCGAGCCCGGACTCGTCGCCGAGATCGAGTACATAGTCGAACGCTCGCGCCAGTTCGGCATCGCCATGCGGTGTCGTTGCCGTCAGCAGCGCACGGCGGGCATCATCAAGCAGGACCTCGGCCGCTCGATCGTCGAGAACGGAGAAATGCCCGGCGACGTTTGCCTCGAGCGGGAACTGATGCAGCATGGCTTCGCAGAAGGCATGGATGGTCTGGATCTTCAGTCCACCCGGCGTTTCCAGCGCCTTGGCAAAGAGCCGCCGCGCCTCGGCAAGCTTGAAGAGATCCGGCTCGTTGCCCTCGATATCGGCGATACGTTTCTTCAATTCTTCGTCAGGCATCGTCGCCCAGGCCGCGAGCCGGTCGAAGACACGGTTCGACATTTCGGAGGCCGCGGCCTTCGTATAGGTGAGGCAGAGGATCGCCGAGGGCCGCGCGCCGGAAAGAAGCAGACGGATGACGCGCTGCGTCAGCACGTGCGTCTTTCCGGAGCCGGCATTGGCCGAAACCCAGGCTGAGCGTTCGGGATCGGAGGCGATGGACTGCTGGATGGTCGTCCAGCTGATCCAGACGCCGGGATCGTCGCTCTCGGGCAGGATGGCGATATTTTCGGCGGGAAAGTCACTCATCGCCGCCGCCTTCCTGCTCGGTCTCGGCCGTCGACCATTCCGAAACGCGGGCGAGATGATCGTAGTCACCGCCATATTCGAACTGCTGCGCCGGGATCAGCCGCGAGGAAAAGCCTTTCTCGCCCGATTGCAGCAGCGAGACGAATTTCACCAGCTGGTCCATCGATTCCTGCGCGAGATCCATAGCCGACTTCGTTTCCGTCTTGCCGCCGCGGCTGGAATGCTCGTTGTTGACCTGGTCGACCTTGAAACGATCGCCGGGCCGCAGCCGCACATAAAGCAGGTTCTCGGGGATCAGTGCGCCGATATTGCGGAAGGCGCCTGCCTTCAGCGCATAGGCTTCCAGTGCCAGCTGCGGATCGAGCAGCGCGCGCGCTTGCGGCGGCGAGGGATTGTAGCCGGTCTTGTAATCGATGAGATCGGCGCCCTTGTCGCTCTTGATATCGATGCGGTCGGCAACGCCTGTGAGACGAATGCCGATAGGCTCGATCTCGACGCCGGCAGGCACTTCCGTCGCAGTTTTGCGAACCACCGGCCGCCGTTCCGCTTCCCAATCGAGGAAGGCGCGCGCTACCTCGCGGAAACGTGGTCGCCAGACGCTGTCGATATGGACGGGCAGCTTTTCGGCATCGAAAAGCTCCGCGATGATGTGATCCATCGCCAGTGCCGCATCGGGCGTGCCAGCCACATGCCCTTCGCGGACGAAGCGATCGATGATCTTATGGTAGAGTGTGCCCCGCTCAGCCGGGCCGGGATCGCGGTTGAACGGATCGACCGGATCGAGCCGCAGCACGCGCCGGGCATAGATCGCATAGGGATCTCGTCGCAGCCGGCCCACTTCGCTAAAGGAATAGCTCTTCGGCTGCAATTCTGCAGGCGGCTTCGGAGCCGGGCGCAGCGCCGGCGCCTGGTTTTCGCCGTCATCGATCATCGCTGCCCAATGGCGATACTGGTCGCCGCGCGCCTTCATGGCCTCTTCCAGCTCCTTGCCGCCGAGTGCGATCAGCCGCTGCAGCCAGCGGGATGCGACCGTCGGCGTCGAGCCCTGTCGCAGCGCGCGGGAATAGATCAGGTCGCGCGTTCCGTTCGCCATTTCGAAATCGTGCGCCAGCTGGCCGATGCGGCGCTCGGGTGGCTCCAGTCCGATCTCGGTTTTCATGCTGCGCGAAATGAAGGGATTGTTTGCCGTTTGCCCCGGCCAGGAACCCTCGTTCAACCCTCCAAGGATCAGCGTATCGACGCTCTGCAAGCGCGCTTCCAGCGTGCCGAAGATGAAGAGACGGGGATGGCTGAGCGCCCGCGGCTTCACCGCCTGTCCCACACCGAGCGCAGCCATGATGTCGATCCACTGCACGCCATCGGCTTCAAGCTGACCTTCGGTCTCGATAACATCCCGAAGCAGGCTGGCAAGCGTATCTCCCGCCTCGCCAGACCAGAGGCCTGCCAGGCTGCCGCGCTCGTCGACGGCTGCAGCTTCAAGGGCACGGCCCGTACGCTCGGCCCAATCCGAAAGTGTTAGGAGGCTCTCTGACGCGGGCAGGGACAGCGCCGATACCAGCGGTTCGCAGGCCGCCGTCACTCGCTGGGCTAGCGCCCGCGCATGCTCGATGGCCTCGGCCGGCAGCGCTTTGCGCCATTGCGGCGCATGGCGGTCATTTGCCTGTTCTGCCACGCGGTCGTCGAGCAGGGCTTCCAGCCTGCCGATGTCGATGTTGTCGACGCCGCCCCTGAGCGCGAGGATCTCCAGCGCATCGATGCCCGGCTGGTGTATTTCTGCTGGCAGGCCGAACAAAGCGAGGGGATGTTTGAGCAGTGAGACGACGGCAACGGGATCGCCGGGTCGAAGGGATGCTTCCAGTAGCAATTGCAGCAACGTGCCCTGTGGCGTTGCGTTCAGCGGCGTGCCGGCCGAATCGTCGGCGGTGATGCCGAAACGGGCAAGCTCGGCCGTCACGCGTCGGGCGAGATTGCGGTCGGGCGTGATCAAGGCCGCCTGGCTTTCACCGCCGTTGCGCCCCGGCTTGTCCAACGCCAGCCGCAAGGCGATGGCGATCGCGGTCGCCTCCTCGCGCTCATTAGCCGCTTCTATCAGCGCCACATCGGCGAATGCATCCGGGATCGCATCGGAAGCGAGCGTCTTGCGCCAGCTTCCCCAGCCGCTCGTCGCCTTGGCCGGCGCCAGGGCGCGCGACAGGATCTGGGCCCGCATCTGCATGGTATCAGCCGCATCCGCGACAGGTTCGACATCGCGTCGGGTGACGCGCAACCGCTTCAGGAGCAGGGAAAGACCATATTGCGGATGGCTGCGCGTCGTCGGGTCTGCCCTTTCGCCGATCGATGTTTCGGGCGCCACCAGCTGCCAATCCTCTTCCGGCATCGCAAGATCGACGCCGGGCAGCACGATCACGCCTTGCGGCAGGGCCGCGACGGCCGCGATCAGCTCCGCCGTTGCCGGCACCGAGCCGGTCGAGCCTGCAACGATGACAGGCCCGGGGTGCCGCATGGTGGAGATCCGCTGCGCTTCGGCACGCAGGATGGCATTGCGGTTGCGGGCGGGCGACGATTTGCCGAGCTCTTCGAGGCGCGCCGGCCAGAAGGCGCTGGCAATCGCCAGGAATTCCGCCGTCAGCTGCCACCAGAGCGCATGATCCTCTGCGTTGAGGCTGGCAAGCTCGCTCCATTCACGATCCTCAGTCTCAAGCGAATCGATGAGCTCGGCGAGATTGCGGGCGAGCCATATGGCATCCGCCGGGCTTGCAGGCGCCACCAGCGGCGAGTCGGAGTGAATGTCGCGCACGATCTGCGGCAGTTTGTTGCGCCATGCAAGAATCAGCCGCGCCAGTTCCAAGAGCCGCGCCGTATTGGCAAGCGGCTGTGCCAGGTCGGCCGTTTCCGGCAGGGCTTCTTCGAAATAGCCGCTGTCGTCATCGGTTTCGCCGAGCGGGCGGATGACGGGCAGAATGGCGGAACGGCCGCCGAGCAGATCGACGAATTCCGACCGCAGTACGCGCGCCGCGCGCCGCGTCGGCAGGAAGATGCTGACCTTGGCGAGCGACAGCGGGTCGCTCGGATCATGGCGGAAATGTTCGGTCAACCGCCCGTCGCAGAGAGCGGACGCAAGGGTCTTCAGGAAGGGCAGGCCCGCCGGAATCGTCAGGATGCGCTGCCGGTGCCCGCCCGTCATAGGCTCACGCAAACGCCCGGAACGTCCGGATCGCTTCCTCCGCCTCGCCGATCGCCTCCGGCGTACCGACAGTCAACCAGTGACCATCCATCATGGTACCGTAGAGCCGGCCGCGCTCAATGGCCTTGTCGAAGTAGATATTGACGTTGAAGGCATCATCAGGCGCGTCATCGAGGAAGGAGGGGTTCATCGCGATTGCACCGGCATAAACGACGCCATCGCGTCCGACATCGCGGTAGCGGGCGAGCCTTCCGTCTTGCGCCATGGCGAAGTCATTCTTGCCGTTATGGCCTGTGGTCCGTTCCAGTTCGACGCAGAGCATAGCCATGTCCATGCGCTGGTCGTCATAGAATCCGGCTAACTTTTCGAGATTGGTCGGATGGCCTGGCTTCTCGCCGATCCAGAACAGATCGGCGTTCATGACGAACACCAGATCGCGGCTCAGAAGTTTCAGGCCTTTGACGAGGCCGCCGCCATTGTTCAGCAGCGCGTCCCGTTCGTCGGAAATCAGGATTTCAAGGCCGCGATAGCTGCGCAGATGCGCCTCCATCTGGTCGGCATGGTGATGGACATTGACGACAGCCCGCTCGACACCTGCCTGCACCAATGCATCCAGCGTATAATCGATCATCGCCTTGCCGGCGATCTTCACCAGCGGCTTCGGGATGGTGTCGGTGATCGGCCGCATGCGGGTTCCAAGCCCTGCGGCCAATACCATGGCTTGCTTGATGGTCATCTCGCCTCGAACTTTCGATTCGCTATCCGTTTTCCTTAGCACAGGGGAGGAAAGCCGTCGCCGGTCTCTGGCTCTTATGCCCGGCCGATCCCAGCTTTCTCGCACCATTCGCGCAGAGGCGCGAGCGCTTCGTGCTCGAAGGCGATGGCGAGGTAGGCGAGCGTGCGCGGCATATGCTTCAGATATCCGGGCTTGCCGTCACGCTGCAAGAGCCGCACCCAGAGGCCGGCGAGCTTACAATTGCGCTGCGCCGACATGATCGCCCAGCTCTTCAGGAATTTAGCCTCGTCGAAGCCGCCCTGGGCATGGCGAAGTGCGAGATAGTCCGCCATCAGCTGGTCATGCAGATCGCGCTCGATCGTCACCCGCGCATCCTGCACCAGCGAAGCGACGTCATAGGAGGTCGGCCCGATCATCGCGTCCTGGAAATCGATGAGGCCGATACGCTTTATGCCCTGTTCATGCGCCCGCCAGATGATATTCGGCGAATGCATGTCGCGCAGCAGCAGGTTCGTTTCCGCGTCATCGAGCTGATCTATCAACTTGTCCCAGATCGTCAGATAGTCGGCCCGTTCCTCGTCGCTTGCCGGCGCGCCCCGCTTCCAGGGCAGATGCCAGTCGAGCAACAGCCGCGCTTCCATCTTCATCGCGGTCCGGTCGAAATCCGGAATGTGATGGACGTGATCGGGCGTGACTGGAATATCGCGGGGAATCGAAAGGCCGTGCAGATGCGCAAGGCAGGCGACGCTGGCACGATAGCGTTCGGCAATAGGCTTTCCCTCGGCGTCGAGCACGCCGCCGGTGCCGAGGTCCTCGATCAGAAGAATGCCCTGGTCGTAGTCGGCGGCGAAGATTTCCGGCGCAGCGAAACCGTTCTCGCGCAGGATATTGGCGACCGCAACGAAAGGATAGGCATCCCAGGCCAGATGCGCGACCTTCGGATAAGGCTTGCCGTCGAGCACGGCCGGCCCTTCCGGCAGGCGTGGCCAATCCATCAGGATCACGCGGCCGCCACCGTCCTTGGGATAGATGGACTCATAGGCACGCAGCGAGGCATCGCCCGTGAGGAAGCGCCTATGAGCACTGCGATAGCCATGCGAATCGAGAAAGGTGCGGATGGCTAGCACGCGCTCGATGCGCGCCATCTGTTTGGCCGGTGCCGTGATTGCGGCGCGCCGCCCTTCGCCCTCATGCATGAGCTTGAGGTCCACGCGCTCATTCGGCAGTTCTCCGTCGGCCATTTCCGGCCATTCGACGAGGCAGATACCGGTCTGCAGGGCCTCGTCAAAGCCGAGCTCCGTCAATTCGCTCGGATCGCCGAGGCGATAGAGGTCGAAATGCGAGACCGGGATGCGCAACTCATAGAATTGCACCAGCGTGAAGGTCGGGCTCGGCACATCCAGTTCGGCATCGTCCGCCATGGCTCGCAGCAGCGCGCGTGCGAGCGAGGATTTGCCCGCGCCAAGATCGCCCGACAGTGCCAGACAGTCACCGGCCTTCAAGGCCAGTGCCAGATCTTCGCCGAGCTGGGCTGTGGCCGTATCATCTGCGAGGAAGAGGGAAATGCTGCTGCCGGAGGCTGTCATTCTGCTGCGACGGAATGGGGCAACTCAGCCGAAGGGATCCGGCAGGTCACCATCGTCCCCTTGCCGGCCTGGCTTTCGATGGAAACCTCGCCCTCATGCAGGCTGACGAAGCTTTCGACGATGGAAAGGCCAAGGCCTGCACCGCTGCGCTTGCCGCCCTTGCCGCCGGAGGCGAAGCGGTTGAAGACCGTGTGAAGCAGCTCTTCCGGAATGCCGGGACCTCTGTCTGAGACCGAGAAGACGAAATCCATGCCCTCGCGTCCGCATTTAAGCGAGATCGTCGACCCCTCGGGCGCGAAATTGGCGGCATTGGTCAGGAGCTTCAGCAGGATCTGCTTCAGCCGCTGCTGGTCGGCGACGATGGAGCCGAGATGGGCAGGCACGGTGATCTCAAGCATCACGCCGCTTTCCTGCAGCCGGTCGGCGATCTGCATCGATACTTCATCGAGCAGATCGTTGAGCACGATCTCGGAATAGTTCAGCCGCATAATGCCGGCATCGACCGTCGCGAGGTCGAGAATGTCGTTGACCAGCGTCAGCAGTACGGAAGACGAGGTCGAGATATGGTCGATATATTCGGCCTGCCGCTCGTTCAATGCGCCGATGCCCGGCGTCTTCAGGAGGTCAGTGAAGCCGATGATGTTGGTCAGCGGTGAACGTAGCTCGTAGGAGACGTGCTGGACGAAATCGTTCTTCAGCTCGTCGGCCTTGAGCAGCGCCTCGTTCTTCTCGGTCAGGGCGCGCTCGGCGCGCACGCTGTCGGTCTTGTTGACGAAGGTCAGCATGGTCTGCGCATTCGGCAATGGAATGACGGCGTAGTCGAGCACGAGATTGGAGTAAAGCTCGAGTGTGCCCTGCGATGAAGGCCGCTCGTCGTCGAAGCTGGTGATCTGCTCGGCAAACCGCTTCCAGCCGTCCGTCCGGTCGTAGGAAGGCGCGCACGCCTCCGCCAGAGCCTGGATATGCGTTCCGGGCTTTGCCTGTGCCTCGGTGATGTTCCAGAGGATGCGGAATGCCGGGTTCGACAGTCGGATGCGGCCATCGGGGCCGAAAACGGCGACGCCTTCGGAAAGGTGGTCGATGGTTTCGCCCTGAACCTTGACCAGCGTGTTGTAACGCGTTTCGAGATCGACCTGCTCGGTCAGGTTCTCGAATACCCAGGTGGCGCCACCCTGCGGATGCGCCGTGGCGAAGACCCGGAGAATCTGGCCGTTGGGTAGGTGCCAGAGATCGGCCTGTGTATCGAGTGCGCGATAGACCGAAAGGACGTCGTCCTTCCATGTCTTCCAGTTCAGCTGCTCGGGCAGCTTCTTGGCGCTGCGCAGCCGGTCCAGAAGCTCGCTATTGTCGGGCCGCTTTTCCAGAAATGCTATGTCGAGCTCCCAAAGCTGGACGAAAGCCTGATTGTAGAATTGCAGCCGCCGCTCGCCGTCGAAAATCGCAACCGGCGTCGCCAGATGGTCGAGCGTTTCGGCGTGGCTCTTCAGCGTGCGCGCGAGCTCGGCGCGAACGGATTCCGCCTCGGACACGTCGATGGCGATACCAGCCGATCCGTTCGGAGCCCTGACATCGACGACATCGAAGAAGGTGCGGTTGCCGTGCACGACAGTGGAGATCTTGTCGTGGAAGGGCGATTCCGGCGTGGCCGCCGCACGAATGCGTTCGCGGGCCACCGTCGTCAGGAATTCGCGCCCCTCGCGGAGTGCCTCTTCTGCGGAAACCGCTTCCACCGCTTCGCTATAGGCCTGGTTGACCCAGGTGAGCTTGCCTTCGGTATCGCGTTGCCACACCGGCAGGTCGATGGCATCGAGCAGGCTCTGGAAGGTGGAAATCGAGGTCATCAGCCGGTCGCGCTCGATCTTCAGCTCGGCGAGTTCGGCACGCAGATTGTTGAGCGCGATGAAGCGGACGAAGGCGCGCCCGCCGGAAATGCGGCCCTGTGCCTCCAGGATCTCGTCGCGGTTGGTTTCGACCACCATGTCGAAGCTCTGGCCGCTGCCGCGCAGCTTGTCGATCGCCTTGTCGAGTTCGCCGGCCGACCATGATTTCAGCCAGCGGCCAAAGGCGAGGAATTCGTTGTCCTGCGGCGCGCCGGTCTCGACTGGAAGCTGGCCGAGCAGTTCGGGCCGCGCGTTCGGGCCGTCCCAGATGACGATGCGGCGGTTCTTGTCGGCAATCAGCGCCTGATATTGCGAAATGCGCTGGTTTGCGTCCGAAAGGGCCGTCCGGATCTCGCGGCTTTCGCTTTCCATGTTGCCGCGCTGTCGGACCATCCACATGGTCGAGAGGAGCGCGGCGGAAATGACGCCGATGATGACGGAGAAGACGGCCATTTCGGATGAGGTGAAGAGACGCATGCTCGCCTGCGCGGCGCTGTTGCTCTGCGCGAGAACGGGACCTGCCAGACCGGCTATGAGGCCGCCGAAAACGCTGAGCCGCAGCAAGCGGCTCAGGCGCGCCAGCCGACCTTTGCCCTGCTTCGTTCTTGCCGAAAGCCGATATGAACTACCCCGCTGCAACCGCGCCGCCACTCGGTGTAGCGCTGGTTGATGCAGGTTGTCTTCCCCTTCAAACATAAGAGGTCTGTCTCCGTCCTATAATGTGCCGCATCCTGACAAGACATCCCATTTTCATGGCTCCGGGCGGGCCCGGTTCGTCACGAATCAAGTGTAAAAACAATACTGCCTAAGGAAATCGGCGGGAAGGGAGCTGGCTAAAAAATAAGCCCCGGCACTTTGTCAATGCCAGGGCCACAAGATGTTGTGGATACTGTTTTTTATAATCAGTATCTGTAGTGGTCGGACTTGAATGGCCCCTTCGGCGTCACGCCGATATACGAAGCCTGCTCTTCGGAAAGCTCCGTCAGTTTGACGCCGAGCTTGGCAAGATGCAGGCGAGCGACCTTTTCATCGAGGTGCTTCGGCAGCACGTAGACTTCGTTCTTGTACTGGCCGGGCTTGGTGAAGAGCTCGATCTGAGCCAGCGTCTGGTTGGTGAAGGAGGCCGACATGACGAAGGAAGGGTGGCCGGTGGCGTTGCCGAGGTTCAAGAGGCGGCCTTCCGACAGCAGGATGATGCGGTTGCCCTTGGCGAACTCGACCATGTCGACCTGCGGCTTGATGTTCGTCCACTTGAGGTTCCGCAGCGCGGCAACCTGGATCTCGTTGTCGAAGTGGCCGATATTGCCGACGATCGCCATGTCCTTCATCGCGCGCATATGGTCGATGCGGATGACGTCCTTGTTGCCTGTCGTGGTGATGAAGATGTCGGCCGAGGAAACGACGTCCTCGAGCTGAACGACTTCGTAGCCGTCCATGGCGGCCTGCAGGGCGCAGATCGGGTCGACTTCCGTGACCTTGACGCGGGCGCCGGCGCCGGAGAGCGAAGCGGCAGAACCCTTGCCGACGTCGCCATAGCCGCAGACGACGGCGACCTTGCCGGCCATCATCACGTCGGTGGCGCGGCGGATACCGTCGACCAGCGATTCCTTGCAGCCGTACTTGTTGTCGAACTTCGACTTGGTGACGCTGTCGTTGACGTTGATCGCCGGGAAGGGCAACAGGCCCTTCTGGCTGAGCTGGTAGAGGCGGTTGACGCCGGTGGTGGTTTCCTCGGTCACGCCCTTGATGGCGTCACGCTGCTTGGTGAACCAGCCCGGCGTTGCCTGCAGGCGCTTCTTGATCTGTGCGAAGAGGATTTCCTCTTCTTCCGAATGCGGATGGGAGAGCACGTCCTCGCCGGCTTCGGCACGAGCGCCGAGCAGGATGTACATCGTGGCGTCGCCACCGTCGTCGAGGATCATGTTGGAGAGGCCGCCATCGGCCCACTGGAAGATCTTGTCGGTATAGGTCCAGTAGTCCTCCAGGCTCTCGCCCTTGACGGCGAAGACCGGGACGCCGGAAGCGGCGATGGCCGCGGCGGCATGGTCCTGCGTGGAGAAGATGTTGCACGATGCCCAGCGCACCTGAGCGCCGAGGGCCACCAGTGTCTCGATGAGAACGGCCGTCTGGATCGTCATGTGCAGCGAGCCGGTGATCCGCGCGCCTTTCAGCGGCTGCGCTTCGCCGAATTCGGCGCGGCAGGCCATCAAGCCGGGCATTTCGGTCTCGGCGATTGCGATTTCCTTGCGACCATAGTCGGCAAGGCCGATATCCGCGACGAGGTAGTCCTTTTCAGTGCTCATGAAGGTCTCCAGCCTGAACGATGCAATCGTGCCGTGGGCAACGCCTCGGCCGAATGCAACAAGAATTGCACGCTGACAGCGTGTGGATGATGCCGTGTAGCAGGCTTCAGGTTGGAAATCAATGATGATATAAAGAAGTCTTTATGTCTTTATATCCAGTTGGGATTGCAGGCAAGCGCCCTAGATTTCCTCGCCGAACTTGTTGGCAACCAGCTGGTCGAGCGCTTCGAGCGCTTCGGCGGCCTGATTGCCACTTGCCGTCACCAGCACGCTGCAGCCGGGGCTGGCCGCCAGCATCATCAGGCCCATGATCGAGGTGCCGCCGACCGTCGTGCCGTCTTTCGAAACGGTGATGGCGGCGTCGTAGGCTTCGACGGTCTGCACGAATTTTGCCGAGGCACGGGCGTGCAAGCCCCGCTTGTTGACGATCAGGAGTTCCCGGGAAAGCTCGGTCATGGGGGCGGTGTCTGCCTCGTTATTTGCCACTGAGCACACGGCTGGCCACGTTGATGTATTTGCGCCCGGCCTCCGAAGCTTCCACCAAGGCCCTTTCCATGTTGTTGTCGCCGCGCACGCCCGCAAGCTTGATCAGCATCGGCAGATTGACGCCAGCGATGACCTCGGTGTGGCCGCTATTCATGACGGAGATTGCGAGATTGGAAGGAGTGCCCCCGAACATATCGGTGAGAATGATGACGCCATGCCCGTCATCCGCGCCGACGACAGCCTGCAGAATGTCCTGCCGCCGCTTGTCCATGTCGTCTTCGGGACCAATGCATACCGTCTCTATGAACTTCTGCGGACCAACGACATGCTCGACAGCATGCCGAAACTCTTCAGCCAGCTTGCCATGAGTGACAAGCACAAGTCCAATCATGATATTACTGCTCCCATGGCATACGCAAACAGGTGGCCCATATCGCAATGCAGCAATGTCGTCCACCGGTGGGGGGACATCTTGGCGATGAAAAGGCGAAGTGCAAGCTTAAAATATAGGATCTGCGTGCCTGTACGGGCCTAAATGGCCGATTAGCCGAAACTCGCGCCGATTTTCGCCATTATTATGGCTAGCGGATTCGCGGAGGTTGCGGCTAGGCGGATCAAGGGCAACCGGACGGAGTCGCTAATATCGACCTGCTCGTCCTCCGGTGGCAGCCTTTCCGCCGATTCCGGGTCGACCGGGCGGATGGCAAAGTGCATTTCGCCCTCGGAAATATAAGGCATCCGAACGATACCGGTGTAGCGGATTTCCATGAGCCCCGCGATCGAGGGCGGGCATTTCGCGAGAACGGAGCCATTCTGTTCTGTGATCAGCACTCGGTCGTCTGCGATCAGGCTCGCGGCAAGCCCGAGCGGCCTGGCTGCCGTCAGGCATGAGAAGGCAAGGGTGGATTTGCCGCTGCCCGAGGGGCCGAGAAACAGAAGCCCGGTCGTACCGATGACGATTGCAGTGGCGTGGATATTGGTCGCTTCGCCGGCCATGCGAGCGCTCACGCCGTCGTCTGGGCGGGCAGCGACAGGATGAAGCGGGCGCCAAGCAGCGTCGAGCCGTCGCTGTCGACGATGTTCTCGGCGCGCAGCGACCCACCATGCGCCTCGGCAATCTGCCGGCTGATCGAGAGACCGAGGCCGGAATTCTGCCCGAAACCTTCGGATTCGGGCCGGTCGGTGTAGAAGCGTTCGAAGATGCGGTCGATATTTTCGGCCTGAATACCGGGACCATTGTCTTCGATATAGATGACGCAGCGCGTCCGCGTCCGCGTCAGCCGCACGGTGATCTTGCCGGTTTCCGCGGGGACGAAGGATCGCGCATTTTCAATGAGATTGGTGACGATCTGGCCGATGCGCAGGTCGTGACCGTCGATGGAGAAGTTCGCCCTGTTGCCCGGTTTGCGGTCGACGATATAGTCGATCTCGACAGCTTTCTTGCTGTGGCCGACCTGTCTGGAAATCTCGATCATGTCGCGCAGCAATACTTCCAGATCGAGCGACTTGGCATCCGAACGTGCAAGCTCGGCATCGAGGCGCGATGCATCGGAGATATCGCTGATCAGGCGATCAAGGCGGCGAACGTCATGCTGGATCACATCCATCAGCCGCTTCTTGGAATCGTCGCTCTTGGCGAGCGGCAGTGTCTCAACGGCGCTGCGCAGCGATGTCAGCGGGTTCTTGAGCTCATGGCTGACATCGGCGGCAAAACTCTCGATCGCATCGATACGGTCATAGAGTGCCGAGGTCATGTCGCGTAGCGCGATCGACAGATTGCCGATTTCGTCCTGGCGGGCTGAGAAATCCGGAATCTCCTCGCGCTCCTTCGCCCCGCCGCGGCGCACGCGGATGGCAGCCGCCGAAAGCCTGCGCAGCGGATTGGCGATAGTGGAGGATAAAAGCAGCGACAGCACGACGTTGACCAGCGTCGCGACGCCGAAGACGCGCATAATCGCCAGGCGCTCGGCATGGACGATCTTGTCGATATCGCCGGCCTGGGTCGACAGCAGCAGCACGCCGAGCACGGCGCGGAAGCGCTGGATCGGCACAGCGACCGAAACGATCAGCTCGCCTTTCTCCGTGGTGCGGACAACAGCGCCGCGCACGCCCGTCAGCGCGTTCATGACTTCCGGATAGATGGAACCGTCGCCACCAGGCGCTTCCTTATATACGGGCAGGTTGCCCGGCTGCAGCATCTTGTTGAGCAAGCCGCTGAACCAGTCGGACCAGCTCTGCTTCTCGTCGTCGACCGGCGGCAGGTCGTAGCGCAGCACCTGGCCGCGCGAATAAAGATGGCGGCTGTCGAGCAGCAGGTTGGCATCGGCATCGAAGATGCGGGCGCGGGTGCGCGTCGGAGAGATCAACCGCGTCAGCACCGGCGCCACTTTCTCCGGATCGATCGGGAATTCCAGATCCTCGTCGTTCGGAACCGGCGTGATGCTCTGGCCTGCCTGCAGTTCCAGCAGCTTCTGCGGATCGATGGTGATGGAGTTGGTGTCGACCGATGCCGAAGCCGAGACGGCGCCGGCGATGATCTCGCCCTGCGTCAGCAGGCTCTCAACGCGGGCATCGATCAGGCCTTCGCGGAACTGGTTGAGGTAGAGAATGCCGCCGACGAGGACGACCAACGCCGCTAGATTGAAAAACAGGATGCGCCGCGTCAGGCTCGAAAAGACGGCATTGCCGAAGATGCGGCGGATCAGAACGAAGGGATGGGTCCAGCGCCGGCGCGCGATTCGAGCGCCGCTCGGGCTTTCCGAGTCGTCTATCTCTCTGTCCTGCACCAGCTGCGCCAAGCCAACGGCCCTTTCGAAGAACGGGATCGGCGATCCCGTCCGCATGCCATTATTCCATCGTCCGCCGTATGGTCTAGTTAACTCTTATGCAGCTTCGCGGAAACGGTAGCCGACGCCATACAGCGTCTCGATCATATCAAAATCGAGGTCGACCATCTTGAATTTCTTGCGTAGCCGCTTGATGTGGCTATCGATCGTACGGTCGTCGACGTAGACCTGCTCGTCATAGGCCGCATCCATCAGCGCGTCGCGGCTCTTGACCACGCCCGGGCGCTGGGCAAGGGAATGGAGGATGAGAAACTCGGTGACGGTGAGCGTCACTGGCTCGCCCTTCCAGGTGCAAGTATGGCGTTCCTGGTCCATGACGAGCTGTCCGCGCTCCAGAGAACGGGCCTGCTGGGCAGCCCCCGGCTTCGCAACGGCATTGCCGCCGGCAGCATTTGCGGCTTCGCGGGCGGAGGCACGGCGAAGCACCGCCTTGACGCGTTCGACCAGCAGGCGCTGCGAAAACGGCTTGGTGATGAAGTCGTCAGCGCCCATCTTCAGGCCGAAAAGTTCATCGATCTCTTCGTCCTTCGAGGTGAGAAAGATCACCGGCAGGTCGGATTTCTGGCGCAGTCGGCGCAACAGCTCCATGCCGTCCATGCGCGGCATCTTGATATCGAAGATCGCCAGTTGAGGCGGCCGGGCCAGCAGCCCGTCCAGCGCCGAAGCTCCGTCCGTGTAGGTCTCTACCTTATATCCCTCTGCTTCCAAGGCAATCGAAACGGAAGTCAGGATATTGCGGTCGTCGTCAACGAGCGCGATTGTCAACATGGTGTTCGTCTCCGTCATCAGTGCGCGTCTCCCGGATTTGGAATCCAGCCCAGGCGGTCTGCCAGCTCGGTCGGCGGTAACCTGGCGCGCTTATGGGGATAAAGGTGGAACAAATTGTGGCAAAGATAAAGGGGAGGATTGTCGCGAGGAAAAACCCTTGCGCTGAGGTTGTGTGATGTGACGTCCCCCCACCCTTCATTCAAACGATTTAAAATTGAGGAAATTTATTTAAATCGATTAAATAACTGATATCATTAAATATTTCTCGCTTATGGCTCTTGTGCTTTTAAAAAGAGCCCTCTACGCTTTAGTTAGTTCTAACGGCCAAGCCCCTTTGTAGAGGAAAAAGTGATGGAGCAATTCGGCGTTCGCAATCCCGCAACCGAACTGGGATCGATCGGACTGGGAGCCGCCGCCAGTGTTCGCTATAACCTCATGGAAGCTCATCTTTATGAGGAAGCGATTCGCCGGCGCGAAGCCGATCTGACCGCCGATGGCGCGCTCAGGGCCTTGACCGGCCAGCACACCGGCCGTTCTCCGAAGGACAAGTTCGTGGTGCGCAATGCCACCACGGAAGACCAGATCTGGTGGGATAACAACAAGCCGATGTCGCCGGAGCATTTCGAGTTGCTTCATGAGGACATGCTGGCCCATGCCCGCGGCAAGGACCTGTTCGTGCAAGATCTGATCGGCGGCGCCGACGTCGACTATGCTTTGCCGACGCGCGTCATCACCGAATTCGCCTGGCACTCGCTGTTCATCCGTAATCTGCTGATCCGCCCCGATCGCGCGGCACTGGAAAGCTTCGTGCCGCAGCTGACGATCATCGACCTGCCGAGCTTCCGCGCCGATCCGGAGCGCCATGGCTGCCGCACGGAAACGGTGATCGCCTGCGATCTCGTCAACGGTATCGTCCTCATCGGCGGCACTTCCTATGCCGGCGAGATGAAGAAATCGGTCTTCACCGTCCTGAACTACCTCCTGCCGGAACGCGGCGTCATGCCGATGCATTGCTCGGCCAATGTTGGCCCCGAAGGCGATGCTGCGATCTTCTTCGGCCTGTCGGGCACGGGCAAGACGACACTCTCGGCAGATCCGACCCGCACCCTCATCGGTGACGACGAGCATGGCTGGGGCGAAAACGGCATCTTCAATTTCGAAGGCGGCTGCTACGCCAAGACCATCCGCCTGTCGCCCGAGGCCGAGCCGGAGATCTACGCCACGACGCGCCGCTTCGGCACCGTCCTGGAAAATGTCGTGCTCGACGAGCATGGCCGGCCGGATCTCGATGACGGTTCGCTGACGGAAAACACCCGCAGCGCCTATCCGCTGCATTTCATCCCGAATGCTTCGGAATCCGGCATCACCGGTCATCCCGAGACGATCATCATGCTGACGGCAGACGCTTTCGGCGTCATGCCGCCGATCGCCAGACTGACGCCGGATCAGGCGATGTACCACTTCCTATCCGGCTACACCGCCAAGGTCGCCGGTACGGAGAAGGGCGTCGTCGAGCCGGAAGCGACCTTCTCGACCTGCTTCGGCGCTCCCTTCATGCCGCGCCATCCGGCCGAATACGGCAACCTTCTCAAGGAGCTGATCGCACGCCACGGCGCCCGTTGCTGGCTGGTCAACACCGGCTGGACCGGTGGTGCCTACGGCAAGGGAAGCCGCATGCCGATCAAGGCAACCCGTGCATTGCTCGCTGCCGCCCTGAAGGGCGATCTCGACAATGTCGAATTCCGCATCGATCCGAATTTCGGCTTTGCGGTTCCGATCGCGGTCGACGGCGTCGATACCGCGATCCTCGACCCGCGCTCCACCTGGGCCAATGGCGAAGCCTATGATGCGCAGGCTAGCAAGCTGGTGCAGATGTTCGTCACCAACTTCGCGAAGTTCGAGGATCATGTGGACGGCAACGTCCGTGATGCCGCTCCGGGGATCCCGGTTGCAGCGGAGTAAGTAATCTCACCGGAGCAATGACTCACGTGAAACCCGGCGGCCAGTTCGCCGGGTTTTCATTTTATCTGTCAGTAGTTTTCAACCGCGCATCAATGTGGGATAGACAGGCGCGGAGAAAATCATGGCCAGCGAAGCGCTTTACATCAACGATCGAATCACGATTGCCGGCTGGGAACTGACGGAACAATTCGTTCTGGCGGGCGGTCCCGGCGGTCAGAACGTTAACAAGGTCGCAACCGCAGTCCAGCTTTTCTTCAACGTCCAGAATTCCCCGTCGCTGACGGACCGCGTCAAGGCGAATGCGATCAGGCTCGCCGGCCGGCGGGTTTCCAAGGATGGCGTTCTGATGATCGAGGCCAGCCGCTTCCGCAGCCAGGATCGCAATCGCGAGGACGCACGCGAACGCCTGAAGGAGCTGATCCTCGAAGCTGCCGCCCCGCCGCCACCGCCGCGCCGAAAGACCAAGCCGACGAAGGGGTCGATCGAGCGCCGATTGAAGGAGAAATCCGGGCGCTCCGAGGTCAAGAAGATGCGCGGCAAGGTCGGCGGCGACTAAGGTTTGGTTTTCGGGCTGCAGTTTTGATTTGGTTGGGTAAAATGAGGCTTTGTCAGGCAAGTTCGGCGTTGCCGTAACTCTGTGCCTGGGCCTTCATCCTAACCTTCTCCCCGCAATGCGGGGAGAAGGGACGACAGCGCTAAACAACGAAACTCTCTGCTCGTGACGAGTTGGCGTCGGACACGATGGATCCCCTCGCCCCGCTTGCGGGGAGAGGGCTGGGGTGAGGGGCCAGGCACAATAGTTCGGCAATGACCGCTCACCTGACCGGCATCATCGTAGGAAACCAAAATGCTGCTCCCCAACGGAATTCGCCATCTGCCCGGATATGTCGACCGCCCCACCCAGGAAGCCTTGGTTGAAGCGATCCGCGGCGTCGTGGCCGAGGCGCCGCTCTACACGCCGGTCATGCCGGGCACCGGCAAGGAAATGTCCGTCCGCATGACCAATTGCGGTTCGCTCGGCTGGGTGACGGACAAGCAGCGCGGCTATCGTTATCAGTCGACCCATCCGATCACTGGCCGCCCATGGCCGGCCATACCGCCACAACTGCTCGATTTCTGGCGCGATATAGCAGGCTATGAAAAACCTCCGGAGGCCTGCCTCGTCAATTTCTATGGCGACGATGCCCGCATGGGGTTGCATCAGGACCGTGACGAGCAGGATCTCAAGGCGCCTGTGCTGTCGATCTCGCTGGGGAACACTTGCCTCTTCCGGGTCGGTGGCCTCAGCCGCAATGATCGCACGCTATCCTTCAAGCTTGCGAGCGGCGATATCGTCGTTCTGGGCGGTGAGGGAAGATTGTGCTTTCACGGTGTCGACCGCATCTATCCGGCAACGTCGACATTGCTGAAGAACGGCGGACGGATCAATCTTACCCTTAGGCGCGTCCAGCCCTGATCCTCAAAGCTTCCTCAACGCCACCTGCTCGATCAGGTGATTCCTGCCCTTCTGCAGGATGAGGTCGGCACGCGGCCGCGTCGGTAGGATGTTCTGGCGCAGGTTCTTCAGGTTGATGTTCTTCCACAGCCCCTCGGCGATCGCCAGCGCCTCGTCCTCGCTGATGGAGGCGTAGCGATGGAAGAAGGAATTGGGATCGCGGAAGGCCGTCTCGCGCAGCCGCATGAAACGGGCGACATACCAATTGTGGATCAGTTCTTCGTCGGCATCGATATAGATCGAGAAGTCGAAGAAATCCGAGACCATGGGTACGATCTTGCCGTCAGCCGGCAGATGCCGCGATTGCAGCACGTTGATGCCTTCGAAGATCAGGATATCCGGGCGGTCGACCGTCTTGAATTCGTTCGGCAGCACATCATAGACGAGGTGCGAATAGGAGGGCGCCTGCACATTCGGCTGGCCGGCCTTGATTGCCGAGAGGAAACGCAGCAGCGCTGCCGTATCGTAGCTTTCCGGAAAACCCTTGCGCTGCATCAGGTTGCGGCGCTGCAGCTCGGCGTTCGGATAGAGAAAGCCGTCCGTGGTGACGAGATCGACCTTCGGGCTCGATGGCCAGCGGCCCAGCAGTTCCTTCAGGATACGGGCCGTGGTGGATTTGCCGACAGCGACCGATCCGGCGATGCCGATGACGAAGGGCGTCTTGGCGATATCGGAAAGGCTGAGGAAGCGATTGCGCTGTTCGAAGAGGATCTGCGAGGATTCCACATGCGAGGATAAAAGCCGTGACAGCGACAGATAGATGCGCCGGACTTCGTCGAGATCGATCGGGTCGCCCATGGAGCGCAGCCGCGTCACTTCATCGGCGGTCAGCGTCAGCGGCGTATCGGCCCGGAATTTCGCCCATTCTTCCGAGGAGAAGAAATAGTAGGGCGAATAGGCTTTCGCCTGGAAAATATCGAGCGTCTCGTGTGTTGGCTCGGTCTTGGTCGCTATCGTCATTGCGTTTTACCGGCTTGCCTTCTCTTGAAGGCCGGATTGGGCGGTGCGCCTTTCGAGCTCACCCATGACATTCTCTAACGGAATGCCGGCAATCTTCAATACGACCATAAGATGATATAGCAGATCGGCGGCCTCGTAGGTAAGATTGTCGCGATCGTTGGTGACCGCCGCCATCACGGCTTCGATTGCTTCTTCGCCCAATTTCTTCGCCGCTTTCGGCTGGCCAGCGGCAAAAAGCTTTGCTGTCCAGGATTCGTCCGGCGAGGCCTTGGAGCGTTCCTCAACGATTCGTTCGAGGTCGGAAAGGGTAAATCCGCTCATCGCTTGCTGTCTCCTAATCCAGCCGCATGGGAATGCCGCGCTCGGCCATGTAGCGCTTCGCCTCGCCCACCGAATAGGTGCCGAAGTGGAAGATCGAAGCGGCGAGCACCGCCGTCGCATGGCCTTCTTTCACGCCGGCGACGAGGTCGTCGAGATCGCCGACGCCGCCCGAGGCGATGACCGGAACGCGCACCGCATCGGCGATCGCCCGTGTCAGCTCCAAATCATAGCCGACCTTGGTACCGTCGCGGTCCATGGAGGTAACGAGCAGCTCGCCGGCGCCGCGCTCAACCATCTTGCGGGCGAAATCGACGGCGTCGATGCCCGTCGCGTTGCGGCCGCCATGGGTGTAGATTTCCCAGGCGCTCAGATTGTCGCCGCCGAGTGCCTCGGTGCGCCGCCGCTTGGCGTCGATGGAAACGACGATGCACTGGTTGCCGAACTTGTCGGCCGCTTCGGCCACGAAATCGGGATTGTTGACCGCCGCCGAATTGATCGAAACCTTGTCGGCGCCGCAGAGCAGCAGCTTGCGGATATCGGCAATCGTGCGAACGCCGCCGCCGACCGTGACCGGCATGAAGCACTGTTCGGCCGTGCGGGCCACCACGTCGAAGATGGTGTCGCGATTGTCGGAGGAAGCGGTGATGTCGAGAAAGCAGAGTTCGTCGGCGCCGGCCGCGTCATAGGCCTTGGCGGCCTCGACGGGATCACCCGCATCGACAAGATTGACGAAGTTGACGCCCTTGACGACGCGGCCGTCCTTGACGTCGAGGCAGGGGATGACGCGGGCTTTCAGGGTCATTGCGCTGCCTCCTTGGCCTGCTTGATCAGCGCCAGTGCTTCCATCGGATCGATCCGGCCATCATAAAGAGCGCGGCCAGAAATCGCACCCTCCAGTTTTCGGGCGTCGGGCTGGATCATGCGCTTGATATCGTCGAGTGAGGCGAGGCCGCCGGAGGCGACGACGGGGATGGAAACGGCATTGGCCAGTTCCAAAGTCGAGTCCCAGTTGATGCCAGTCAGAATGCCGTCGCGGTCGATATCGGTGTAGATGATCGCGGCAACGCCGGCGCCTTCGAATTTTTTCGCGAGTTCGATGACGCCCAGTTCGGAAGCCTCGGCCCAGCCCTCGACCGCCACTTTGCCGCCCTTGGCGTCGATGCCGACGGCGATATGGCCCGGATACCGCCGGCAGGCTTCGATAACGAGCGCCGGATCGCGCACGGCGACCGTGCCAAGGATGACGCGAGCAAGCCCGCGCGACAGCCAGTTTTCGATATGATCGAGCGTGCGGATGCCACCGCCCAGCTGCACCGGGTTTTTGGTCGCCTTGAGAATGGCATCGACGGCGGCACCGTTCACGGTCTCGCCGGCAAAGGCGCCGTTGAGGTCGACGACATGCAGCCATTCGAAGCCCTGGTCTTCAAAGGCTTTCGCCTGAGCGCCGGGATCGGGATTGTAGACTGTCGCTTGGCTCATGTCGCCGAGCTTGAGGCGCACGCATTGGCCGTCTTTTAGGTCGATAGCGGGAAAAAGTATCATGGTGTCTGTCCTTGGAGCGCGAGCCTTATGGCTTCCAGCGCAGGAAATTGGCAATCAGGGCAAGGCCGAGTTTCTGGCTCTTTTCCGGATGGAATTGCGCGCCGGCAATGTTGTCTCGGCCGACGAAGGCCGTCATCGGCCCGCCATAGTTCGTCGTCGCGATAACGTCGTCGCCGTGGTCGGCGGCCAGATGGTAGGAATGGACGAAATAGGCGTGCAAGCCATTAGGCCCGGTCTCGATCCCCTCGAAGAGCGCGTGCGGGTGGCGGATATCCAGCGTGTTCCAGCCGATCTGCGGGATTTTCAGGCTGGGATCGCTCGGCGTCATTTCCTTGACGTCGCCCTTGATCCAGCCGAAGCCTTTCGTGATCGTCTTTTCCAACCCGCGCGACGACATCAGCTGCATGCCGACGCAGATGCCGAGGAAGGGGCGGGCCTTGTGTTCCACAACGTCGATGACCGCTTCTGTCATGCCGGGCACGGCATCGAGACCGCGGCGGCAATCGGCATAGGCGCCGACGCCGGGAAGAACGATGCGATCCGCAGTGGCGACGCGCTCGGCATCGTCAGTCAGATCGATCTCGGCGTCTATACCTGCCTCGCGGGCCGCCCGCTCGAAAGCCTTGGTGGCCGAGCGCAGATTGCCGGAACCATAATCGATAATCGCGACGCGCATGGTCAGCGTCCTCCATCATAGCCGGGAAGGCCGAAGCTCGGGCCTGGGCGGCTGGTATTCGTGTTGGTGGCCGAGATATCCCAATTTTTCGAATGGATATTCGGGTTTGGCGCCTGTTCCAGCTGTGAAAAGTGGATTTCTTCTGCGGTCGTCAGATCGTGTGCCGAGACGAGGTTTTCAACCGTCCAGCCGCGGCCAAGGAGACGACTGCTGACCGCATGCCGGCCCTCAAGAGCCGCAAGGACATGCACGCCCAGCAGAAGTGCGGCTCCAGCGGCAAAGAAGCCCGGCTGACGCATCAGTTCCAGCGCAATACCCTGCAGCAAAAACGCAGCGATCGCGTGCAGCCACAGCCGATGAAAGAGCATCCAGAGCGTCGGAAACAAAAACGCCGTCCACGAAAAGCCGTCGCGGATAAATCGCGTGTGATCGCGATACCGATCCGATGCTTCGGACCGGTTCGTTGCTCCGGGAGGCGTCAAAATCAGATAGCTTGCCATTCTTCACTTCCCCAGTTTGGGGCTTAGGCGAGCGTGCCTTTCGTCGAGGGCACCCGGCCTGCCTGCCGCGGATCGATCTCGGTTGCGGTGCGCAGTGCGCGCGCAACGGCCTTGAAGCATGTCTCGGCTATATGGTGATTGTTGGCACCATAATGGTTGAGGATATGCAAGGTGATGCCGGCATTCTGCGCTAAGGCCTGGAAGAATTCGCGTACCAGTTCGGTGTCGAAAGTGCCGATCTTCGGGGCGCTGAACGAGACGTTCCAGACGAGGAAGGGCCGACCGGAAAGATCGACGGCCGCCTTCGTCATCGTCTCGTCCATGGCGAGATCGATCGATGCATAGCGGGTGATGCCGCGCCGGTCGCCCAGGGCCTTGGCGATCGCCTGGCCGATCGCGATGCCGGTATCTTCGACGGCATGGTGATCGTCGACATGCAGGTCGCCCTTGGTGTCGATCTCCATGTCGATCAGCGAATGTCGCGACAGCTGTTCCAGCATATGGTCGAAGAAGCCGACCCCCGTCGAAATCGTCGATTTGCCGCTGCCGTCGATATTGACGGAAACGGAGACCGAGGTCTCGTTGGTCTTGCGGGAAACGCTTGCCGTGCGGGTCGCTGCGGTCTCTGCCATGGGCTGCTCCATCGGAATACGGCCGTTCCTTATCAGGCGTATCGGGAAATATCCAGAAGTTACGCAAAGGCCTTACGCGTTTAGCCGGCTTGCCGCCATTATTCGGGCGCGGTTGCCATTTGCAATCGCCAAAACCCCTCTTACATAGGTGCTGACGGGGCCGATACGCGGCCCGGCAGAGAGCCCGCCGAAACGGGGGCAAACAGGTGTTAAATGACGACAATCGTGACTATTCGCAAGGGTGGCAAGGTGGTGATGGCTGGTGATGGCCAGGTGAGCCTTGGCCAGACCGTAATGAAGGGCAATGCGCGCAAGGTTCGCCGCATCGGCAAGGGCGATGTCATCGCCGGTTTCGCCGGCGCGACCGCCGATGCCTTCACCCTCCTCGAACGCCTCGAAAAGAAGCTCGAACAATATCCCGGTCAGCTGATGCGTGCCGCCGTCGAGCTCGCCAAGGACTGGCGTACCGACAAATATCTGCGCAACCTTGAAGCCATGATGCTGGTTGCCGACAAACAAGTAACGCTCGCCATCACCGGCAACGGCGATGTGCTTGAGCCCGAACATGGCGCCATGGCGATCGGCTCCGGCGGCAATTTCGCGCTCGCCGCCGCACGCGCGCTGATGGACAGCGACAAGTCAGCTGAAGATGTCGCCCGCCGCGCTCTCGATATTGCTGCCGACATCTGCGTCTACACGAACCACAATGTGGTCGTCGAAACGCTCGATGCCGAAGCCTAAGACGTTCCTCTCTTGATAGTTTCCAGCCCTGACAGGGAACATACGAAATGACCACTTTTTCCCCCCGCGAGATCGTTTCCGAGCTCGATCGCTATATTGTCGGCCAGCATGAGGCCAAGCGCGCCGTGGCGATTGCGCTGCGCAACCGCTGGCGCCGCCAGCAGCTCGAGCCCGAGCTGCGCGACGAAGTCATGCCCAAGAACATCCTGATGATCGGCCCGACTGGTGTCGGTAAGACGGAAATCTCCCGCCGCCTTGCCAAGCTTGCCGGCGCCCCCTTCATCAAGGTCGAAGCCACCAAGTTCACCGAGGTCGGCTATGTCGGCCGCGATGTCGAACAGATCATCCGCGATCTCGTTGAAGTTGGTATCGGCCTGGTGCGCGAAAAGAAGCGCGCCGAAGTGCAGGCCAAGGCGCATATGAGCGCGGAAGAGCGTGTGCTCGATGCGCTGGTTGGTGCCACTGCCTCGCCGGCGACGCGCGACAGCTTCCGCAAGAAGCTGCGTGACGGCCAGCTCGACGACAAGGAAATCGATATCGAAGTGGCCGATACCGGCTCCGGCATGCCCGGTGGCTTCGAGATCCCCGGCATGCCCGGCGCCAATATCGGCGTGCTCAACCTCTCCGAAATGTTCGGCAAGGCCATGGGCGGCCGCACGAAGAAGGTGCGAACGACGGTCAAGGATTCCTACAAGGAGCTGATCCGCGACGAGTCAGACAAGCTGATCGACAATGAGGCGATCCAGCGCGAAGCCGTGCAATCGGCCGAAAATGACGGGATCGTCTTCTTGGACGAGATCGACAAGATCGCCGCCCGCGACGGCGGCATGGGTGCCGGTGTCTCCCGTGAAGGCGTGCAGCGCGACTTGCTGCCGCTGGTCGAAGGCACGACGGTTTCGACGAAGTACGGTCCGGTCAAGACCGACCACATTCTCTTCATCGCTTCCGGCGCCTTCCACGTCTCAAAGCCGTCGGATCTGCTGCCGGAACTGCAGGGCCGCCTGCCGATCCGTGTCGAGCTCCGTCCACTGACCAAGGAAGATTTCCGCCGCATCCTGACCGAGCCGCAGGCAAGCCTCATCCGCCAGTACAAGGCGCTGATGGAAACGGAAGACCTGAAGCTCGATTTCACCGACGATGCCATCGACGCGCTCGCCGATGTCGCGGTGCATCTCAACTCCACCGTCGAGAATATCGGCGCCCGCCGTTTGCAGACCGTCATGGAGCGGGTACTCGACGAGATCTCCTATAATGCCTCGGATCGTGCCGGCGTATCGGTGACTATCGATGCCGCCTACGTCCGCGAGCATGTCGGCGATCTTGCCAGCAACACCGACCTGTCCCGCTTCATTCTGTAAGCCGGCCGGCAAAGGCGATTTAAAACAGTAAACACTCGACAGCGGGCCGTTAACTTTTTAGTTAGGGGCTCGTTTCTTGTGTCGCGTGGCTTTATTCGGCCAAGATTATCCGTCAGGCAGCCGCACGGAAACATCGGTGGAAACTTCGACAGGACGGCCATCTTGCGACGCATACTGATCACCCTTCTTCTGGCGGTCGCCAGCTTCTCCTGGATGCCAGCCTATGCGGATGCGGCGACCGCGGTGCCTCCGGGCAACCGCAATGCCGAGCAGCCGCCGGTTCCTGGCGCCTCCGTCCGGCGCACGCGCGGCACGAATTCGACCTTTGAACGCAAGTACCAGAAGGTCCGCGAATTGCTGGCGACCGACACCAAGCTGATGGCGAAGATCAAGTCGACGGCGCGCGCTTACGGCATCGATCCGATCCACATCATCGGCGCGCTCGTCGGCGAGCATACCTACAATGTGGACGCCTATGACGGTCTGCAGTCCTATTATGTCAAGGCCGCTTCCTATGCCGGCCAGAGCTTCCGCTTCGCCTATGATGGCGAAAACGTCGATGATTTCGTTGCCCGGCCGCAATTCGATGCCTGCAAAGGCAAGGGTGATTCCTACAGCCTCTGGACCTGCCGAGAAGACGTCTGGGAAGACGATTTCCGCGGCAAGACGGTTGGCGGCAAGTCCTATCCCGACAATCGCTTCAGCGCGGTCTTCTTCCAGCCTTTCTATGCCGGTCAAACCTTCGGCCTCGGCCAGGTCAATCCGCTGACGGCGCTCGAGCTCTCTGACCTCGTCAGCCGCACCTCTGGTGTTGCGAAGCTGGACGAGAAGGATGCCGGCGGCGTCTACAAGGCGATCATGGACCCGGACCTGTCGCTCGCCTTCGTTGCGGCCTCGATCCGTAAGTCGATCGATGACTATCGCTCGATCGCCGGCATGGATATTTCGGGCAATCCGGGCATCACCGCGACGCTCTACAATCTCGGCAATTCCCGCAAGCGCGCCGCCGCCCTTGCCGCCAAGAACCGCGGCTCCTCCCAGCCGGTCTGGCCGGAAGAAAATTACTACGGCTGGCTCATCAATGATAAGCTGAGCGACCTGAAGTCGCTTTTATAAGCGGGCAGCGCGACGTTTTATCGTCTGGATTTTGCAGGCGGCGTTCCCCATATCGAAGGGGTGCGCCGCTCTGATTGCGTTCGTTCGGCAATGGCCAGTTTTCGAGGAGAGTTGATTCATGGATATGATTCCGGAAGCCTTCTCGCCGCCGGCTCCGATCCCGCGCACCGTGCCGCCCTCCCGTTTGACGATCATCCGCACGATCCTGCGCAATCCGCTCGAACTCTGGGGCGAGCCCTCCTATACGCTACCCTGGATCAAGACCAAATTCTTCAACGAGCGGACGCTCATCGTCAATGATCCCGGACTGATCAAGCATGTTCTGGTCGACAATGCCGCCAACTACCGCATGGCCGATATCCGCCAGCTCGTGCTCCGGCCGATCCTGCGCGATGGCCTGCTGACGGCGGAAGGGCCGGTCTGGAAGCGCTCGCGCAAGGCGGTCGCGCCGGTGTTCACGCCGCGCCATGCTCAAGGCTTTGCCGGTCAGATGTTGGGTCAGAGCCTGGATTATGTGAAGAAATACGAGGATGTCGGCAACGAAGGCACGGTGTTCGATATCGCTACCGATATGACCGAACTGACCTTCGCCATTCTGGCGGAGACGTTGTTTTCCGGCGAGATCGTCACCGAAGGCGAGCATTTCGCCGATGAGGTCAACGAACTCCTGCATCGCATGGGCCGGGTCGATCCCATGGATCTTTTGCGTGCCCCGGCCTGGGTGCCGCGCATCACCCGCATCGGCGGCCAGCGCGTGCTCGACAAGTTCCGCGGCATCGTCCGCACCACCATGGACAAGCGGCTGGAAAAGATGCGGAGGGACAGAGCCAGCGCACCGGACGATTTCCTCACGCTGCTTCTCGAAAAGGCCGGTCCGGATGGGCTGACCATGGAGGAGATCGAGGACAATATCCTCACCTTCATCGGCGCCGGTCATGAGACGACGGCCCGTGCACTTGCGTGGACGCTCTATTGCGTCGCCAATAGTCCGCACATTCGCGAGGCTATGGAAGAGGAAATCGACCGGGTACTTGCAACCGATGGCGAACCGGTTGCCTGGCTCGATCTCATGCCGAATGTCCGCGCCGCTTTCGAGGAGGCGATGCGCCTTTATCCGCCAGCGCCGTCGATCAACCGCGCCGCCATCGCCGATGACGAATGGGTAAGCGTCAAGGGCGAGCGCGTGACGATAGAAAAGGGGATCACCGTCCTGATCATGCCCTGGACCCTACATCGCCATGAGCTTTATTGGGAAAAGCCGCGCGCCTTCATGCCGGAGCGCTTTCTTCCGGAAAACCGCGCCAAGATCAATCGCTTCCAGTACCTGCCGTTCGGCGCGGGCCCCCGCGTCTGTATCGGCGCGACCTTCGCGCTGCAGGAAGCGGTCATCGCCCTTGCCGTCATGATGCGCCGTTTCCGCTTCGACCTGACCGAAGAAACCGATCCCTGGCCGGTGCAGAAGCTGACGACGCAGCCACGCGGCGGTTTGCCGATGCGGGTTACGAGACGATAGAACTGTTTTTGCCGCCTGCCAGCTAGCGGCTTGGCCCGGAAGGGTGCAATAACGGCATCGCAGTGCATTCAAGAGCTGGATATTGCCGTGACATCTCACTTCCTGCTCGGCATCGATACGGGTGGAACCTACACCGATGCCGTTCTCTTCCATGAAACCGATGGCGTGATCGCCAAGGCGAAATCGCTGACGACGCGGCATGATCTGGCCGTCGGCATTGCCGGCGCTGTCGATGCCGTCATCGCCAAGGCCGGTATTCCCGTTTCGGCCATCGGCCTCGTATCGCTGTCGACGACGCTTGCCACCAATGCGCTTGTCGAAGGGCAGGGTGGCCGCGCTGGGCTCATCATGATCGGCTTCGGGCCGGATGATCTCAAGCGTGATGGTCTTGCGGAAGCGCTGGGGTCCGATCCCGTGCTCTATCTCCCCGGCGGCCACAATGTGCATGGTAATGAAAATCCGCTGGATCTGACGGCGCTGCGTGACGCATTGCCGGAACTGGCAAAGTCGGTCTCGTCCTTCGCCGTTGCCGGCTATTTCGCTGTGCGGAATCCGGCTCATGAAATCAGGGTGCGCGACTGCATCCGCGAACTCTCGCATCTGCCCGTCACCTGCAGCCACGAGCTTTCATCGAAGCTGGGCGGGCCGCGCCGCGCCCTGACGACGCTGCTGAATGCCCGTCTCGTATCGATGATCGATCGCCTCGTCGGCGCCTGCGAAGGGTTCCTGGCGACGCGCGGCATTTCCGCACCGATGATGGTGGTGCGCGGCGATGGCGCCCTGATTTCGGCTGACGAAGCCAAGCTTCGGCCGATCGAGACCATCCTGTCGGGCCCGGCGGCAAGCCTCGTCGGCGCGCGCTATCTCACCGGTCTCGACGATGCCGTTGTGTCCGATATCGGCGGCACCACCACCGACGTCGCCGTCATGGAGGATGGCCGGCCACGGCTGGATGCCGATGGCGCCGTGGTCGGAGGCTATCGCACCATGGTTGAGGCCGTCGCCATGCGCACCTATGGTCTCGGCGGCGATTCCGAAGTGAAGATCAACGATCGCGGCCTCGTCGCCGCTTTCGAACTCGGCCCCCGCCGCCTGCTGCCTCTGAGCCTCGCCGCTCATATACACGGCGCTGCGGTGCTTGAGGTGTTGGAGCAGCAGCTGCGGGCGACGCATCTCGCTCGCAATGCCGGCCGCTTCGCGCTCCGCACCGGCGTGCCGGATCATCTGGCAAGCGGTCTTACGGCACCCGAGCAGGCGTTGTTCGACCGGATTGGCGCTGCTCCCATGGCGCTCGACAAGCTTCTGACGATGACGTCGCAGAAGGCGACGCTGGACAGGCTGGTGGCGCGCGGCCTTGTGCATCTGAGCGGCCTGACGCCCTCAGATGCAATGCATGTGCTCGGCCGGCAGGGCCAGTGGAACGCTGAGGCGGCTCGCCTTGGGTTAGCTCTGGCGATGCGGCTGAAGGACGGTTCCGGACGCGCCATTGCCGCATCCGTCGAGGAGCTGGCGCAGAAGATCGTCGATCGGCTCACGCGTCAGTCCGCGGATGTCATTCTTGCCGCCTGCCTCGCCGAGGATGGCGTTGCCGATCTGAATCCGGCGAAATCCATCTCCATCGATCGCGCCCTTCGCCGAGCGCCGGGCATCGCCCGCTTCGCCATTTCGCTCGATCGCCCCCTTGTTGGGCTCGGCGCTTCCGCCCCGGTCTATTACCCTGCCATCGCGGAAATGCTGGCGACGGAAAGCGCCATTCCCGCCGATTCGGATGTCGCCAACGCCGTCGGCGCCGTTGTCGGCCAGGTGCGCACCAGCGTTACTGTTTTCGTCACCATGCCGGAAGATGGTATCTATGTGCTGAACGGAGCCGGTGAAAGCCTGCGATTTACTGACGAGGACCGGAGCTTCGTCAATGCCCGCTCGCGCGCCGCCGAGGCGGCGATGGCGCAGGCAAGGCTCAATGGCGCGGTGGACCTCGTGTTGGCGATGGATGAGCAGGTGGATGCGCCTGAAGTCGAGGGTAATCGAAAACTGATCGAGGCACGGTTCATCGCGACAGCAAGTGGCCGACCGCGAATCGCCATGAATTGATTATTTCCCGGAGCGCATAAATCTTTCGAACTATTGCCAAATTGACGGAAGCGAAACCATCGGCAAAGTGGCAGCATGTGAAAAATGAGCCAAAAGATGGCCTTGAGGAGTATTTGGCATGAGCCGCATTGAGAAGAACGGGCTGCAGATCGAACCGGTACTTTATGATTTCCTCGTCAGGGAAGCGCTGCCAGGTTCGGGTATCGACGCCGAGACCTTTTTTGCCGGCTTTTCCAAGATCGTCCACGATCTTGGGTCGAAGAATCGCGAGCTCCTCGCCAAGCGAGACCGCATGCAGGAGGCTCTCGACGACTGGTATCGCAAGAACGGCGCGCCCGTCGATCTCGCTGCTTATGAGGCTTTCCTGCGCGACATCGGCTATATCGTGCCCGAAGGGCCTGCCTTTACGATCTCGACTGCCAACGTCGATCCGGAAATCTCGGAGATCGCCGGTCCGCAGCTCGTCGTTCCCGTCATGAATGCCCGCTATGCACTGAATGCCGCCAACGCTCGTTGGGGATCGCTTTACGACGCCCTCTATGGCACCGATGCTATTCCCGAGACAGACGGCGCCGAGAAGGGCAGGACCTATAATCCCAAGCGCGGCGAGAAGGTCATCGCCTGGGTTCGCGATTTCCTCGATTCCGCGGTCCCGTTGACCGGCGCAAGCTGGAAGGACGTCGCCGGCCTTGCCGTGAAGGATGGCGTGCTGGCAGTTACGGCGAAGCCCGGCGCCACGGCGTTGGCGGATCGCAGCCATTTCGCCGGTTATCTCGGCGATGCTGCCAAGCCTTCGCATATCCTCATAAAGCACAACGGGATCCATATCGAAATCGTCATCGATGCCAACACCGATATCGGTAAGGCCGATCCAGCCAATATTTCCGACGTTCGCCTGGAATCGGCAATCACGACAATCATGGACTGCGAGGATTCGATCGCGGCTGTCGATGCCGAGGACAAGGCCGAGGTCTACCGGAACTGGCTCGGCCTGATGAAGGGCGACCTGACCGAGGAAGTCGCCAAGGGCGGCAAGAGCTTCACGCGCCGGCTCAATCCCGATGTCGCCTATACCGCGCCGGATGGTAGCACCTTCGACCTGCATTGCCGTTCGCTGATGCTGGTGCGCAATGTTGGCCACCTGATGACCAACCCGGCCATTCTCGACCGTGACGGCAACGAGGTACCGGAGGGCATCATGGATGCTGCGATCACCGGCCTGATCGCGCTCTATGACATCGGTCCGAACGGCCGTCGCAAGAATTCGCGCACCGGCTCTATGTATGTCGTCAAGCCGAAGATGCACGGCCCTGAAGAGGTCGCCTTCGCGGTCGACATCTTCTCGCGCGTCGAGGACCTGCTTGGGATGCCGCGCAATACCATCAAGATGGGCATCATGGACGAGGAGCGTCGCACGACGGTCAACCTCAAGGAAGCCATCCGCGCCGCCCGCGAGCGCGTCGTCTTCATCAATACCGGCTTCCTCGATCGCACCGGTGATGAAATCCATACCTCGATGGAAGCAGGCCCGATGATCCGCAAGGGCGATATGAAGCAGGCGGCCTGGATCGGCGCCTATGAGAACTGGAACGTCGATATCGGCCTCGAATGCGGCCTTTCCGGCCATGCCCAGATCGGCAAGGGCATGTGGGCCATGCCGGATCTGATGGCGGCCATGCTCGAGCAGAAGATCGCTCACCCGAAGGCCGGCGCCAACACCGCTTGGGTGCCGTCCCCGACGGCTGCGACCCTGCACGCCACCCATTACCACCGCGTCAATGTCGCCGACGTGCAGAAGAGCCTGAAAAGCCGCGCCCGCGCCAAACTTTCCGACATCCTGTCCGTGCCGGTCGCCTCGCGACCGAACTGGACGCCGGAGGAGATCCAGCGCGAAATCGACAACAACAGCCAGGGCATCCTCGGCTATGTCGTGCGCTGGGTGGATCAGGGCGTCGGTTGTTCCAAGGTACCCGACATCAACAATGTCGGCCTCATGGAAGATCGCGCCACCCTGCGCATCTCGGCGCAGCACATGGCCAACTGGCTGCACCACAAGGTCATCACCGAAGTGCAGATTCTCGAAACGATGAAGCGCATGGCGGCCGTGGTTGATCAGCAGAATGCCGGCGATCCCAACTACATCGCCATGTCAGGCAATTTCGACGGTTCGGTTGCTTTCCAGGCAGCCCTCGATCTCGTCCTCAAGGGCCGCCAGCAGCCGAACGGCTATACCGAACCGGTCCTGCATCGCCGCCGCATCGAACTGAAGGCAAAGCACGCAGGGTAAGCTCCGTCTTTGCTTCGGAGGCCACCTCGATCCTTCGAGGCCTTGGCGTCTGCGCTGACGTTTTGACGGCAAGGCACCTCAGGATGAGGTGGAGGGACTCTTGCGGCCAGCGGAAAAGCGCGTAGCCAAAGGCGAAGCCTCGGACGAGGGCGGGTGTGATGGTTGGGATCGATCCCAAATCCCTCAAACAAAAGGCCGCCGGATACCGATCCGGCGGCCTTTTTCAATCCGAATGCCAAGTGATTACTGAATAACGACGACCTTGGTGCTGCGGCCCGGAAGAACGCGGCTGTAGAGATCGATCACGTCCTGATTGATCAGGCGGATGCAGCCCGAGGAGGCAGCAGTGCCGATCGAAGCCCATTCCGGCGTGCCGTGCAGACGGAACAGCGTGTCCTGGCCCTTTTCGTTATAGAGATACATGGCGCGTGCACCGAGCGGGTTGGAAAGACCCGGGTTCATGCCGCCCTCGACATACTTGGCAATTTCCGGACGGCGAACAGCCATTTCCTTCGGCGGGTGCCAATTCGGCCATTCCTGCTTCCAGGCTACGTATGCAGTACCGGACCAGGAGAAGCCCTGCTTGCCGACGCCGATGCCGTAACGCATCGCTTCGCCATTGCCAAGGATGTAATAGAGGTGACGCTCGCGCGTATTGACGATGATCGTGCCTTCAGCTTCATCCGTGTTGTATTCGACGATCTGACGGCGAAACTGCGGCTTCACCTTCTGGATCGGGATCGCCGGCAGCTGAAAGCCATTGTCGGTCGTCACACCATAGTCGCCATCGAAAGTCTTGATGGTCTCGGTAGCCGAATTTGCGGTGGCGGCCGGCGCTGCTGCTGCAGTGCTGGCATAGCCAGCCGATGCAAGCATTGCGACAAGGCCGAGTGCGGTCATAGCATTACGGATGCGCATGAAAGTCTCTCGAAATTTCGTGGCGGGGGGCGGATGGTTATCTACCATCTTTGTCTACGGTATATTTTCCATTAAACTAGTCTTTGCAAGCTGCTCTGGCCCTACAAAAATAGGGCCGGCGCGCAAATTAGAAGGACATGGTTTTTTTGCAACAATGCTTGACCTGTCCACGAGACAATTCATGACGATTTTGAACGTTTACAATAACAATCCGTTAATAGATGGTCGGCAGTCGGAACGGGCCATGCTTGTACGCAAGGGTGTGCAGCTATTACTGCACGACATGCGTCACGCCGTCCTACCGGAGCTGCCGCTCGCCAGCGGTCGCCGCGCAGATCTCATCAGCCTTTCGGAGAAGGGCGAGATCTGGATCATCGAGATCAAGACGTCGATCGAGGACTTTCGCGTCGACCGCAAATGGCCCGAATACCGGCAGCATTGCGATCGGATGTTCTTCGCGACACACAAAGACGTGCCGCTCGAGATCTTCCCTGAGGATTGCGGACTGTTTCTATCGGATGGTTACGGCGCCCATATGCTGCGCGAGGCGCCGGAGCATCGCCTGCCGCCGGCGACGCGCAAGTCCGTGACGCTGAATTTCTCCCGCGCGGCCGCCCAGCGGCTGATGCTGGCCGAATGGGCAACGGGCAAGGATTTTGCCTTCTCCCCTCGGGGAGAAGGTGCCCGAAGGGCGGATGAGGGGGGCGAGGAGCTTTAGTTTCGGGCGCTTTTTGCAGCTCGCGCTTATAGCGTCCCTCTCCCGAGGCAAAGGCATGCTCTATTTCGGCGCCCGCTTGGCGAGGATGCGCTGCAGCGTGCGGCGATGCATGTTGAGGCGGCGGGCCGTCTCGGAAACGTTGCGCTCACACATTTCATAGACGCGCTGGATATGTTCCCAGCGGACGCGATCGGCCGACATCGGGTTCTCGGGCACTTCGGCCTTTTCGCCGGGGCGCTGCGTCAGCGCCGCATAGACGTCGTCCGCATCGGCAGGTTTGGCGAGATAGTCGAGCGCGCCGAGTTTGACGGCGGTCACCGCCGTCGCGATGTTGCCATAACCTGTCAGGACGACGATATGCGTATCGTCGCGCCGCTGACGGATCGCCTCGATCACGTCCAATCCTGTGCCATCACCCAGCCGGAGGTCAACCACGGCGTATTTGGGCGGGTTCGCCTTGGACCTGGCAACGCCTTCCGCTACCGATTCCGCCGTCTCGACTGCAAAGCCGCGTGTTTCCATCGCGCGTGCCAGGCGGCGTAGAAACGGGCCGTCGTCGTCGACGATCAGCAATGTGGCATCCGGGCCGATATGGGCCGCTGCATCCTTCACTCCGGCGTTTGGAGAAGCGCTCTCTTTTTCCGTCATTTTTATCTTCTATCCCGGCGACCATCCGCCTGCATATTCAACCGATTTTGACGACCGCTGTTTTAAGCCGTGAAAATCATTTTGTCGAATTACTGTCGATCAGCACGCGCGGCCATTCGACGCGGACACGAGCTCCCGGTGTCTCGGGATCGCGATTGCCGAAGAAAAGGGTAGCGCCCGAGCGCTCGAGCAGTGTCTTGGCGATGAAGAGGCCGAGTCCGAGGCCGCCGGCGGTATCGTCCCGCTGGCGCGATGTGACATAGGGTTCGCCGATGCGCGCCAGTATTTCGGGTGAATAGCCGTTGCCGTCGTCCTCGATGACGATGGTCAGAGTGTCGACGGTATATTCCACGGTAATGGTCACCGTCTTGCGAGCATAGTCGACAGCATTTTCGATGAGGTTACCGAGCCCATACATGATGCCGGCATTGCGTGACAGAACAGGTTCGCCGGAGCGCGGGCTCTTCTCGATCAGTTCCAGCGTGATCCCGAACTCGCGATGCGGCGCGATCACCTCTTCCATCATCGAGGATAGCGTCAGCCGCCGCATATGCGCCTCGTCTTCAGAGGAGAGCGTCGTCAGCCGTCTGAGAATATCGCGGCAGCGCTCGCTCTGGCTGCACAGCAGCGCCACGTCCTCGCGAAAGCGGTCATCCTCGCGCAGTTCACGCTCCATCTCCTTGGCGACGACGCTGATCGTCGCAAGCGGTGTACCGAGCTCATGCGCCGCGGCCGCCGCCAGCCCGTCGAGCTGCGACAGGTGTTTTTCCCGCTGCAGCACCAGCTCCGTCGCCGAGAGCGCATCGGCGAGCTGCGACGCCTCCATGGAGACGCGATAGGCATAGAAGGCGGCGAAGGCCATGGTAGAGGCAATGGAGCACCACACGCCGAGCTGCATGACGCTGTGCACGTTGACGGAGACACCTTCGTACCAGGGAAGCGGGAAGGGCGAGAAGGCAAGGCCGGTAATGCAGATCATCGCCAACAGGATCAGCGGCATGCTGTAGCGGATCGGTTGCGAGGCGAAGGAGATGATAACGGGCACGCAGACCAGCGCCGAGAAAGGATTGGCAAGGCCGCCGGTGATCAAAAGCAGCCCGCAGAGCTGCAGAAGATCGAGGCTGAGCAGGGCAAAGGCCGCCGGCGGCTCCAGCCGGTGCGTCGGTGGATAGCGCAGCGTCAGGAAGAAGTTAATCCAAGCCAAGCAGGCGATCAGCACGCCGCAGGGCAGGAGCGGCATCGGAAACTTCAGCCAGAAAGCGACGATCATCACAGTCACCGTCTGGCCGCCGACGGCAAGCCAGCGCAGGCGCACCAGCGTCTGCAATCTTAGCCGTCGGCTCGTATGGTGGCCCTCCTGCGCCTTCGTTTCGGCTTCGGAGAGCTTTTCCAGTCCCCGGAAGAAGCGTGCCATCGTTAGGTTCCCCGTGGTTTGGCGCGTGTGGTCGGCAGGGCCTCGGCCGGGTCTTCCGGCCAGGGATGCCTCGGGTAGCGCCCGCGCATATCGGCGCGCACATCCTTCCAGGATCCGGCCCAGAAGCCCGGCAGGTCGCGCGTCGTCTGGATCGGCCGGTGCGCCGGCGATGTCAATTCAAGCAGCAGCGGCAACCGGCCGCCGCCGATGGCCGGATGCTGCTTCAGTCCGAACAGCTCCTGGACGCGAATGGTCAAGAGCGGCTCCTCGCCGTCATATTGTATGGGATGGCGCTGGCCGGTCGGCGCTTCGAAATGCGTCGGCGCCATCCGGGCGAGATCGCGTTGCAGTTCATGCGGCACGAGAGACATCAGCCCGTTGGAAAGGCCGCCGACGGAGATGTCGGAGAGGCCGCGCGCATCGGTCTGAAACGGCGTGAACCATTCGTCGAGCCGCGTGAGCAGCGCCTCGTCGCTCATATCGGGCCAGGGTTCGCCGATCGTGCGATGCAGGAAGCCGATTCTTTCCCGCAGCTGCGCAGCCTCTTTCGAGAAAGGCAGGACGCTGATCCCGAGGTCGCGAATACCTTCGGCGAGGGCCTTCGCCGCCTGCTCGCCGGTGGGCCGCGGCAGGGGCGTTTCCTCGAAGATGATGGCGCCGAGCCTTGTCGCCCGCCGTGCCCGCACCTGACGGCTTGCCTTGTCGAAAAAGCTCTGGTCTTCGGTGCGGATCTCGCCCGGCAAATGCTCTTCGACATCCGCGCGGGAAATCTCCGCCGCGGCCAGAATGCGTGCCTGCGCCGCACGTCCGGTCAGGTCGGCGATGACAAGCATCTGCGAACCGGCAAGCCGTTCGGTCTCCGGCAATTCCGCGCCGCGCCCATTGGCCATGACGAAGCGTCCCCGCCCACCGCGCTGCAGGGCGATGCGGTCGGGAAAGGCATGCAGCAGCAGCGCACCGGCGAGCGGGGGAATAGAAGAGGTTGAATTGCCTTTGCCACCGACAGCCTGAGCAAGGCGTCCGGCCAGCCGGCGCGCGGCCTCGGCTCGTTCGCCTTTCTCGGTCTTGAAGCGCCGCAGCCGGTCTTCCAGGTCGATGCTCGATCCGCCGAGCCCCTGTTCCGTCAGCAGCATGGCAAGCAGCGCCGCTTCGCGTGCCTGGCCGAATTCGCCAGCCGATATCACCATCGCCGCCAGGCGCGGAGGCAGGGCGAGTTCGCGCATCAGCCGCCCGCGCGCCGTCAGCCCGTTTTCCGCGTCGAGCGCACCCAGCTGCCGCAGCAAGGTCCGCGCCTCGGCAAGTGTGGTTGCAGGTGGCTGGTCGACGAAGGCGAGCGTTGCCGGATCCTGCACGCCCCAATGGGCGAGATCGAGCGCCAGGCCTGAGAGATCGCTGGAAAGGATCTGCGGCGGCGTAAAGGCTGGAAGCGCCGCCGTCTGACCCGGGTGCCATAGGCGGATGGCGATGCCCGGTTCGGTTCGCCCGGCGCGGCCGGCGCGCTGATCGGCCGAGGCGCGCGACACGCGCACCGTCTCGAGCCGCGTAATGCCGGTGGAAGCCTCGAAAACGGGCAGGCGCTGCAATCCGCTGTCGATGACGATGCGCACGCCGTCGATGGTGATGGAAGTTTCGGCAATCGAGGTCGCCAGCACGATCTTGCGCGTGCCCCGCGGCGCTGGCCGAATTGCCGCATCCTGCTCCTTCTGGCTGAGATTGCCGTAGAGCGGCGCAATCATCGTCTCCGGCGAGAATCGCCCTTCCAATCGCTCCACCGTGCGGGTGATTTCCGCCTGACCGGGGAGAAAGGCTAGGATGGAGCCCTGCTCGCGCGCATGCGCATCGAGGATCGCCCGCGTCACCGTATCCTCGATCCGCTCTCCCGCTGGCCGATCCTGGTGGCGGATATCGATCGGAAAGCTGCGACCCATACTTTCGATGACGGGCGGGTGGTAGAGGAGTGCAGCGACACGCTCCACATCGAGCGTTGCCGACATGACGAGGATGCGCAGATCCTCTCGCAGGGCTGCCTGAACGTCGAGCGCCAGCGCCAGGCCGAAATCTGCATCCAGCGAGCGCTCGTGGAATTCGTCGAAGATGACGGTGGAGATGCCGGAGAGTTCGGGATCGTCGAGGATCATCCGCGCGAACACGCCCTCCGTCACCACCTCGATGCGGGTCTTGGCGGAGATGCGGTTGTCGAGCCGCATGCGGTAGCCGACTGTATCACCCACTTGTTCGCCGAGCAGCGAGGCCATACGGGCAGCAGCGGCCCTCGCCGCCAGCCGTCGCGGTTCCAGAAGAATGATCCTGCCATCGCCGCGCCATGCCTCGCCCAGCAGATAAAGCGGCACCAGCGTCGTCTTGCCCGCGCCAGGTGGTGCGGAAAGCACGGCGCGCCGCTCGTTAGCGAGGGCTGTGCCGATATCGGCAAGCACATGCGAGACCGGCAGCTCAGGTAATGAAGGCACTCTATATGTCACGCCTGCCTGCCCCGCATATATCCATAGGCAAAAGCTTGCACTTGCCGGGTCGGCGCGGCCTGCGCCTGCCTTTTATCGAGAAGCACCATATCCGCTCCCTTCAATCTCTCGATGTCTATTAGGTCCTGGGTGTCCGGCTGGCAATGAGAGGCGGATCCGATGCTTGCAACAGGGCGCAAGTGGCTCGTTACGAGCGCGTATCTGGATGATTCCGGCAGGCGGTGTAAAATGAATCCTGAAATCGTGGCCAATGGCGAAAAAATCTCCAAGATTTCGATCGAGTTGACAAATCCTCTTTTCCATTCAATCACTTACAAAAATGTCAGAATTTTTACAGCTGGAGTGTTGACTTGGTTCGGAGGTAGGGTCTATAAGCCCGATCACTGACGAGGGCGGCGGCGCTGCTGGCGACGAAGTCTCTCGCTCTGGTGTTTCCTGGATTGGCTGCGATGCTGATTG
>NZ_JACHZO010000020.1:0-111003 GCF_014193575.1 Rhizobium sp. BK289
GGTTTACGCTGGTGACGCGGGGTGGAGCAGCCCGGTAGCTCGTCAGGCTCATAACCTGAAGGCCGCAGGTTCAAATCCTGCCCCCGCAACCAATTCAGACATAATTCAATAACCGCCTCTGTCTGACAGGGGCGGTTTTGTCTTCTCTGCCTCCGTTTGCCTAAACCAGAGACGCTTTCGTTCAGAAGTTTTTCGCCACCCCTACGTGCCGCTGCGCCGGGTCATGAGCCGCACCCTAGCCAACTCCCGATACTAAATATTTCGTCTTGCACGCTATTTTCCCTTCGTATTGTATCGACATCTCTTCCGGAATCCGTGATTCTGCTTTTCTTCTTAGGGTGGGGACATGAAGGCGCTAGCCGATTACGTGCGCGACGTTGCGCGAAAGTATGAAAAGGGTAACGCAACTGAACACACTTATCGGGAATCCCTTGTAAAGCTGTCCGATGAGCTGTTGGAAGACGTTTTTGATCTCACCAACGAACCCAAGCGCCAAGCCTGCGGAGCCCCTGATTATATCCTTCAGAAAAAAGACGTGCCAGTCGGCTACATCGAAGCGAAGGATATCGGCGTCTCGCTGGACAAGGCTGAGGAAAGCGAGCAGATGGCCCGCTATCTCCATAGCTTGGACAACCTCATCCTCACCGATTATCTGGAGTTCCGGTTCTACCGCTCTGGCGAAAAGATAGCGACGATACAGATTGCCAAGGTCACCAAAGGCAAAGTGATCGCAATTCCCGACAATTTTGAGCGGCTGGTTAGCTACTACGAAGCTTTCGCCGACTACAAAACCCAGACGATCAAAAGCGCCAAGGTCCTCGCTGGAATGATGGCCAAAAAGGCGGTTCTGGTCAAAGACGTGTTCAGTAACATCCTCGCCAGCGAAAAGGACTCCAGCCTGCATGATCAATATGAAGCGTTCAAGCAGGTACTCTTGCATCAAGTCACGAGCGAAGAGTTCTCCGACATTTATGCGGAGACGCTTGCCTATGGTCTGTTTACCGCCCGTCTGCACGATCACACGCCGGAGACATTCTCCCGCGAAGAGGCTTACAAGCTCATCCCTCGCAGCAACCCGTTCCTACGCGAGCTGTTCACCTATGTCGGCACGAAGCTTGACGAACGAGCCGAATGGATTGTGGACGAGCTATGCGATGTGTTTCGAGCAACCGATGTCAAAGCGATGCTGCCGACGTTCAATCGGGGAACGGGTAGAAGCGACCCCTTCCTACATTTCTATGAGACATTCCTAGGGGCATACAATCCTGAAAAGAAGGAAGCGCGGGGCGTGTGGTACACGCCGGAATCGGTCGTGCAGTTCATCGTCCGCGCCGTTGATGATGTTCTGATCGATGAATTCCACTTGGCTCAGGGCCTCTCGGATACCAGCACCGTAACCATTAAGGTGGACGCCCAGAACGCCACGCTCAAGGGCAAGGCCACCAAGAAGACGACGGTGAAAGTGGATAAAGAGGTCCACAAGGTCCAGCTTCTCGATGTCGCCACCGGCACGGGAACCTTCCTTGCGGAGGCAGTCGTGAAAATCTACGAGAGATTTAAAAAGCAGCAAGGCATGTGGAGCAGCTACGTCGAGCAGCACCTCATCCCACGCCTCCACGGATTCGAACTGCTCATGGCGAGCTATGCCATGTGCCATATGAAGCTTGAAATCTTGCTGGAAGAGACCGGTTATAAGCCGAAGGGTTCGACCCCGCCGCGCCTGAATGTCTATCTCACTAACAGCTTGCAGAAGGCGGATGAAGAAGTAGATAAGCTGCCGCTGATCGAATGGTTCAGCCGCGAAAGCAATGAAGCCAGCTATATCAAAAAGAACACGCCCATCATGGTGGCTATGGGGAATCCTCCATATCGGGGCATTTCCAGCAACAAGGGTGAATTGATCGTTAGCATTGAAGATTACAAGTACGTCAATGGCGTTCACTTCGGAGAGAAAAAGCACTGGCTGAATGACGATTATGTCAAATTCATTCGCCTTGGAGAGTACTTTGTAGAGAAGAACGGGGAAGGTATTCTCGGATACATTACGAACCACGGCTACATCGATAATCCGACGTTCCGGGGCATGCGATGGCACCTTTTAAGGACTTTTTCGCATATCTACATCCTCGATCTGCATGGAAATTCCAATAAGCTGGAAAAAAACCCTTCAGGCGGGGTGGACATCAACGTTTTCGATATCCAGCAGGGTGTGAGCATCATCGTTGCGTTCAAGCGCGCGGGGAAGTCGAAGGAGCTGGCGAAGGTCAGCCATGCCGAGCTTTGGGGCAGCAGAGAGTCCAAATATAAATTCTTGGCCGAGAAGCGTCTCAAGGACATCAGATGGACTCCGATCACGCCGAAGGAGCCTTTCTACTACTTTGTCCCCCGCAGCACCCTTGGCGAGGAAGATTGGAAAAAGGGCTTCCGCCTCGATGAGTTATTTAAGGCGAGCGGTGCAGGCATTGTCACCGCTCGCGATGAATTCGTGATCGACATTGACGACAGCGACCTTTTGAAGCGGTTGACACGCGCGTCGAAGATGAAAGTCGAGGAGGCGCGGGAGGAGTTCGATCTTCGTAAGGATGTCGAGAGCTGGCGGGTTGAGTGGGCGCTCGAAGACCTGAAGAATACCGGCCCTTCGAAATCCTACATCAAGCCCATTCTCTACCGACCATTTGACGTGCGGTCGATTTATTATACCGATAAATCGGGAGGCGTGTTGGCGCGTCCAAACGGCCGCACAATGATCCAGATGATTGGCCGCGACAACATCGCCCTGATCGCGCCCAAGCAATCTCACGGTTCATTTGGCGTCTTCGTGACGACGGAATTGACCGCGCACAAGGCCTTTGACGCTTACAACATAAACACGCTCTTTCCGCTATATACGATTGAAAAGAAAGGACTCCTGCAAACGCACGAGCCGAATTTCGATCCCAAGGTCTGGGCGAGAATCAGGAAGGCAGGGGGCAAAGGCGCGCAGGAGCCCGAAAGAGTTTTCGATTACATATATGGGGTTCTGCATGCGACAAGTTATCAGGACGCTTATCGAGAGTTTCTGAAGTCCAGCTTCCCGCGAGTGCCATATCCGTCCAGTCCCGAGTTTTTTGACAGGATGGCCGAACTTGGCCACGAGCTTCGGCTCTGCCACCAACTTAAGCACGCTTCATGCAAGCCTGCAGGGGACATGGCCTCCTACCCCGTAGATGGTGACGACAAGGTTCGACAGGTGCGGTACAAGGACGGCAAGGTCTGGATAAATGCGACGCAGTTTTTCGACGCGATTCCGAGCGCAGTATGGGAGTTGAAGATCGGTGGATACAAACCGGCCGATAAATGGCTTAAGGATCGTATGAACGTGTCTTTGTCTTTCGATGACATCTCCCACTACCAGCTCGTCATCGGAACGCTCTATCAGACCCTCCGGCTCTATGAAAAGATTGAAGAGGCCTACGGCGGCTTCGATGCTAGCTAGTGCCCATCCAAAAACGGTAAGCTTCTGAAATTATTGTATAAATCGCTCTATGTCTACGGGCAAAGTCCGGCGGTTTCAGATATACTTTAGGTCAAGCTACTGATTCTAAAGACAAACCCGTAACCGCCCATTCGACCAAGAGCGTTCCTGCCCTTGGAACCAAGCGATGGGCTTTCGCGCCCCTCGACCACGACCGCCGTTTCGGCTGCGGCATCCCATGAACGGTCTCAGTCGAGGAAATCGTCGAGCGATTGAAACACGCCCGCGGTTTTCCAGAGGCCCCGATTGCCGACGACGTAAAGCGCCTCCTTGGCTCTCGTCGCCGCGACGTTCAGCAAATTGGGGCGGCCGCCGGCCCAGCCGCGCGCGCCGCGCTGCTGAGCATCGGGAGCGCCCAGGATGAAAAAGACGGCTTCGGCTTCACGGCCCTGAACGGTGTGAACCGTTCCCACACGGTCACGAACCCACTGATAGGGGTTCTCGACCCAGCCATCGAGCAGGCCGCTCGTCCGCAACGCTTCCCGCATGCGGTCCTGCACCACGACGAACGGCGTCACCACATAGAAGTCGGGAACGCACCCGTTGTCCCGAAGCTGACGCAACAGTGCCAGTAGCGTAGTGCCTTCTTGCGGGCACCATTTTTCCTGCCCGCGTCCTTGGACATCGATCCATTTGGACGGGCCGAGAACATCCCGGATGGCGGAGGGTTTTGCGACCTTCGCCTGGACCATCAGGTTCTCGTAGGCAATGGAATTCGAGATGCCGAACATCGGCTCGGCACAGCGGCGATGGACAAGCAGCGGAACACCGACTTCGCGCGTTCCGAACTTTGTCTTGAATGTTCCGTAATATTCGGTGGCACTGTCGGCCAATGTTTGTGCCGAGGCTCCGGGCGCATTGTAGATCAGCGGATCGATCCCGAATTGATGACACATGGCTTCGGTCAACTGGTCGGGCAGGACGACAACCGGCTCGATCTGGATAGGATCGCCCACGACCATCGCCCGTTGCGTCCGCATCAACGCGCCGATAGCCGCCTGCGGCAAAGCCTGGCCCGCTTCGTCCACGAGCAGCCATCCAAAGGCTTCCGGCCCGATTTTCGTGAACATCCGCGAGACCGAGGCAAACGTCGTGGACACCACCGGCACCAACAGGAACAAGGTGGACCACATGTCGGGAATCAGCGCGTCTTTCTCGGGACTTCCCAACGAGCGCGTGCCGAAGCCGTCCAGCAGCACGTTGAGATTATGCCGGATCGGTTTGGCCGCTGCATCCACGAAGGCCTTGTGCAGGGCCATTGCCGCTTCGAAGACATCGTTTCGTAGGCGGGCTGCGTTTGCGTCAAGCCAAGGCGCGCTCCTCTGCTTTTCCTGATGCCGCAGGTCAAAGAAATCATCCGAGATGAATGTGCCGGGATATCGGCGGGCAAGCTCTTCGCACGCGCTCCGTTCGCGGTTCAGCGCCTCGGTCAATCCGGTGATCGAGGCTTGCATCTTTTGAAGCTCGCCATTGGCCCGCGCATGCTCCGACTTTTTCCCGTCAGAGTCAGCCGCCAGGCGAGAAAGGGTCGCCCGTTCGGACGCGAAGCGTTTGGAGATGGTGTCGTGCGCCGCATGCCATGACCGATAGGTCTGCGTGCCGAAAAGGCGGCTGAAAAACCCCGGACGGAGCTTCAAGGAAGCGTCGCGGTCCCGTTCCAGCGCTTCCACGGTTCCCTTTTGTTTCTCGAATGCGGATACCGCGCTCCGGGCAGGCTCCAGCAATTGCGCCAACACCGGAGCCATGGCCTCGACTTCGATAGCGAGGCCGTCAACCGTTTCTTGCTTCTGCCGGATGGAGCGCAAGAGATCATGGGCCTTCTGCAATTCGGTCAATGCGGATTTGGCGGATGCCGCAACCTTGCGGAAATGTTGGCGGGCTTTCTTCCAGCGCCGCAGCGCCTCGTCATGATCCTCCGGCGCATTTTCCTTGACCACAATGTGCGGCGGCCTTTGCTTCGTCCCAGTTTCCGTCTTCTCGGTGATGAACTGCGGATTGCCGCTTGCCTGCTGCAAATACCTCTGGAGACCGACATCCTCGTCCCACCAAAAGGTTTGCCGGAAATCGCTTCTGTTTTTGCCATTGCCAAGAACCGCCGCGATGGCACCCCAAATGTCGCGCTGTAAAAGCGCATCCGATACCGTCTTGAAATACCGCAGGCTGCCGGCGTCCGCCGCTATCGCCTGCATGGCGGGCAGTTCGGCGCTGACATTCTCCACCGCTTTGTTGTTGGAGGAGGCGACGATCATCTCGTAGCCCCTGATCTTGTTGTCCAATCGGTAGAGGTGAACGAAGGCGTTTCCCTTCTTCAGCTTCTGACCCGAATGGATAAAGGCGCTTTCGGGCTCGTCGTAGGTGCACAGGACTTCCGCCCGCTTCGTAACAAGGGCCGCGATGACATCGCGAAGAAGCGTTGTTTTACCGGTGCCGGGCGGGCCGTTCACCGCCAGTATGCCATCCGTCTTCAGATCGTGAAGGGCGAGATTGACCGCGCATTGCTGGAGAAGTGCCAGCGGATGTCGCCCGTCGCCCGGCCACGACCCCACTGGAAATTTCTGAGGTTCCAACGCATCGGCAAGCGCGGCGTTATCCCTCATCAGGTTGCGGCGGCTACGCGGTTTGAGGACGCCCAGATAGCGCTTGAGGTTTGGTGTCGCCTTACCGGAAGTGACGAGCGAGCGGGCTGTTGCCAGATCGTCAAGAAAGAACGAATTGAGCAGGATCGATTCCGGCGGGTCTTGCAGCTTGAAATACTGGTACGACCGCACAGCGAAAGTCGGCGGCTTGGCAAATTCGGCCGAGAGACCGATTGTTTTGACAAGCCAATCATAGGCGTTCTGAATAGTTTTCCGCGTGAGTGGCAGCCGGTTGCCGTCCTTGTCCTCGACGGTGACCCTTGCTGTCAGGTCTTCTAAGAGCTTCTTTTCCGCCTGTGACCATTGCCCGAGATCGCGCAGCCTGCCGCTCAGTGCCACCGGAATTCCCCAACCGAAGCTGGAAATGGAAACAGCCTCGTCCTCCACGGGGCGGCCATCGCGGTCCACCATGATCGTGGCGAGGACTGCCGCGCCGCGCGCTTGCGGACGCTCGGCGCGGCTGTCGGTGTAAACGGCCAATAAGGCAGACACCGATGCTTCCATATCGATGCTGCCGAGAATGACCTGATAATACAGTTTCTGGTTGGGGCGGCTTTTCTCACCACCGTTCTCCCAGGGGAGAACTTCGTTGTCGATCGCGGCGATGCGGTAGCGGTCCTTGCCCGCCAAATCCTCGGGCTTGCCAAAAGATGGAGGAGACAAAACTTCCATTGCGGTCCATGCCGACAGGACGTTTCCGGCGTCATTGCTGACAGGGGGCCGCTCAAGCGGCGCGCGGGTCGCTACCGGCGCGGGATCTTTCGGGATTGGCATCTGTCTGGGAGGTGCGGTTGCAGGTCTATCAGACATGGCGCTAGCGATGTCCGGCGAGCGGTGCGGAGCTGTTTTGTGGTTCTCCACAGGTGCTGCCGGTGATTGATCCGTTGTGCCTTTCGCCTGCATGGCACGTTGCCGCAGTTCCTGCGCCCGTCGGGTTTTTTGCTCGGACAGCTCCTCGATCAGATCGCCAAGAAATTGCGGATCGCCCCGCTGTTGATCGAACAACTTTTCAAGTTCCGCCACGCCTTTTTGTATCAACGGTCTTTTTGCCATGCCACGCATTCTTCGAAGTTCTTGCTCTGGAGCAGTCTGCCACTACAAGCTGTAAAAGATCAATTAAATGTCGTGACAGAAGTGCTGCCGCATGAGTGACATCGGCTGCATTGAATACTCGGTCCGATCCTAGGCGACCCGGCAAAGCTCTGCGGCGCTTAATCGACCTGAACAAGATCGATAGTCTGCCGGAACGTCTTGCCACCAAATCAGACGCTTCCGGGACCGTCTTCAAAAAAGGTTTCCCCAACGATCTCCTCCATTGCGAACATTCTCAAGACCCTGCTTGGCTCTTGGAAATGCGTCCAGCAATGTGCCCCGGTCTGGCTTACACTTCAGTGGGTTTCTTCCTTGCTGCCCAGTACCTGGCGTAGTTCGGCCCTTTTGAATTCGGTGGCGCCGGTGGCTCATGAATGAGGACGGGAACCGGAGCGGGTAAATCGGGGCCGACAACAATGGCCTCGCCCGGCGCAAGCGTAGGTATGAAAAGGGCCGCTTCCCGATCGAGGTCGCCGCAAGCGCGTTCCACAGCGTGGCGATCCTCGTCATTTGTCAGGCGATGCACAATCAACGTGCCGAGCTGGCTAATAACATCGGCGGGAATGTCGCGAGGACGCTGGGTCGCCATGATCGTTGTCAGACCATATTTGCGGCCCTCTTTGGCGATAAGGCCAAAAGCTTCCAGCCTCACATTGCCGTATTCGTCGCCGACTGTCCGACCAAGAAACTGATGCGCCTCATCCAATAACGTGATCATAGGTTTGTCTCGGAAGGTATTTTCACGAGCCCTGCTCAGAAGAAACCGACCGATGACGTTTAGCAAAATCTCTCGGGTGTTATGCTCGAAGCGCACATTCTTGAACGATATTCGGATGATGTCATCGGTCTCATTGTTGAAAAACTGATCGAGGGCGTTTGCAAGAGATTGCCCGGCAGTGCCGAAGAGGCATGCCAATTCAGAGGAATGTATTAGCATGCGGATGCGTGCGATCAAACCTTCGCAATAGCCTACCGCTTGATCGTCTATCCTTCCCCAATTCGTCTGAACATCCCTGTCCGAGGCATAGACGCATTCCGCATGGAGCTGATCGGCCAGGTTTTCGATATTGAAATTGCAGAACGGCGACTGAATCGCGGCGCGATGCAGCCCAAGCGCCTGGAAGAACGGCGCGCGGGGGCGATTGCGCTTGGTAACCAGCCTGTTTTCGAAAAATACAACTTCTGCCGGAGCAGTGCCATTCGCCGCCCGAACTAGTTTGAGGCTCCGTATAGCTTCGCGAAGTTTGGGGCCTTGCGTCTGACCCGCCGGTCTGAACAACGCGAAGAGGTCGTCCTCCGTCATCTGCGAAAACGGAAAATGCACCTGCGTCGCGCCAGCTTCGGCGGTGTCGAAAGCATAGTGTTTCGAGACTGCCGAAACGTCCGCAAACTCTCCGGTTGGATCAAAGAGGATACATTTACCGCCGGCGGTCTTGATCTGGTTTAAGAGTGCTGCCAGCGTCCAACTCTTTCCGCCCCCCGTTGCGCCAAAAACACCGCAGTGGCGGCCAAACAGCTTTTCCGGTGGCAGTTTGAGCCTAATGCCCGATCCCGCATCCAAGAAGCCGAGATCGAGAAGATTGTCGCCCTGCATTGAAAGCGAATTCGCCATAAGCTCGCCGAACATGGCGGGGTCGGCCCGATAGACTGCATCGCCAACGCGAGGATAGGCCCGGAGACCCCGGAGGAGCTTTTCCTGTTTCTGGTCTACCGAGGCCAGCAACTGTACTCGACCGATTGGATGAGGCTCTGGTGGCGAGCCGAGCGCAGGCTCCACAAACAAGCGCTCGGCGTCCGGCACCTTCACTTCTATGATCCGTCCGAGAAGCTTTACTGTTTCACAGTCGATGAAAATAAAGTCGCCGACAGCGCCTTTTGCGAGTGCGCGCTTCTCGGCGCGCGCTGTTGCCTTTGGCAGGTTGACCTGTATCGTAGAGGCACCGATAACGGTCGCCGTTCCGATATAACGATCCGGATCGACAAGGCTCCGCTTTGTCATTGGAAGATATCCGTCAACGGTTCATGCAGAACCTTAATGCGCTCGGCATGACGTTCACGTTCCGTCTGCGCAACAAGGTCGGGTATAGCCAGCGCAAGATCCTGGAACCTGCCGTTTAGGATCGTGATACGCTCATCACCGATGTCGACCAGGCGTTTGAGCTTTTTGAAGCTTTCGTTCGCGTAGTTTTGCATAAAATGGTCGCGAGGCAGAATATGGGCGGCGCCATCAAGTGCGGCCTCGGCAAGAAATGCCACGTCGCATACAACAACTCGCAACGTCATGTTGGCTTCGATCGCCGCGAAAATCGGCCTGACAATGTGATCGTCGTTAAAGCCAAAACCCGAAATGATCAGAGTTGTGTCTGGCTCGCGGATAGCTGTTTGAAATGCCCCCATCATGTCGAGGTAGGGGGGCTCAAAAGCCTGCTGGTACTTGCTATCACGCGGATAGATCAGGAGCGGCGTTCCGAGCGCGTTGTCTCGGGAACGGACAATTTCCGCTTCCTTGCGCCGCCAATCAAGTGACCCATGAAGCTTGTAGAGCTGGAAAACGTTTTCGATGTAGTTCGGGCCGTCATGCGCTGCCTCCCTCCTTACGATATCATGAGCAAAGTGCCCGGAATCGTAGACTTGCGGGATTGAATGCGAAAATCCGTCAATCGCGGTGAAACGCTGGGTTTGGGCGGCGTACTCAAAGCAAAGATCATAATTCGTTGTAAAAATCTTCGCGCGCGGCTTTCTTATTCCACGTCTTGCGATTTTGCGAATTAACGCGGCGTGGGCGCTGAAATCAGTGCTCTCCTTGACGAAATCCACCCGTTTTGCGATGGCCTTTTCAGCGGCGGTGATGAATTCTTCGACTTTGACCGCATTGGCATCGTCAAAGAGCTCAACATAGATCTTACTCTGCGTTAGCAGCTTCTCGATGTTCTTTCCAATTACGGTTGCCTTCGGAATGAGGGCGATAACAGAGTCGAATATTGGTTGGGTCACATCGGCAACCACTGCGTCCCATAGATCGCTCATTCCCGGCGCCTGGAGTGAGCCATCCTCGCTGTTTTTTGCACAAAATGACGAACCTGCTCCGCTGAGAACAGCGAGGTTTGAGGCGTTCAGCGCAACGCTGAGAGCTAATTCTACGGCATGATGTGAACCGGATGCGGTAACGCGCCCGTCCTCGTCCACAACATCGTCGTAGGCGATCCAGCCCGCTGCTCTGGTGTAATGTCGAATATTGCCGGCCTTGGCCGGTATAGTATCCCAGTATCCCATCTCTACCCGACTCAGTACACGTTTTAATAGAAAAATATAACAGCTCTGTCGTGGAAACAATTACTATTCTCGCCGTAGAATAGTCCCCTTCTAACACTATACGCGTCAATAGTCTGATCGGCCAAGGCCGGCCGGGTTCTACACACCCGGGCAGCGAACCCGCCGATGCGTTTCGGACCATACGGGGGACGATCCCTGTCAGAAATAGTGGAGGCGTCTGATCCTCAGCCAAACTGCAAAGCGAACTATCAAACGCCGACAGTGATCAAAGTGACGGTTCTGTTTCGTGCCTTGTTGATCAGCTTTTGGCGATACACAGGGTCCTCGATGATGAAGATCTTGAACGTATCGGGGTTGATGGCAATGGCACGTATCTTGAAAGTAGCTTCAACGAGCGCTCTCTGAGCGTAACTCTTGCGGTGGCGATCAGACCTTTGCCAAGCAAAATAACCGTCGATTGATAGTGCCCAAGTGCTCTCATAAAGAGGGTAGCAATTATTACCGCCTCTCCGTCACGGTTGCGAATATCGGCGGAAAAAGGGAGTTCGTGGCAATCATGATTGATTTGCCAAATTCCTGCGAACAGGTCGCGATAGGCTGCCTCGATATCTCTTTCAAGCTCAGCGGGGTTCCCCGCTAGAAAACCGTCAGAATCGAATTCGAACGTGACCTGCAACAGCGAGCGTCTGAATCAGGGCGACCATCGGGATGCGGCCGCCAGCAATAGTAATTACCCGTTCTTCGCCCAGTGCCTTACTTCGCCGCCTACGCATTCCGTCGCCCTAGGCGCAAATTCTGCGCCCGGTTTCCAAATCGGATCGGATTGAACCTGCGCAGCGCGCCACTGGTGGTACGGTCTTTGACGTTACCCTGAGCCAACAATTCGGCCTCAGGCAAGAGATCGATATTCCTCATAAGCGATACTGTAGGTTGCGCTCCTTCGCTCGACTTGAGCGAAACCGAGTTCGCCAAGGTGCATCCCCGCAATTAGTAGGTGTTCCGAACTGGCAAGGTCCAGCAGCCTCGTTCGTGTCTCGGCGGCGAGATGTGCATCCTGATCGAACGCAATCGACACGTCGGGCCGCGGAATCTGAATCTCGGGGAAATGGACAATATCTCCCCAAACCAGCAGATTTTGACCGCCGGATTCGAGGCGATATCCGGTGTGCCCCGCGGTATGGCCCGGAAGCGGAACCGCCGACATGCCGAGAAGGACCTCACCGGCATCGAAGGTGCGCAGCCGCTCGCGATAGCCGTCGAATGCCTGACGGGCCACGAGGAAGTTGCCACGGGCGCGTTCGGGCGCACGGTTCAGATTGCTGTCGTCCTGCCAGAACGCGGCTTCCCGACGGTGGACGACAAGTTCGGCATTCGGAAAGACGGCTTCCCCTGAAGCGTCCATCAGCCCTCCAACATGATCGGGATGGGCGTGCGTCAACAGGATCGCGTCGATCTCCGAGGGCTGAATGCCCGCGAGCAGCAAAGTGGTCTTCAATCCGCCGCCCCATTGCTTGAGGCCGCCCGCACCTGCGTCTATCAGAACCGTGCGGCCGCCTCCGCGCACCAGATAGCAGTTGATATGGATCGAGGTATGATCCGCTATCCCTGCTTTTTCCTGCATACGCGAGGCGTCAACCGGGTCGATGTTCGCGAGAAAATCGAAACTGGCATGGAGATAGCCATCACTGACGGCAGTGATCGTCAAGTCACCGATCTGATGGTTGGGTAATACGAGACTAGACATGGTTCTCCTCCAGGCGTCGGCTCAATTTCGTGCGTGGATGCTCGAGGCTTCATAGCCAAAGCAACGGATGCGCGCGGTGAGGTCGGTATTGCGTCTTATGGCGTCGTCCAGCCCCTCCATGAACTGCGCCATGACCGGCTGCGTCCGAAATGGCTCAAGGCGATATCGGATTTCCGCGAAAGCGGGGTGCCCCCGACCGTGCCGGACAGAGACATAGACGATATGCACTTTCTCCAACGCGGCCCGAAGGATGCCGGTGCAAAGTTCGGTGCATTGCTCCGTGAGGCCTACGAGAGCTGCGTCCGGCGGCATCCTGTCCGCAGGAATGTAGATCGTGACATTCGGCATCGGTGCTACCGCGCCTTCCCGACAGCGGCGTTACCGTCGTTCGTCAACTGCGCCGTCATCGGCACATAGACATGGACGCCTTCCGGAAGATGTTCGATGTCAGGCGCATTGCCGCGCTCCACCTTGGCGAGCCAGCGGTGTTCCGGGAACTTCTCCATAGCGACCGCGTGCATCGCATATGGGGTGAGGCCCAGCCGGGTCAGCGGCTCGGGGCCTGCTGCGCTTGACGCCAGATATTCGCCATCGCCAATCGCTGGCGCGCGCTCGACGCCGCCGTAGAGGTTCCGGTGCCAGTCGATGATGTGCTGCTGCCAGCGTGCGAAATTGCCGCCGCCCTTATGGCGATATTCCTCACCCGTCAGAATATCGAGGCCATCAATCGAATGAAGGGCGAGATAGACAGGGCAGCCGGGGCTCAACGCCTTGAAACGCTGCGAGGTATGGAAGCCGCTCACAGAAATGAGCGCTGGCAGTTTGTCCAGGCTGTAAAAGTCGTTCCATTCCGCTTCGCTGGCTGGATCAGCAAAGCTGCATTCTACCGTATAGATCATCGCGCCACCTTCGACCGAAAGCGCAGCGCTTCCGGCTTGTCTATCGTTGATATTTTCTCATGATGGATCGCCAATTCTTGCCTGTATATCGATATTGAATCATGCTTCAGTGATTGAATATCAAGGTGGCAGGGGGTCGAATGCCAAGCCATCCTGTCAGGAGCCGTCATGCGCCGCAAGATTCCCAGCAATTCCGCACTCATGGCGTTCGAGGCGTCCGCTCGTCATGGAAGCTTCGCGCGCGCTGCCGACGAGCTGGCTCTGACCGAAGGGGCGATCAGCCGCCAGATCGCTCGGCTGGAAGCGTTCCTCGGCGTCACGCTGTTCGAGCGGGTCGGCAATCGCGTTCGGCTTCTGCCAAATGGAGAGCGTTATGCGCTTCAGGTTCGCGAGACGCTCGACCGGCTGGAACGAGACAGCCAATACCTAATGGGGCAGCCCAGCGATGGCGCGAGCCTCGACATCGCCACCATCCCGACCTTTGCCACGCGCTGGCTTATTCCACGATTGGCGCGGTTCCGCGAAGTGCACCCGAATATCACCGTGCATCTTGCCGAACGGATGGAGCCTTTTGTGCTTGCCGGAAGCGGTTTCGATGCCGCGATCCATTTCGAGCACCCCGCATGGACGGGAATGAGAACGCATCGCCTGTTGCAAGAGACATTGGTTCCCGTTTGCCATCCGGCTCTTCTCGGTAAAGGCGAAGGCATGGCATCTCTCGATGAACTGCCGCGCCTTCATCGACGCCAGAACGCGGACGTCTGGCAACGCTATGCGCAGGAAACAGGTATCGAGCTAACCAACCCTGCGGTTGGTGCCCGTTACGATCTTCACTCCATGCAAATCGAAGCCGCGTTGGCCGGCCTCGGCGTTGCGCTGGTGCCGCGCCTCTATATCGAAGCCGAATTGGCGGAAGGTCGCTTGGTCGCACCCTGGCCTGATGGCACGTCGATCTCCAAGACCTTCTGCCTCATCCTGCCGGAGCCGATCCGATTGAGTGGGGGACCAATACAAGTGTTCGCAAACTGGCTTATCAAAGAAGCTCGATCGTCAAACCCAATGCTTTGATGTCAGGCAGCGCTGCGATGTGGGGTCCGCTCCGCCCGCCATCGGTTACGTCCGATCCTGCTTCGGTTGAGTCCTTTCATGCGCGTCTGCTGGACGTTCCGCCTCGAACGCCTCTTTCCGCTTTCCGGCCCACAGTTCCCGCGCCCGTTCACCGTCTTCGCTGTTAAGCTTTTCGGCCATTCAGATGAGCGCGCCGAGAATGACGGCGCGATCATCGTTCGTCAGTTCGACAACGCCGGATTTGACGACGAGCCCGCCGAGTTCGATCAGATGGCGCGTCCGCTTTCGTCGCTCGATCTGCCACGTCCGCATGTCAGTTCTGGCCTTCGCCGCCCGATGCCGGTTGCGTGCCGGACGGTCGCGCCTGAGTGCCGCCGCTGTCGCCGTCATTTGCCGGTTGAGATCGGCGTAATTTCCCCCGAAACCATGCTGCTCTTGATTGTCTTCCAGACTTAGTCGTTGCGCTACAATGGGGTAGAATGGTAGAAGATTGGTTGATTAGGTAGAAGCGGAGCACCTCCACATGAGCCTCAACGTGAAAGATCCCGAAGCGCATCGCCTGGCTCAGGCGATTGCCCATGCGACCGGGCAGAGCATGAGCCGTGTCGTGACCGACGCGCTGCGGGAGCGGTATGCGCAAATCGAAAAACAGAGGGGTAGGGCCTCCGTCGAAGAGCTTCTGGCGATCGCTGACAGGGCCGCGGTTCACCTGAAGCGGCCTTACGCCGATCACGCCGAGCTCCTCTATGACGAGGACGGCCTGCCGAAATGATTATCGATACATCCGCCATGGTGGCGATCCTCTACGGTGAACCGGAGGCAGCTGCCTTCACGCGACTGATCTACGATTCCACAGCCAGCCGGATCAGTGTGGCGAACTATCTGGAACTGTCCCTGGTGATCGAGAAACAGCTCGGGCCGGAAGGTATGAGGCAGGCCGATGCCTTCTTCCGCCGTGCAGCGATCGATATCGAACCTGTAACAGTTGAACAGGGTCATCTGGCGCGCGAGGCATTCCTCGATTTCGGGAAGGGCCGGCACAAGGCCGGGCTGAATTTCGGCGACTGCTTTGCCTACGCTCTCGCCAAGGATTTCGGTGAACCGTTGCTGTTCAAGGGCAACGACTTCACCGAGACGGATATCCGTTCGGCTACGTGACTTCGTGGCTGATAGCGACCGGATCAAACCCGCGACGTTTCAGGCAATCTCCAATCCGTTTGTGTAGGCGTTTAAGGGCAGGGGACTGTTCCGTGGTTCAGAGCTATGACTGCCGATCCACGGGGTGTTATTTGTAAGCGTATAGGCGACCCCACGTAGCATAGCGGCTCGATATCGCTCATTTTCCGCATGAATCATGCGGGGAATTCTATGAGTGAAGATATGAATCAGGGCCGGACGTTCGTGATTCTGACGGCTGAACCCGTCCGGAAGCGGCGAAAGCCGAAGTTTTGGTCAGATAAGGATAAGGCTCTGATCCTGGAGCAAGCGCTCGTTCCGGGCGCGAACATCTCTGCGGTTGCGCGTGCCCACGACATGGATCCTTCTCAGCTTTTTGGTTGGCGACGCGCGGCACTTGCGTCCGGCGCGGTTCGGCGGCTTGATCAGGCACCCGAAGAGGAGGTGTCTGCGGAGACTGTTGAGTAATTCCTGCGCGGCCCAGACCGGATGCCTACCCACGGCGGCTCGGACGTGCCAGGGCCAAAAATGTCATTGTTATGGTGCCAGCTTTGGTATGTCCCGCGTGAACAATCGCAGGAATGATTAGTTGCGAGCCCCCACAACCAAATTTTCCCATGACAACGATGTATTACCGCCGCTCGATCTGGAGGGTGGCATCGCGTATTCCTGACAATCGCCCCCAGGCCCATATCACGAGAACCTTGACGAACCACATTGGTTCACCAATAATTATAGTGAACCAAAGAAAGTTAGATGCCATGACTGCTGCATTTACTGTGCGGGTTTCGGATGAAACCGCGGACAAGCTTAATCAGATCGCGGAAAAGCTGGATCGCTCCCGCGCGTACATGGCGGCCGAGGCCATCGAGGCGTTTGTTGAACAGCAAGAGTGGCAGCTCGCCGAGATCGAGGCTGGGTTGGCCGAAGCCAACCGGGGTGAATTTGCCAGCGATGATGATGTGGCGAAGGTTGTCGGCAAGTACGTCAAGTCTGCCCGTCAATCATGAGTCGGAAACGCATCCGCTGGACGCTGCGAGCGTTGCGGCGGCTTGATGAGATTGGTGAGTATATCCAGAAAGACGATCCAGACGCTGCTGCGCGTGTTGTCGCGCGGATTGTGTCGGCTGCTGACATACTGGCGGACTTTCCGGCGACGGGACGTGCCGGCCGCATCAAGGGCACCCGTGAAGTGGTGCTCGCGGATATTCCCTACATAATTCCATACCGCGTCAATCAGGACATTGAGATTATCACCGTCATGCATGCTCATCAGCGGTGGCCGCAGACGTTTTGACGCGCCGGATACTTTGACGGAATCGCCCTGAGGATAGGGGCGGGACAACCGCTGTTCATCGCATAGCCCCTGATTAGTCAGTTGCCTCCCGTCCAATGTGACAAGCGGCTGTCGTCGGCTTCCGATCGCAAAAGGCTGCGGTGTTTGCCCCGGCCACCTTCCTGTCGTTCTCCGTTACCGGCTGAGCCACGCGGCCGGAACGGTCGGGGTATGCGCCCGGTTTCTGCCGCCGGCAATCGGCTGCCCGCTCCATTCGCTACGCTCCCGTGTTGCCGTTGCCTGCGTCCGCCTTCGGCTCAGAAAACGCGGTCGCCAGAATCCCCCGACCGGCCACGATAGGCGCAGCCGGATAACCAACGGGAGAACCGAACATGAAACCGACCCAAAAGAGCAAACCCGACTACGCCGTCTATGTTGTAGAGGGAGAAGGCGACAAAGCGCATTGGACGAGAGTAGGCGCGGGATGGACACATAGTGACGGCGAAGGCATCAACATCACGCTTACAGCCCTGCCGCTCAACGGGCGCTTGACCATCCGCAAGCCGAAAACCGAACAGAACGACGCATAATGCGCCCCGCCGCAACACCATCCTGTACGGCGACTGCATCTCCTTGATGCAGCGCCTGCCGGGCGGGGCCCGGCGAAGGCATTGGTCGCAACCGCCAGAGCCAAAGTGGCGAACGAAATCGTTCTTGCGCTGAGAGACATTAATAACTCCATACGAAACCCATGCGCCACCCGTTGGCTCGCAAGGTCTCTGTTTGCGTTGGAGAACCGGAAACGGTTTCTGCTTCTCTCCCGTGCCGCCCGTCTCGGGAAACGGATCGGTGTTAGGAGATGCAGGTTATTTTGCTCGTCAGAATTGCGGGTACATTGCAGGGTTTTTGAAATATCACAAAATTATCAAGTATTTTTAGATAATTGCGTGGATTTCTTTAACTATATTTTAAGAAAGAGCGCGGCCGCCAATATGCTGAATAGGAATGGGCAGCCGCTGAAGACAGCCCCAAAAGTGTGCAATTTCCGGCGCTTTTGCTTCGGTGGCGATGGTCGCCGGCCCATTGAGGATCGAGGCGATCATATTCCTGGGTTTAAAGGCCTATTCGCAGCGCTGGCCGCTTGCGCGGTCGAAGAGATGCAGCGAGCTCGCGTCGAAGCCGAGCTTGAATGTCTGTCCCTCCGCGATCACGGTGCGCGGCGGCAGGCAGGCCATCAGCCGCTGCGAACCCGCCTTCGCGGTCACGATCAGCTCGGGGCCGGTCAACTCTGCCACTTCGCAGATCGTCTCAAGCAAGCCGTGCTCATCAAGACGCAGGGTTTCCGGCCGGATACCGACCACAAGCTGCTGTCCTTGGCTGATGCCAGCTTTCGTCGCTGGCATCGGCAGCGTGATCGAGGTTCCGTCGATGCGGAGCGAACCCTGATCGGCGGTCGCATTCAAAAGGTTCATCGGCGGCGCGCCGACGAAGGTCGCGACATAGAGCGTTGCCGGATGATTGTAGATCTCGTCCGGCGTGCCGAGCTGTTCGATACGGCCATCGCGCATCACGGCAATGCGGGTCGCGAGCGTCATCGCTTCGATCTGGTCGTGTGTGACATAGACGACGGTGGTCTTCAGCATCTGGTGCAGGCGCTTCAGCTCGGTGCGCATCTCCATGCGCAGCTTGGCGTCGAGATTGGAGAGCGGTTCGTCGAAGAGGAAGACTTCCGGCTTGCGTACCAGCGCCCGGCCAATCGCCACGCGCTGGCGCTGGCCGCCGGAAAGCTGGCTCGGCTTGCGTTCCAGCAGCGCCTCGATCTGCAAAAGCTTCGCCGTCTCGCGCACCGCCTTGTCGCGCTCTGCTGCAGGCACTTTGCGCATTTCGAGGCCGAAGCCGATGTTGCGATGAACGGAGAGGTTCGGATAGAGCGCATAGGACTGGAACACCATGGCGATGTCGCGGTCCTTCGGATGCACGCCGAGCACGGAGCGCTCGCCGATGCGGATATCGCCGCTGGTGGCCTCAGCAAGCCCAGCGATGATGTTCAAAAGCGTGGACTTGCCGCAGCCAGACGAGCCGAGCAGAACCAGGAACTCACCGCTTTCGAGCGAAATATCGATGCCTTTCAGTGTCTCCACTTCGCCGTAGCTCTTGCGGATGTTCTGGATTTCGAGCGCGCTCATTGAACGGCCTCCTCGGATGCTTGGGCCGGGCCGTAGCTGCGCGGCAGTGTGGAAATGGCGCGGGACGCGACCGCGGTCCCCGCCGAAAGGCAGGCCGCAGGCGGCTCGCCGCGGGCAAGGGCGGCCAGGAAGCCGGCATTGAAGACATCGCCGGCGCCGATCGTGTCGACGACGGTAACCTTTGGTGCCGCGGCCGAAGCCAGCACGCCGTCGGCATCGATGGCGATCGCACCGTCCGGACCGCGCTTGACGACGAAGATCGCGCCTTCGGGCATCAGGGTATGGAGCGCGCGAGCGGCTTCGGCCGGATCATTCATGCCGGCCAAGGTCGTCGTCTCGACCTCGTTCATGAGCGCTACGCCGCAGCGGGAAAGCCAGCGCCGCGTGGCGTCGCAATTCTCCTTGGTCCAGCCATCGAGCGGCCAACCGGTGTCGAGTGCGACGGTGATCCCGTGCTTGTCAGCCCAGTCGAACAAGGCATCGTAATCCCGCGTGAGATCTTCTGTGAGGAAGGCGCCGCAGAGCAGCGCATAGCCGCCAGCAAGCTTCTCGCCGTTGAGAACCGTAAACACGTCATCGAGATTGAACCTCGGCAGGTGGCCGCGCGTGGTGAAGAACGTACGCTCGCCATCGGGATGGGTGATGCCGACCGAGAGCGTCGTGCTCTCAGGGCTGACAGGCCATTTGCTGCTGCGCGCGCCAAATGCCTCGCTGAGCCAGCGTCCGAACTGATCGCTGCCGACATTGGCCGCGATCTCGTAATCAACGCCGAGGCCCTCCCAGGCAAGCGCGCTATTGCCCGCCTGACCGCCGACGCGCAGTTCGTCATGATCGACGATGATCTCCGTGCCGGCCCTTGGCCATGGCGCCGCCGGTCCGAGGATCAGGTCAATATTGACATTGCCGATGACTGCAAGCGGCTTCATTCATTCGCTCCGGGTGATCTTGGTGGAGCGTATCGGCGTGCCGGCATTCTCCACGCGCTCGTCGGCAAAGGCGATCATCAGCGACTGGGCGACGGGCAGCATCTGGAAGATGGCGGCAAGTCCGGTTTCCGGCTTGAAGCGCAGCGTGACACAGCCGGGCACCGGTTCTTCCTCGGAGCCATCGAAGACGATCACTGGGGCACCCGTCTCGACTGCGGAAACGGCCATGGCCGTTACGAGGTCCGCCGTCGCATCATTGCCCCGGAACAGCACCGCGCCGATCGTGGGGCCAAGCATTTCCATCGGACCATGTCGCAGCTGGCCTCCTTCGAGCGAGAAGCACGGACGGCGGGACAGTTCGGTGAGGCCGAGCGCAAGAGCCTCGGCCACGCCCTGCAGGCGGCGGCCCGAGGTGACGACTGTGGCGACATTGGCGAGTGCTGCGAGCGCAGGCTTAATATCGAGCGTTTCAGGCGTGCGAAGCACGGCGAGCGCAGGCGCCGGATCCTGCCCGAGGGCGGTGAAGATCGCCAGATGCAGCGCGAAGGTGACGGTGAGGCTGCGGGTTGCCGCAAAGGCAAGCTCGGTACCGCCGGCGCCGACAAGAGAAAGCGCGTTTTTTGCAAGAAAGGAGCTGCCCTCCAGCGTCAGGCCGAAAGTATCGGCAGTGCCGCCCGTCTCGTTGAACCAGCGCAGCACTTCGGCGCTTTCACCGGATTGCGAGGTCATGAAGATCGTGCGGCCATCAAGCGACAGCGGCTGGCCGAGCTGTTCGGAGAGCGGCAGGGCGATCGCATCGATGCCGGCGGCGCGATAGAGCGGCTCGACGGCGCGGTTGACAGCATGCGAGCCGCCCATGCCGAGTAGCAAGAGCCTGCCGGTGCGCTTCAGCGAGGCAGCGGCCTTGGCGGCCATATCGCTCGCAGCCTCGAAGGAGGCAAGTGCATCGGCATGCTGGCGGGCCATTTCGCGGTCGATGGCAGCAAGGCCTGCGGGGCGGGTTTTCTCTTGGGTCATGGTCATCCCTTGACGCCGCCATTGGTCAGGCCCGAGATCAGGGCACGTTGCATGACAAGGCCGATCAGCACCGGGGGCAGGGCGGCTAGCACACCGGCAGTCGCGATCAGTCCGTAATCCGAGACACGGCCGCCGGCGAGATCGGCAATGGCGACAGTGAGGGTCTTGGCGCGCTGGTCCGAGGTAAAGAGCAGCGCATAGAAGAATTCATCCCAGGCTAGCAGGAAGGCAAAAAGCGCTGAGGTCGCCATCACGGGCATCGCAAGCGGCAACGTAATGATTCGCAGCGTCTGGAACAGCCCGGCGCCATCGATCATGGCAGCCGCTTCGATCTCCTTCGGAATGGAATCGAAGCCGGATTTCATCAGCCAGGTCGTGAATGGCGCGAGAATCGTCAGATAGACGAGCGCCAGGCCGAAAACGTTGTTGAGCATGCCGAGATGGGCAAGGCCCATATAGAGCGGCACGGCAAGCGCCACCGGCGGCAGCATATAGGTGGCGATGACCATGGAAAGCGACCATCCGACGGACGGCGTGCGCGACACGGCCCAGCCGGCGGGGATAGCGAGCGCGATCGCCGCGATGGTCGCCATGCCTGCGACTTCGATGCTGTTGCGCAGCGACGAGGTGAAGGCGGCACCCTCGCTGTTTTCCAGCGTCGACAGCAGCAGCTTGTAGCGCGAGAAATCCGCCGTCTGCGGCCACCAGCGCAACGGCTTGGCAGCGAGATCGGCAGCCGGCGAAATGCTCATGATGAAGAGCCAGGCGATCGGTGCCAGGATAACGATGGCGAGGAGGAGGGCGCAGACATAGATGAAACAGGTGAAGAGCGGGCTTTGGCGTTCCATCAGGCGGCACTCCCTGCGGTTTTGCGCACTAGGGCGGCATAGGCCGCGGCAAGTAGCGTGACCAGCAGCGTGACGATGAGGGCGAGTGACGCGCCGGACCCCGCTCGCTGGAAGGAGAAAGCCTCCTGATAGACGAGGATCGATAGTGTGCGCGTGCTGTTTGCCGGGCCGCCGCGCGTCATCACCCAGATGATGTCAAAGACCTTGAAGGCCTCGATGGTGCGCAGTACCAGCGCCACCATAAGCGGCCCCACAAGATAGGGAAGGATGACGAAGCGGAAGCGCTTGAAGGGGCCGGCGCCATCAACCAGCGAGGCAGCCGTGATATCACGCGGCACGGCCTGCAGGGCGGCGAGCGCAATCAGCGCCACGAGCGGGAAATTCTTCCAGCAGTCGGCAACGATGAGCGCCGTCAGCGCCGTGCCCGGTTCGCCGAGCCAGGAGCGGTAGGCGTCGATGAGGCCAAGCTGAGTGAGGGCTGCGTTGAGCGCGCCATATTCGGGATTGTAGATCAGCCGCCACAGTGTCGCGTTGACGACGGTCGGCAGCGCCCAGGGCAGGATCATCAGCGCGCGCAGCACGCCGCGGCCCTTGAAATTCTGGTTCAGCAGCAGGGCGGCCAGCACGCCGAGCACCATTTCGGCGGCAACGGAGACGATCGCGAACCAGGCCGTGGTAATCAGGGTGCGCTGGAAATTGGAGTTCGCCAGCATCTTGGTGTAGTTGTCGATGCCGACGAAATTGCCGCCGGTTCCCACCAGCTTGGCATCAGTGAAAGAAAGGCCGACCGTGTCGACGAGAGGCCAGCCGATGACGGCGATCATCACCACAAGCAGCGGCAGCATCAAAAGCCAGGCGCGAGTTGTCATGGAGGTGCCGGACATGGCAGGCCCCTTCTTTCATTCTTCATGGAGGAGGTAAGAGGCGGGCGGCGATTGGCGCCGCCCGATGAGATTATCAAAGACCGCTATTGTCGGCAGCAGACTTCAACGCATCTTCCGGAGAGGACTGGCCGAGCAACGATTCCTGGATCGCCTGCTGAAGTGCGGTCGACAGTTCCTGATATTTCGGCGTCGTCGGACGCGGATACATGGCAGCGAGGCCGACCTTTGCGGCCGCGATCAGTTCTTCCTGGCCTTTTGTAACGGCCGGATCGCTATAGGACGAGGCCCAGATCGGCAGGCTGAGCTTCGCATACTGGTTCTGCGTTGCCTGCGAGGTCATGAAGGAGATGTACTTCCACGCCTCGTCGGGATGCTTGCTGGCCGACGTGATGCCGAGACCCATCGAGCCGTTCACCGCGGAAGCCTCGCTCTTGCCGGCAACGCCCGGCGCCGGCACGACGCCGACCTTGCCAGCGACCTTGCTGTCCTTCGGGTCGTTCGCCATGTTGTACATGTAGGTCCAGTTCAGCGCGAAGGCGGCATCGCCGTTTTCGAAGACCTTGCGGACATCCTCTTCGAGGAATTCCTTGGAGTTCGGGTTGGTGAGGCCGGACTTGTAGCTGGTGACCATGTATTTCAGGGCATCGAGGCCGCCACCGGTTTGGAAGTCCGGCTTGCCGTCCTTGATGAAGTCGCCCTTATAGGCGCTGACGAGCGTGGCGTAGTCGCAGATTGCGGCTTCGGCCTGTGACCAGCTCCAGGCGATCGGGGTGGCGAGAAGACCCTTGTCCTTGATGATCTTGGCCTGTTCGTTCAGTTCGTCCCAGGTCTTCGGCGGCGTCTTGATGCCGGCCTTTTCTAGGATTTCCTTGTTATAGAACAGGTACTTGGTATCGAGGATCCACGGCATGCCATAGTACTTGCCGTCATACTGGACCGTCGTCCATGCACCCGGCAGCACGTTCTTCTTCGTGTCGTCAGAGATGCGCGAGGAAACGTCGACCAGAACCTTGTTGGTCGCGTATTCGGCCGGCCAGATCACATCGAAGAGCACGACGTCGTAGCCGCCGCCGGATCCTTGCGCGAGCACGGTCTTGTCGTGCAGGCCTTCATAAGGGACGAATTCGAGATTGACCTTGATGTCTGGATTGGCCTTGGAGAAGGCATCCGTCATGGCACGCACATCGGCTTCGCTATAGGCAGCCTGCGCCATGAAAAGGGCATTGATCGTGGTTTCGGCAAAGGCGTGCGAGGCGAAGGATACGCCGATCAGCGCTGCGCCGAGCAATGTCTTGTTCAATGATTTCAACATTCCAGCCTCCGGTTTTTGACAGTCACGCGATTTTTCCAATGGCGGCTGACGTCGCCATCAGTTGTCGAGCAGGCAATTGGCCGGGTTGGCTGCCGAGCATCGATCGGCGCGTTTTGGAGCTTCGAGGCTCCCTTGCGTTCCCTGATGAAACTCTGTGGTTTCTTTTAAGTCAATTGTCTTGACTAATTTGTTCTTCAATATTCTATTGCTGTCAAGAGGCAAAAACAGATGAACGATATTCGCCCGATCAGGGCTACCAGCGGAACGAACCACGAGGGCACCAGCGCCCATAACCGGCGGGTGATCATCGATGCCCTGCGGTTGAATGGTGCGCTCTCTCGCGCCGATCTCGCCCGCGCCACCCGCCTGACGAAACAGACTGTCTCCAACATCATGGAGGAGCTGGAAAACGATGGGCTCGTCACATCGAGGGAAACGGTGCGCCGCGGCCGCGGCCAGCCTTCGACGCCCTACAGTCTTGTGCCAGAGGGCGCTTTCGCCATCGGCCTGCAGATCGACCGTCACATCACCCGCGCCATCGCCGTCGATCTCGTCGGCAATGTGCTGATACGCAAGGAAGCGAACCTACCGGCAGGTGGACCGGCGACAGGTACGCCCGTCGTCTTGCAGCTCGTGGAAGACGTGCGCAGCGAATTGAAGGAGCGCGTGGCTCAGGCGGAGAAGCGCCTCGTCGGCCTCGGTGCCGCGATGCCGGGTCCGTTCGGAATCGAGCAGGAGGATGCCGACAATCCTTGGATGATGGGTGCCTGGCAGCGCTTTCCGCTGCTGGAAACGCTTTCTGCGGGCACTGGTCTCAACGTCACTCTGCAGAACGACGCCGCGGCCTGCGCGACCGCCGAGCGCATGGTGGGTGCCGCACATGGCCTCGACCATGCCGTCTGCCTCTATGTCGGCTATGGTATCGGTGCCGGGCTCATCCTCGGCGGCGAGCTCTATAGCGGCGCCCATGGCAATGCCGGCGAAATCGGCATGGCGCTGCTGACATCAGGCGGGAGGCAGACCCAGCTGGAGCATCGCGCCTCGCTGGCTTCTCTCTACGATCACCTCGGCGTCGATCCGATGGCGCCTGATATTTATTCGCTGATAGATAAGCGCGCCGCTGCCGACGATCCCGATATCCTTACCTGGATCGAAAGGGCGGCGATCGACCTACGCTGGAGCGTGCAGCTCATCGAAACTATCTTCGATCCGCAGACGGTTATTCTGTGCGGCGGCGCGCCCCCAGCGCTGGCAACGCGGCTGATGGCTGCGATGCAGCCGCTGTTGCCCTCCAATGCCGATCGTCCCGATCGATTGCTGCCGCGCCTGCAGCTCGGCATGACCGATCCTTGGGCAGTGGCGCGCGGTGCGGCGGCGGAGCCGATCGGCCACGCCTTCGATCCGCGTTTCCAGGCGATCTTGAAATCCTAATAGTCAGGGATGTCTCGGGCTGGCGCCGAGGCGCGCGAGCACCTTATTCGGAATGCCGTAGCGCTGGATGACGTCGCGGCCGTTGCGCAGGCCGCAGATCTCGCGATGGATGAACATGGCCCAGACGGCTTGCGCCGCGATATCCACCAGCCGCTCGTGCTCCACGCCCTCTTTGCCCTTGGCTTCGCCCTCCTGCAGCGCGGCAAGCGCTGTCTCCACCTTCATGCCATGATGGCCGAGTGTGCTGGCGCGTTCCGATAGCATCTCATATTCGAGAATGCCGAGGCTGGTTTCTTTGGTTTGCGATGGATTGAAATTGCGTGGCGGGCGAACTGTCATATCGGGCTCCGCATGCTTGATGATCTGTCTCTCTATGGTTTTACACAATCCCAGCCACTTTCCCAAGTCTGAGCCTGTTGCCCGCGTCATCTTAAGGCTGTCCGCATGAATCCGGATATGCCGGGATTTTCGTGCCCGTTGGCCGTTTTCGGGTGGTTGCCGACCGTCATTTGAGGTCCAATAGCGACATAAGTGCTCCATCAGAGGCAATCTCGCCCGATGCCATGAGCGCAATTCAAAGAAAGGATATCGGCATGACCAAAGCGCAGAAAAATGCGGAAAAGCAGTATGTCTATCGGATCATCGATTCGCCCGTTGGCGCCTTGAAGCTCGTCGGCAGCGATGATGGGCTTGCCGCGATCCTTTGGGACAATGATCGCCCAGGGCGTGTGCCGTTGCTGATCGTGGCCGAAGACGATAGCCATCCCGTGCTCGTGGAAACCGAGCAGCAGCTCCGCGAATATTTCGCCGGCAAACGACAGGTTTTCGACCTGCCGCTCGATTTTGCCGGAACGGAATTCCAGCAGAAGGTATGGCAGGCCCTGCTCGCCATCCCTTTCGGCGAGACGCGCAGCTACCGCCAGATTGCGACCGAGATCGGCTCGGCTAAGGCGATCCGTGCGGTCGGTGCCGCCAATGGTCGCAACCCGATCTCGATCATCGCACCCTGCCATCGCGTCGTGGGATCGGCCGGTGATTTGCGCGGGTTCGCCGGCGGTCTCGAGCGCAAGGCCTATCTGCTGCGGCTCGAAGGGGCTGATGCGACGACATTCGACTTTGCCGCGTGATCGTTTGATGGTCATTCAGGCAGGCACGAAAAAGCCCATCCAGTCCTCCGGATGGGCTTTTTGTTTCAGCGCTGCTTGACGGCGCCAGACCTATTTCAGCCCTCGAGCCACTTCACCTGTTCCGGCGTCAGCTTGATGTCGAGCGCCGAAAGGCTATCCTCCAGCTCGGCGATCGTACGCGGGCCGATCAGCGGGATGACCGGGAAGGGCTGCGCGACGACATAGGCCAGTGCGATATGGATCGGGTTGCGGCCAAGCTTCTGCGCCAGTTCCATCGCCCTGTCGCGACGACCGAAATTGCGGTCGGAATACCAGACGCGAACCAATTCCTCGTCGTCGCGCTTGTCGCGGCCGGCGCGATCGGTGAAGAAGCCGCGGCCCTGGCTCGACCAGGCGAAGTTCGGGATCTGCTTCGCATTCAGCCAGGCTTTCCACTCATCGTCCGAGGCGGCGATGCAGCCGGCCCAGATCGGGTCGAGCATTTCCGCAAGCGAGAAGTTGTTGGAAAGGGCCGCCGGTGCCGTCTTGCCGTTCTTCTCTGCATAGGCGATCGCCTCGTCGAAGCGGGCGCGCGTCCAGTTCGAGCCACCGAAGATGCCGCGGATGCGGCCGGCCTTCACCTCGGCATCCATGGCATCGACGAACTCGCCGACCGGAACGTCGGTATTGTCGCGATGCATGAAGTAGATGTCGACATAGTCGGTCTTCAGGCGGTTGAGGGATTGGTCGAGCTGCTTGGCGATCACATCCGGATAGCAGAGCGGCGAATGCGCACCCTTGCCGATCAGCACGATCTCCTCGCGCGGCACGTTGCGGCTGGTGTGCCAGTCGCCGAAGATGCTCTCCGTCTTGCCGCCACCATAGACATAGGCCGTGTCGAAGGCATTGCCGCCAGCTTCATAGAAGGCGTCGAGCGTCAGCGAGGCGGCTGCGAAATTCGGGAAGAATTCGAAGCCGAGCGTGACGATCGATGCCGGCTTTGAGATACCCGGAATGCTGCGCTTCGGAATGCTGTTGCCCTTGGTGACGGTCGCGCCGGCGATGTTCTTCGTCCGTTTTGCTGCCTTCTCGACGCTATATTCCAGGCCGATCGACGTGCGCCATTGGTCGAGCACCTTGAGGTTTCCGATCGAATCGGCCCAGCTGATGCCGGGATATGCGAATTCCTTGTTTCCGGCGCGGATGGCATCGCCGGCCGCATCGACCTCGAAAGAATAGAGCCAGCGATCTTCCTTGACCTCGATCGTCTCTGTCTCGCCACCCTTGATGACGTCGATCTTGCCGATGCCGCCCTTGTGGCCTGAGGCGAACCAGAAGTCCTTGACTTCGATACGGCCTTCGGAGCCGATGATGCGCAGCGTGTTGTCCTGGTTCGCCATGATCGAGCAGGACACTTCGGCAATAACGTTGTTCGGGAACTTCAGGACGGCGGAAGCCCATTCGTCGACACCGGTCTGGCCGAGGTGGCCGACGCCCGAGACTTTTTCCGGATCGAGGAACGGCTTGCCATCGACCGCACCGGCGATCAGGCGGGCCATAGAGACCGGATAGCCGCCGACATCAAGAATGCCGCCGCCGGCCGTCTCATTGGCAAACAGCCGGTGATCCGGATTGACCTTGCCCATATTGAAACCAAAGGATGAGCGGATGATGCGCAAGTCGCCGATCACGCCGCTCTTGACGAGTTCGATCAGTTTCGCCGTCTGCGGATGGACGCGATACATGAAGGCTTCGCCGGCGAAGACACCGGCCTTCTTGGCTTCATAGTAGATGGCTTCCGCATCGAAAGCCGAAAGCGCGATCGGCTTTTCAACGAGCACATGCTTGCCGGCACGGATCGCCTTGATTGCCCATTCGGCATGGCCGGTGTGCGGCGTAGCGATATAGACGGCGTCGATTTCCTTGTCGGCGAGCAGGGCTTCATAACCGCTAACGATGCGCGCGCCCGGGAAACCGTCGCCGAGACCTGGCTTGTCCGGGTTGCGGCTGGCGATGGCCACCAGCTTGCCGCTGCGGGAATGGGCGATACCATCGGCAAAAGTCTGCGCGATCCTGCCGGGGCCGATAATGCCCCAGCGGATTGGTGTCTCAGTGGTCATGGAACGATCCTTTCCTAAATCTGCATGCTGTCTTGGGGGAATGGGAAGCGCCTACCGCAATCGGTTGCCGGCGCTGTCGAACAGGAATGTCTTGGCGGCCGCCAGCGCCACGGTGAGCTTGTCGCGGTTGCCCGTGTTGCGGGACTCCTCGCGCTCAATGACGATCTGCTCGCCGCCTTCGATATTGGCGTAGATATAGCTGGTGTTGCCGAGATGCTCGGCGACATCGACGTCGACGATCATGTCGACCTCCCCGCGCCCGCCTTCGAGGAAATGCTCCGGGCGAACGCCGAGTGTCACCGGCTGGCCGATCTCGAGCTTGGCGGAGGTGATCGGCAGCGTCAGGCGCACATTGCGCTGGCCCTTGAGCACCACGGCGATGCGGCTGGGTTGGTTATCCGTAACCTCGGCCTGCAGAAAGTTCATCTTAGGCGAGCCGACGAAACCGGCAACGAACTGGTTTGCCGGGTCGTCATAGAGATCGAGCGGCGCGCCCACCTGTTCGATATTGCCGCCGCGCAGCACGACGATCTTGTCAGCGAGCGTCATGGCTTCGGTCTGGTCGTGTGTGACGTAGATCATCGTCGTGCCGAGCTTCTTGTGAAGGCGCGAGATTTCGACGCGCATCTGCACGCGCAGCTCGGCGTCGAGGTTGGAGAGCGGCTCGTCGAACAGGAAGATCTGCGGCTCGCGCACGATGGCGCGGCCGATGGCGACGCGCTGGCGCTGGCCACCGGAAAGCTGTTTCGGCCGGCGCTGCATCAGTTCGGTGATCTGCAGGATCTCGGCCGCCTGCTTGACGCGGCGGTCGGTGTCGGCCTTGGGATTGCCGTTCATCCGCAGGCCGAAATTGAGGTTCTGCTCGACGGTCAGGTGCGGGTAGAGGGCATAGGACTGGAAGACCATGGCGATGCCGCGGTCGGCCGGCTCCATGTCGTTGACCACGCGCCCGCCGATCTTCAGTTCGCCGCCGGAAATATCCTCCAGCCCGGCAATCATGCGCAGCAGTGTGGACTTGCCGCATCCGGACGGTCCGACGAAGACGACGAACTCGCCGTCCTTCACCTCGAGATTGGCGCCGTGGATGATTTCCAGCGAACCGTAGCGTTTGACGATATTGGTGAGAGAAAGTTCAGCCATACGGATCTCCCGGAATTATTTGATTGCGCCGGCGGCAATGCCGGCGATGAAGTGGCGTTGCAGGAGAACGAAGACCACCAGGATCGGCGCCGTCAGCATCACGGCACCGGCCATGATGCCGCCCCAGGAGACCCTGGTGAGGCCGATCAGCGTTCCGAGCGCCACGGGTGCCGTCATCATCCCAGGCCGGGAGTTAATGAGCAGCGGCCAGAGATAGTTGTTCCAGGAGGCCAGGAATAGGATGATGGCGAGTGCTGCCATCGTCGGCCTTGCAAGCGGCAGGGCGATGCGCAGGAAAATCTGCCACTCCTTGACGCCCTCGACGCGGGCGGCATCAAAGAGCTCGCCCGGCATCATTGAGAAGGCCTGGCGCATGAAGAGCACGCCGAGCGAGTTGAAGAGCGGTGGTACGATCAGCGCGACCCATGAGTTGGCCAGCCCGAAATCGCGCGCCACCATGATGAATTGCGGGATGACGACAACGGAGTAGGGCAGGGTGATCGTGCCGAGGATGATGCCGATGACGCCGGAACGGCCGGCGAACTGGTAACGCGCCAGAGCCCATCCGGCCATCGATGTCAGCAGCACCGAAAGGAAGGTGTAGGTGACCGCAACGACGATGGAGATCGTCATCGCGCCGACGAAGTTGGTGTCGGCCTGTAGGTTTCGGAAGTTGTCCATGAAACCCGTCGACGGTGTCAGGATGATGCCGGGGCTGAAAATGCCGTAATCGGGCATGGTCGAAAAGACGAACATCATCCAGAGCGGAAACAGCCAGATGATGGCGAGCGGCGCCAGCAGGCCGTGCAACGCGATCGAGCGGATCAGAGTGGATCTGGATTTTGATTTCATTTTGGTTCGCGCCCTACCCAGAGATTGAGGAGAGAGATGGCTACCGCAAGCGCCGCCATCGTATAGGCGATCGCGGAGGCATAGCCGAAGTTGGTCGACTGGAAAGCCTGGCGATACAGCAACAGGCCGAGCGTTTCCGTCCCGCCGCCGGGGCCTCCTCTGTTGGTAATCAGATATGGCTCGGTGAAGAGCTGCATGGTGCCGATGACGGACAGGACAACGCAGAACAGAATGATCGGCTTCAGGAGCGGCAGGGTGATGTGGATGAACTGCTTGAAGCGGCTGACGCGATCGAGGGTTGCAGCCTCGTAAACATCCTCTGGGATCGATTGCAGCCCGGACAGGATGATGATGGCGTTGTAACCCGCCCAGCGCCAGGTGACGGCGATAACGATGAGCACCATGGCGGCGTGGGAGTCGGCGAACCACGACACCGGCGCGATGCTCACACTGCCGAGCAGCTTGTTGATGATGCCGAAATCGACGTTGAACATCAGGCGAAAGACCGCGGCATAGGCCACTTCTCCAACGACGACGGGCGCGAAGAAAGCAAAGCGAAAAATGCCGCGTGCCTTCAACAGCGGTGAATTCAGCAGCACCGCCATGACCGTGGCGAGCGTGATCATGACCGGCACCTGGACGATCAGGATGATCAGCGTATTTTCAAGCGCGTTGTAGAATGCCGGATCGCCGAACAGCCGCCCCCAATTGAGCGACAGATTGAAGGTCCACGGATTGACCCGGGTATTCTGGAACGAGATCAGGAACGAATCGATGATCGGCCAGACCCAGAAAGCGGCGAATACCAGAAGATAGGGTGCAAGGAACGCGTAGGCGCTCCGGTTTCGCAACCGCATGAAAGCCTTCTCCTTTATACGCAGGAAAATGATGCGTAACATCGCATCCCCGCCGCCCTAGAACGTGACGCCGAAAAGTGTAGGCGGTTTTCGGACGACGTCACGCTCTACGTCTTTGATTCTAGGGCGGCGGGGAGGCCGGGCGCGGCTTGGGAAGCACGCCCGGCGGTGTCACTCATTTCGCGATCGGCAGACCCGTCGCCGAAGCGATCTGCTGAGCCGCATCGTCGAGCGCAGCCTTGCCATTCGGATATCCGCCGGCGAGATATTTCGTCTGGACAGCCTTTATGACTTCGTCGGCATCACTGAAATACTGAGTGCCTGGGCTCGGGCGGATCTTCGGCAGGGTTGTGAGGATATCGGCCCAGACCTTTTGACCGCCCCAATAGGGCTGCGGCTGATTGACGAAGGGATCCTGGACCGCGGTCAGCAGCGACGGCACGAGGCCGAAGGATTTCAGCATGGTTACCTGGCCCTCATTGGTGCCAAGCGTGTATTCGAGGAATTTCCAGGCGGCTTCCTTGTTCTTCGAGCCGCTGGCGATGGCGAGTGACGAGCCGCCGAGATTGGCCGCATGCGGACCGTCGGCCGTCATGCTCGGCATCGGGTAGACACCCCATTTGCCAGCAAGATCCGGCGAGGTGGAGCGGACGGTGCCTTCATACCAGCCGCCATAGAGCTGCGATGCCACCTTGCTTGCCGTGTTCGCCTGAATTTTCTCGTTCCAGTTCGCCGCGCTCATCAGGCCGGCGTCTTTGATCTCCTTCACCTTGTCCAGAGCCTTGACGCAGGCCGGTTGGTTGACGGTGATGCTCTGGCTGTCATACGAGAAATAGCCGCAGCCCTGTTCATTGGCGAGCATGCGGAACCATTCGGTGTCGCCGTTGAGATCGGCCTGCGTCATGATCACGCCCGGATTGGCGGCGGAGATCTTTTTGCCGGCGGCTATGAAATCGTCCCAGGTCTTGATCGTTGCCGGATCGACGCCTGCCTTTTCATACATGTCGCGGCGATAGAACATGGTGACCGGACCGGAATCCCACGGCATCGCGTAGGCGGCATCGCCGACTTCAAGCTCCGCGCGTTTGAAATCCGGAAACTGCTTCTTCAGTTGATCGTTGTAGCCAAGCTTCGTCAGGTCGGTCAGGCAGTCCGGAAAGCGATTCCAGAAGATCGAAGCCTTGTGGTTTTCGATCGACATGACATCAGGCAGGCCATCGCCGCCGGCAGCGCAAGCAGCCAGCATCTTGTCGAAGACCTGCGGATTGCCGATGTCTTGAACCTCGACCTTGATATCAGGATTTTTCTTGTTGAATCCCTCGACAGTGGACTTCAGCGCCGACGCGGCGATGTTCCAGCTCCAGACAGTGATGGTGGTTTGCTCAGCAAAGGCAGAACCGGAAGCGAGCAGGGCAGCAAGTGCCGTCGCTCCAGCAAGTTTTAAACGCATTGAAAATCCTCCCTTTTCAATTGCCGTCCTCAGTAGAACACGCTTAAACTATCCGCCGGTACGCTTCTGTCTCCTAAAAAGGGAACATCGACTTGGCGAAAAGTAAGGTGGGTCAAAGGGCGGTTTATCAGCCGGGTGCGAGCAGTGTCGAAGGGCTCCCAAACGTCCTGCAGATGTTTCATAACCACCCGTTGCCGATGGCAAAGCCGCATTGGCACGCACAGGTGGAAGTCAATTACATCGTCCGCGGAACCGTGCATTACCGCATCGGCGATCACGAGCTTACTTTGAGAGCGGGCGAGATCTGCCTTTTCTGGGGCGGTCAGCCGCATCTGTTGGACGAACTGTCGGAGGATGCGATCTATGCCGGCGCGCATCTGCCGCTTGTCCATTTCTTCCGCCTGCGGCTGCCGCTCGATATCTCCGGCCGCCTCATTCGCGGACAGACCCTGATCAGCTCGGCGACCGATGCCGCCGATGACGAGAACTTCGCGCGGTGGCACCGCTATGTCATGTCCGAAGACGGCGCCAAGGCAGAACATGCCGTCGCGGAACTCCTCCTGCGTCTGGAGCGCATCGCCTTCGAGCCCTATCGCATGGTGCCGGAAAAGCCGGCGAATCCGGTGAATGAGCAGGCTCATCCGCAATCCTCGCGCAGCCTGGCGCGCATGTGTGATTTCATCGCCGAAAATTTCCTGCATGACATCGATACGGTCGATATTGCCAAGGCCGCGAATCTCCATCCGAAATACGCCATGAACCTCTTCAAGAAATCGACAGGCATGACGCTGGCGAAATATGTGAGCCTGCTGCGCCTTTCGCGCGCCCAGGCGATGCTGATGCGCGACGGCGCCAATGTGCTGCAGGTCGCGATGGACAGTGGTTTCGGCTCGATCAGCGCTTTCAACAAATCCTTCCGCCATATTGCCGGGATGACGCCCTCCGATTTCCGGCGCGACATGCGCGTGCTCTCCGCAGTGAAAGTAGAGGCCATTAAACCTTCGATGCCGCGGCCGTCGCAGCAATATCATCGCTAGAGAGGCTTGCGGTCACGCATGATCTCGCGCATTGCTCCTGACCGATGAGGGAGGAGGATCTCATGCGGCAGTTTTCGGCTTGTATCGAGTGGCTGTTTGCGCGCGACGGTGATGCTTTTGCCGATCGTATCCGGCTGGCGTATGCGGCCGGGCTCGATGCGGTCGAGTTCTGGCGTTGGACGGACAAGGATCTCGATGCGATCGCCGCCGCCGCAGCCGAGACCGGCATTGCCGTTTCGAGCATCGTCGCCGAGCCGATGATCGCGCTGACAAATCCGGCAAACAAGGAAGCATGGCTGAAGGGGTTGCGGGAGTCCGCTGCTGTCGCCCAACGTCTCGGCGCACCGGTTCTGATTGCGCAGGCCGGCGACGATCTGCCGGAGTTTTCGCGTGCCGAGCAGCGGGCGGCCATCGTCGCTGCTCTCAGCGCCGGTGCCGATATTCTCGAAGGGTCCGCCGTCCGGCTCGGCCTCGAGCCGCTGAACACGAGGATAGATCATCCCGGCTATTATCTGTCCTCGACCATGGAAGGCCTCGATATCGTCGATGAGGTCGGTCGCCCGGAAATCGGCATCGTCTACGATCTCTATCATTCGGCCGTCATGGGCGAGGATACGCGTGAGGTCGTCGGCGATCGCATCGACCGCATCGTCCATATCCATATCGCCGATCATCCCGGCCGTAACGACCCCGGCACCGGCCATATCGATCTGGCGAAGCGGCTGGATTGGCTGTACGCCCAAGGCTATCGGGGCAGGGTGGGTCTGGAATACAAGCCGGCGATGCAAGATCCGGCGGCCGTTCGCGCGGTCGTGAAATCGCTCGGCGGCTAGACCGGCTCCATCATGCCGAAGACGGCGACCAGCCCGATGACGACAATGCCTATGACGATCTCTGCGATGCTTCCAAGCCGGAGCGCCTGCAGAGCGCGGCTATGGTTACGGCCGCTCCAGGGAACGAAGACATAGCGATTGACGATCGCCACCACCGCCATGACGGCGACCAGCGCAATCTTGATGGCAAGCAGCTTCTGATAGGGCGACGACCAGTCCGTCGGTAGCCGTTTCAGGATCAGCATCACGTTGACGACGCCGGAGATGATGACGAGCGCGACGGCGACATGCCCAGCACTGGAGAAACGACGCAGCGCCAGCAGCGCTTCCGCCCGGCAATCCGCTCGGTCGAGAAGCCGCAGAATGGGGATCAGCGGCACGAGCGCTCCCAGCCAGCCGCCGGCGGTCAGCACATGCAGGACATCGTTGGCACGATGCACCTGCCGCAGCCAGCCTTCCAGCATCGAGGCGTGCCCGGTCAAGGAAAGGAAGGCAAGCCCCAGGCCCGAACCCAGCGCCAGCCCGCGCCGCCGCCAGCTTTCCGGCAGCAGGAAGGCGCCGGCCATGACTGCGGCCGCAACTGCCTGTGCCTGCCAGGCCAGGCCGACTGTGGTCTCGAAAAGCACGTCATGAATCATGCCGGCATCTAGCGCATCGCCCCATCCATTGCCGAGATTCGCCATGGTTATGGGGAGTGCCGCCAGCACCGTCACGGCCGTAATGGCGGTCGCTGCGACGAACATCCTTGCGGACAGGCGCCAGACGGCGTCGGCCAGCGTTTTCGGCACGAGCAGGCAGAGATAGGCGCTCGCACCCCATAGAAGCACCAGCGACGCATCGTGAAGAAAGCGGCAGAGTTGGAGCGCTGTCGTCGGATCCATCAGGGCTTCACGATAAGTTTACAGGCGCCATGAGTGCGAAGTTCCAGTTTGATGCGGTATCGATTTCGCCGGCTTGGCGAGCGCGATAGGATTGCGGATACCCACTGTCAACTTTCTCCATGCATAAAGGCGTCATTCGGGACGCTTTGCCGTAAGGCAATCCGCTATCGCAGGCCTTGGCCGATCGCGATATCGATCATGGGCGCGATTCTTGCTTTCTTGGCAAAGAATCGTCGCTTTTGAGTCCTTTTTGCAGACATAATTGAGGCGTTCCGGGGTGTGCGCTCGAAAGGCAGTTTCATGGCGGCATCTAGGATACGCGAAAAAATGGCCAGTGGCTTCGCTCATCGCCGGAGTCGCGAATGGCTCGAACATCTCGATATGCCCACCTACGTCATCGGCGATGTCCATGGCCGCTACGATCTCCTTAGCGCACTGGAGCGCAAGATTTTTGCAGACGCGGCAGGGCTGCCGGGCCGAAAGCTCATAATCATGCTCGGCGATTTCATCGATCGCGGCCCAGCCTCGGCGCAGGTGGTCGGCCGCCTGATGGCGTCGCCGCCGAATGGCTTCGACCGCATCTGCTTGACGGGCAATCACGAGATGGCCATGCTCGCCTATATTGACGGCGAGATATCGCTCGATGATTGGGTGGCGCTCGGCGGCGATGCAACGCTCGCGTCCTATGGGGTGGATATCCAGAAATTGAGGGAGCGATATCCCAAGCAGAAGCAGCTCGATACTTTTATAAGGACTTGGCTGCCTGATGATCACGTCAATTTTCTGCGGCGCCTGCCGATCCTGCTGGACACGCCCGAGGTGCTGTTCGTTCATGCCGGCATCGATCCGGACAGACCGATTTCCGAGCAGCAGGACGACGATCTTGTCTTCATCCGCTCGCGCTTCCACGACAGCGCGCAGCCGCTGCCGAAGTTGATCGTGCACGGCCATACACCGATCCGGCAGGCCGAAGTCGATGGTCTCAGGCTCAATCTCGATACCGGCGCCTTTTATACCGGCCGTTTGAGCGCGGCCCGGCTGTGGCAGGGCCGCGTTCACATTACCTCAACTTGATGTGCGGGCTATAGATTGCCGATGCAGAGGTACTTCATTTCCAGATAGTCGTCGGCGCCATGGCGTGAGCCTTCGCGGCCGAGACCCGATTGCTTGATGCCGCCGAACGGTGCCGTCTCCGCCGATATCAGGCCGGTATTGATGCCGACCATGCCATATTCCAGCGCTTCGGCGACGCGCCAGACTTTCTTGAGGTCGCCAGCGAAGAAATAGGCGGCGAGGCCGAATTCGGTGTCGTTCGCCTGCGCGATGACATCCTCAACGGTGTCAAAGCGGAAGAGCGGCGCCACCGGGCCGAAGGTCTCCTCGCGGGCGACCTTCATGCTCCGGTCGACGCCGGTCAGGATGGTCGGCGCGAAGAAGGTGCCGGCACCTTCGATGCGCTTGCCGCCGACAACGATGCGGGCACCCTTCGAGACGGCATCCCGCACATGGTCTTCGGCCTTGGCGACACCCTGTTCGTCGATCAGCGGCCCGACTGATACTCCCGCCTTGAAGCCGTCGCCGACAGAGAGTTCGCCCACCTTGGCTGCGAGTTTGGCGGCGAAGGCGTCATAGACGTTGGACTGGACATAGATGCGGTTGGCGCAGACGCAGGTCTGGCCGGCATTGCGGTATTTCGAAGCCATCGCCCCTTCGACGGCGGCGTCGAGGTCGGCGTCGTCGAAGACGATGAAGGGCGCATTGCCGCCGAGCTCGAGGCTGACCTTCTTGATCTGGTCGGCGCACTGGCGCATCAGGATGCGGCCAACCTCCGTCGAGCCGGTGAAACTGATCTTGCGCACCTTCGGATTGCCGCAGAGCTCGCGGCCGATCGCCGGCCCGTCGAGGCCGACGATGATGTTAAGAACGCCGGCGGGAACGCCCGCCTCTTCGGCAAGCACGGCAAGCGTGATCGCCGTCAGCGGCGTCTGCTCGGCAGGCTTCGAGACGACGGTGCAGCCGACGGCAAGGGCCGGCGCGATCTTGCGAGCAATCATGGCCGCCGGGAAGTTCCACGGCGTGATCGTGCCGACGACGCCGACCGGCTGCTTGATGACGACCATGCGCTTGTCGTTTGAGGGGGCGGGAATGGTTTCGCCGTAGATGCGCTTGGCTTCTTCCGCATACCATTCGACATAGGAGGCGGCGTAGAGGATCTCGCCTTTCGCTTCCGGCAGCGGCTTGCCCATTTCGGCCGTCAGGATTGCGGCTAGCTCGTCGGCATTGGCGACCATGAGGTCGAACCATTTGCGTAAGATTGCGGCCCGTTCCTTGGCCGGCCGGGCGGCCCAGGCGGCTTGCGCGGCATAGGCGGCGTCGATGGCGGCCGTCGTTTCGGCAGCACCCATATCCGGCAGCGAGGCAAGCACTTCGCCGGTCGCGGGATTGATGACATCGAAAGTCTTCGTCGCCCCGCCGCCGGTCCAGGCGCCGTTGATATAGCCGGCGGCGCGCAGGAGGCGCGAGGAGAAGGGAACATGCTTGGTCATTGCTGTTGTAAAGGACATGGTCTGCACTCCGACAGGTTTCGCCCGGCAGGGCGCACGGACGGACAAATGAGAAAATGCTGATGGCGACGATCAGCGGGAAACGCTCGCCTCGATCAGCGATGCCTCGAGAATGTCGAGCGCTTCGCTGAAGACGCCGTCCTGAATAGTGATCGGCGACAGGAAGCGGATGACATTGCCATAGACACCGCAGGTGAGCAGGATCAGCCCCTTGTCGAGGGCGATCAGCCGTACCTTGTTGGCGAAATCCGCGCTCGGCAGCTTAGTCGCCGCGTCGTTGAATTCCACGGCATTCATGAAGCCGGGACCGCGGATATCGGCGATTTCGGGAACCTTGTCGCGCAGCGATTCCAGCCGCTGTTTCAGGCGCGAGCCGAGCTGGTTGGCGCGGTCGCACAGGCCTTCGTCGGCGATGACGTCGAGCACCGCATGGGATGCGGCGATGCCGAGCGGATTGCCGCCATAGGTGCCGCCGAGGCCGCCTGGAGCGGGTGCATCCATGATCTCGGCGCGGCCAGTGACGGCGGCAAGCGGGAAGCCGCCGGCAAGGCTCTTTGCCATGGTAACGAGATCGGCCGCCACCTCGTGGTGATCCATCGCAAACATTTTGCCGGTGCGCGCAAAGCCGGTCTGTACCTCGTCGGCAATCAGGAGAATGCCGTGCTGGTCGCAGATCTCGCGCAACGCCTTCATGAAGGTTGAGGGCGCCGGATAGAAACCGCCTTCGCCCTGTACGGGTTCGAGGATGATTGCGGCCACGCGCTGCGGATCGACATCGGCGGCAAAGAGCTTCTTCAGCGCCGCCAGCGACTGTTCGACACTGATGCCGTGCAGCGGTACCGGGAAGGGCGCATGGAAGACGTCACCCGGCATCGGGCCGAAGCCGATCTTGTAGGGCGCGACCTTGCCGGTCAGCGCCATACCCATGAAGGTGCGGCCGTGGAAACCGCCACCGAAAGCGACGATCGCGGAGCGGCCGGTAGCGGCACGGGCGATCTTGACGGCGTTTTCGACCGCTTCGGCACCCGTCGTCACGAAAATCGTCTTCTTGGCGAAATCGCCGGGGACGATCGCGTTCAGCCGCTCGGCAAGATGCACATAGCTCTCATAAGGCACGACCTGGTGGCAGGTATGCGTGAAGCGGTCGAGCTGTTCCTTGACGGCGGCGATGACGCGGGGATGCCGATGGCCGGTATTCACCACGGCGATGCCGGAGGCAAAGTCGATATAGCGATTACCTTCCTTGTCCCAGATTTCGGCGTTTTCGGCGCGATCTGCATAGATCTGCGTCGTCATGCCGACGCCGCGGGAAATGGCGGCGTTCTTCCGCTCGGTTAAAGTCATCGCAGTCGCTCCCAGTAAGCTGTTTCGAATTATCTTGCAGAAGTTCTGCAATTTATTTAGAAAACTCCTACATTTTTCCTGCAAGATTTCAAGCGGGATTTTGTGCGACTGGCAAGAAGGCGCCAAAGGCTCTCATGCAGCGTCGTGCATTTTTAAGGCGCGTTAAGGCGCTTCATCCATGCTAGACGGGTCGACAGACAAGGGATCAGGGAAATTGGCAATGAGCAGCATCGAGCCCGAGCGCTACCCCGTGCGCTATAAGGTGGCGGAAGCGGCGCGTCTTGCCGGCGTATCGGCCTCCACGCTGCGGTTATGGGAAAGCCAGGGGCTTGTCGTGCCCTTTCGCTCCGAGACCGGGCACCGTCAGTATAGCGCCGAAGACGTGGCGCGCCTGAAGCGCATTGCATGGTTTCGGGCGGAGCGCGGTCTCAATCCGGCAGCGATTCGCGAGGCACTGGAGGCAGAAGAGGGTGGCGCAGCGAGCCTGGAGAATGGCGAGCAATCGGCTTCATCGGAGATCGGCCGCAGGCTTCGCTCGCTGCGCCATGCCGCCGGTAAGACGCTGGAGCAGGTCGCCGCCGATATGGGCATGACGTCCTCGACTCTCTCGACCCTGGAGCGCACCTCTCAGGGTGTCAGCTTCAAGACCCTCCATGACCTGGCGGAGTACTACGGAACGACGGTGTCACGCCTTTCTGGCGAGGAGCGCGAGGATGTTCCGGCACTCATCCGATCCGGCGAATGGCGTGCCTGGCCGGAGACGACGCCGGGCGTCACCGTCCAGCTGCTTGCCGAGGGTAGGAGGATGATGGATTGCCATCGCTTCGTGCTTGCGCCGGGCGCGGCGAGCGAGGGCGCTTATCGACACGAGGGCGAGGAGTTCATCCATGTCCTTGCCGGGCGTTTGGAACTGGTGCTCGACAGCAACCAGTTTTTCGATCTGTTGCCCGGCGATTCCCTTTATTTCGAAAGCCGCCGCTATCATTCCTGGCGCAATCGCCACGATGGCGAGACCATATTGCTCTGGATCAACACCCCGCCGACATTTTGAACGGCGCCTGCATCGTTATCCGGTATCGTTATCGCCTCGTCTGTTCTATAGAACGGACGAAAAGCGAATTTCGAATACAGCGCCGGGAGAATTTCATGGCTGCCACCATCCGCTATCACGAAGGTGATATTTCCGCCGAAGATGCCGCCCACTATACCGGCGCCATAGCCATCGACACCGAGACCCTCGGCCTCATTCCGCGCCGCGACCGTCTTTGCGTCGTACAGCTTTCGTCGGGTGACGGCACCGCTGATGTCATCCGCATTGCCGCCGGCCAGAAGCAGGCACCCAACCTCGTCGCCATGCTTGCCGATCCTGCCCGCCAGAAGATCTTTCATTATGGCCGCTTCGACATTGCTGTCCTGTTCCATACGTTCGGCGTCACCACTACGCCGGTCTTCTGCACCAAGATCGCCTCGCGCCTGTGCCGCACCTATACCGACCGCCACGGCCTGAAGGATAATCTCAAGGAGATGCTCGACGTCGATATCTCCAAGGCACAGCAATCCTCCGATTGGGCCGCGGAAACGCTGTCACCGGCGCAGCTCGAATATGCGGCTTCCGACGTTCTCTATCTACATGCGCTTCGCGACAAGCTGACGGAACGGCTGCTGCGCGACGGCCGCATGGACTATGCGGATGATTGCTTTGCCTTCCTTCCGACCCGCGCCAAGCTCGATCTCCTCGGCTGGGAAGAAGCCGATATCTTCGCGCACAGCTGATCGCCTCGTTCCGCGGGAGAATCCACAGGCCAGTGCCGTGAAAGCGGCATTGGCCTTTTTTATTTAGCAATCTGTTAAGAAACGGGCTGCTATCTTTCCATATGGCTTCCAGCCCGACGCGTTCGCGTTTCGCTCTTCCGGTTATCCGGTGCTCGAAGACCCACCGGCCGCATGAGCGGACCCTGATTGAACCTGCCTCCGCTTCCATCGTCGCATTGCCAGACAGATTTGCCAGACAAAGGAGCATGTCATGTTGCTTCCCGTTGGTGCCGTGTCCGCCGTGGGTGCGCCCATAGAAAAGCCGATCGTTGCGACAGCGGAGACCTCCGGCCTCCAGACTGCTGCGACGCCGCTGGCCGTTCTATCGAGCACGATCAATGCCAGCGTCGAGGGCAAGCTGAACATGCTCCTGGTTGCGGCCCGCGAACGGATGCTCGATAGCCTCCTGTCCGCTATCGATGCCGCGAGTCAGGTGGTGAACGTTTCACGTGAACCGGGCGAGAACAATGCCGCCTATGCGCAGCGCGTTGCCGCCGCGATCCGCAGCCTAACGCCACAACAGCTCGTCGTCGCCCAACAGCGAATGGATACGCAGATGAACATGCGGGTGTCATTGCCGCTTCTTGCCGAGGCGCTGGAGGATCCGGAGACCCCGCACGCGATCCAGCTGGCTCTCAGCCTGGAGCCGGCGTCAGCCGCCGAACCTGACGCAGTGCTGAAAGCCGTCGTCAATTCCTACGGTCAGAATGCCGGCAGGACGGAAGCGCCGGTCCCGCAGGCGCCGGCCTCGACCCCGCTGCAGCGAGCGGCCGATCTGGCCACCCTGGCAACGGCCCTTGCGGCCGCCGCAGAAGAGCCGTTGCTTCCCACGCCCACGCCCACGCCCACGCCCACGCCCACGCCCACGCCCACGCCCACGCCCATCGCATCGGCAGCGGAGCCCGCGGCCCCGCCGACATCCGCGCCGGTGCAGACGTCGCAACAGGGTGCTCCCACACAAGCCGCACCTCCCACGCAAGCCGCACTGGCTGCAGCCCAGACGGTTCCGGTCCAGATGTCCGCGCAAAGCGCGACGCCGTCTGCCCCGCAAGCTGCCGTTACCGGCAGCGTTGCCGCCGGTGCGCACCCGGCTGCTTCGCAGCTTGCGTCCCTTGTCGACGATCTTGCCATGGTAGCACTGCTGACCGCGATCGGTGACGAAGCCGAACTTCCGACCGAAATCGCCTTGATCAGATCGCCGCTGACGCCGCCGTCGGTGCCGCGTGATATCCAGCAGATTCAAGCCGATATCAAGCAGGGGCTGCAGGTCGTCATCGACCCGCCCGCGATGGCGACCAGTTCCGACCTTGAGCAGATCATCAGCAATCCTGCGTCCTCGGTCGAGAAGATCATCGCACAGGCGCTGACGGCCAATGCGGCAATGCCACCGCCATCACAGCCGGCCGTCGTCAACGAGAACGCGAGAAGCCTGGCCTCGGCCGTGCCGGTATCGTTGACGGATCAGCTCGACGCGCCTGCCGCCGCGCTCCCCGGCAGCCCGCAGCCGTCGTCCGCAGCGCCGATGGGAATGTACGAGGCTGCGGAGCAGACGGGATTATCCGCACCCCTGCCGCTCGGCGTTCCCTTTGTGGTGGCGAACTATTTGCCCGCCGATGTCCCAGTCAAAACCGGCGAATCGAAACTGCTCAACCGCGTCGATCCCGTCGACGACGAAGAAGGCGGCGGCGCCCGGGACGAAGAGACGGCGCATCAGCAGGATCAAGACGAAGCTCAAGCGGAAGAAGCGTCGCAGAAAGCTGAAGAGACTTCCGACGAAGCAGACGCGGGGCTTGTGCCTCCTCTTGACGAGGCCGCGCCGGATCACCTTGCCTTGCCGCAGCCGTCACGCGATCCGCTGCACGATCACGCCTTCGATTTCTATCGGCGCATGGTGGCGTGGGAATAAAGCATGTCGCGCAAAAGTGTGCAGCGATTTTGCGGCAACGACATCCGCAAAATCAAAGACCTGAAGCGCAAGAAGCGAATCTGAAAGATCGCGATGCGCTTTAGGCCGTCTCGGAGGACGGCGGCATAGGCGCGGCTAAACCGATAAAGAAAAACCCGCCGGATCGCTCCGGCGGGTCTTTTGTTTCCAAGCGTCTGCCGAAGATTATTCGGCGTTGCGGTTCTTCAGAGCCGCACCCAAGATGTCGCCGAGCGAAGCGCCCGAGTCGGAAGAACCGAACTGAGCAACGGCTTCCTTCTCTTCTGCGATTTCCAGAGCCTTGATCGACAGCATGATCTTGCGGTCTTTCTTGGAGAAGTTGGTGACGCGGGCGTCGACAACCTGACCAACCGAGAAACGCTCCGGACGCTGTTCGTCACGGTCACGCGACAGATCGGCGCGGCGAATGAACGAGATGATGTCTTCGTGGTTGACGAGCTTCACTTCGATGCCGCCGTCGTTGACTGCGATGACTTCGCAGGAAACGACTGCATTCTTGCGCAGGTCGCCGGAAGCAGCAGCTTCACCAACGCTATCCTTGCCGAGCTGCTTGATGCCGAGCGAGATGCGTTCCTTCTCGACGTCAACGTCGAGAACGACAGCCTTGACGACGTCACCCTTGTTGTACTCTTCGATGACCTGCTCGCCCGGACGGTTCCAGTCGAGGTCGGAGAGGTGAACCATGCCGTCCACATCGCCGTCGAGGCCGATGAACAGACCGAATTCGGTCTTGTTCTTGACTTCGCCTTCGACTTCGGTGCCAGCCGGATGATTGCGGGCGAATGCTGCCCACGGATTTTCCAGCGTCTGCTTCAGGCCGAGAGAGATACGACGCTTGGTCGGATCGACTTCGAGAACGACGACTTCGACTTCCTGGCTCGTGGACAGGATCTTGCCGGGGTGAACGTTCTTCTTGGTCCAGGACATTTCCGAGATGTGGATCAGGCCTTCGATGCCCGGCTCCAGCTCGACGAACGCACCGTAGTCGGTGATGTTCGTGACGGTACCGGAGATCTTCTTGCCTTCCGGATACTTGGCCTGGATGCCGTCCCACGGATCGCTCTCGAGCTGCTTCATGCCGAGCGAGATGCGGTGGGTTTCCTGGTTGATGCGGATGATCTGTACCTTGACCTGCTGGCCGATGGACAGGATTTCCGACGGATGGTTCACACGGCGCCATGCCATGTCGGTGACGTGCAGCAGGCCGTCGATGCCGCCGAGGTCAACGAACGCACCGTAATCGGTGATGTTCTTGACGACGCCGTCAACAACCTGGCCTTCTTCGAGGTTCTGAACGATTTCAGAACGCTGCTCGGCACGGGACTCTTCCAGAACCGTGCGACGCGAAACGACGATGTTGCCGCGGCGCTTGTCCATCTTGAGGATTTCGAAGGGCTGCGGGTTGTGCATCAGCGGGGTGACGTCGCGGATCGGACGGATGTCGACCTGCGAACGCGGCAGGAAGGCGATAGCGCCGTCGAGATCGACGGTGAAGCCGCCCTTGACCTGGTTGAAGATGACGCCTTCAACGCGCTCGCCAGCTTCGAACTTGGCTTCGAGCTTGATCCAGCTTTCTTCGCGGCGAGCCTTTTCGCGCGACAGAACGGCTTCGCCAAGCGCGTTTTCGATGCGCTCGACGTAGACTTCGACTTCATCGCCAACCTTGAGCGTGCCGTCCTTGGCGCGTGCACCGAATTCCTTCAGTGCGATACGGCCTTCGACCTTGAGGCCGACGTCAACGACCGCGACATCCTTTTCGATGCCGGTGACGATGCCCTTGGTGACATAGCCTTCAGCCAGATCGTTCTTGGCGAAGGATTCTTCGAGAAGGGCCGCGAAATCTTCGCGAGAGGGGGAAGTTACAGACATAAAATCTCCTGGCGTGTCCTTGATTCATGCAATCTGGACACTGATGCGCCGGTGGTTCGTGTTAACGGGCCTGACCCCAGTCCGCTTTCCATTCAAGGAAAGCTATCCGGCGCTTGGACGGAATGTCAGGCTATTTTGAAATCGGCGGTTCCGGGCGCTGGGCGCGCGAAAGCCGCTCATAATTTTCAGGCATTTCGGCTCAGAGCGGCGTCGACGATCGACTTTGCCGTCTGAAACGCCGCTTCTATACTCATTTCTGAGGTATCTAGCAAGTACGCGTCTTCAGCTGGTTTCAAAGGGCTGTCGGTGCGGCCCATGTCGCGCTCGTCGCGCCGTTTCACATCCTCGAAAATGGCGTCGTAATCGGCGCTGCCGCCGGCATCGACGATCTCCTCATAGCGCCGCTTCGCGCGCACTTCCGCCGAGGCCGTCACATAGAGCTTCACCGGTGCGTCAGGGCAGACCACCGTGCCGATGTCGCGGCCGTCGAGCACCGCACCCGGCTTCTTTTCGGCAAAGCGTCGCTGAGCCTCCACCAGCGCCCGGCGGACTGCCGGCATGACGGCGATCTTCGATGCGGCCTCGCCGATCTCGTGCCTGGACAGAACCGTCCGGTCGAGCCCGGCCAGATCGACCTTGCGCGCCGTGCCTTCGGCGATAGCCTCGTCGTCGAGCGGCAGCCCAGCATCGAGCAGCGCCTTCGCGGTGGCGCGGTAGGTGAGGCCGGTATCGAGATGATGAAAACCATAGGTTTCGGCGATCCGGCGCGCCAGGGTTCCCTTGCCGGCAGCCGCAGGCCCATCAATAGCGATGATCATGTCTTCTTCCGTCCCTACGCGGTCTCTCGTTATTGTCTGGAGCGACGCACCAGTTCGGCCGCTTCCGCCACGGCTGTACGATCGAGCACAGCGAGGCCCTCGGCGATGCCAGTCGGTCAGCCAGCGTCCGGTTCTGGCTCACCTTCCATTTGCCGTCAATCGTCTGGACATCGATTTCAATGCCGGTAATGTGTCTTCCATCGGGGCTGCAATGCAGTCCGGCGGCGCAGCTTCCGCCGCCCTGGGCATTGCACGGTCTATTAACCGCCGGTCCCGATCGTCGCGCCCAATCTTGTCATCATAGCAAAAAATTCGGGAAAGCTGGTGGCGATCATGGCCGAATCGTCGATCGAAACCGGGTGCTCGCTGGCAAGCCCCATGACGAGGAAGCTCATGGCGATGCGATGATCGAGATGAGTCCTGACTTCGGTGCCGCTGGAACTGCCCAGGCCCTTACCGTCAGGTCTGCCGCGAACCGTCAGCGAATCCCTGCCTTCGCTACAGTCGACACCGTTGAGCTTCAATCCTTCGGCGACAGCCGAGAGCCGATCGGATTCCTTAACCCGGAGCTCATCCAGCCCCTGCATGATCGTTGTGCCTTCCGCAAAAGCGGCCGCGACGGCCAGCACGGGATATTCGTCGATCATCGACGGCGCGCGTTCGGCCGGCACGGTGACACCCTTGAGCGCCGAGGAGCGCACATGGAGATCGGCGACATCCTCGCCGCCCGTCACGCGCCGGTCGAGGATCTCGATATCCGCGCCCATCTCCTGCAGTGTCAGGATGAGGCCGGTGCGCGTCGTGTTCATCAGCACGTTGCGGATGGTAATGTCGGAGCCGGGCACGATCAAGGCCGCCACTAGCGGGAAGGCGGCGGAGGAGGGATCGCCGGGAACGTCGATAGTCTGGCCGGTGAGTCTGCCCTGGCCTTCGAGCCGGATGGTGCGCACGCCGGCTGCGTCGGTCTCGACCGAAAGTGCTGCGCCGAAACCGGCGAGCATTCTTTCGGTATGGTCGCGGGTCATGACTGGCTCGATCACCGTCGTAATGCCAGGTGCATTGAGTCCTGCCAGAAGCACGGCGGATTTGACCTGTGCCGAGGCCATCGGCACGCGATAGGTCAGCGGGCTCGTTACACCTGGCCCATGCAGGGTGACGGGCAGCCGGTCGCCCGTAGCGGCGCTGACCTGTGTTCCCATGCGGCACAGCGGATCGAGAATGCGGCCCATCGGCCGTTTCGACAGCGAAGCATCGCCGACGAAGGTTGTTTTGAAATCGTAGGAGCCGACCAGGCCCATGGTCAGGCGGGAGCCGGTGCCGGCATTGCCGAAGTCGAGCGGTGCCTCGGGCGCGAGCAACGCGCCATTGCCGGTGCCGTTGACGATCCAGGCATCGCTGTCCCTGCGGATCGTAGCGCCAAGAGCCTGCATGGCCCCGGCGGTGTTAAGCACGTCCTCGCCTTCGAGCAGACCTTTGATGTGCGTCTCGCCCGAAGCAAGGCCGCCGAACACGAGGGAGCGATGGGAAATGGATTTGTCGCCGGGAATGCGGATCGTACCGGAAAGGCCGGCCGAGCGGCGTGCCACGGCTGGTTGGGGGAGGGTATCGTGCGGCATAGGCAATTCCTTTGCGATGCCGGTATTCCATCCGCATTCTGTGCTGGCTGAGATCGTTCTTGGCCAGATGTTCTGCGGTTCACGCTGGCTGGTTAGCACAGGCCCATTCCCCAGTCATCCCGCAATGCGTGAAAACTGCGTGCGAAGCGGCATGAACTTTAGCTTTGACAGAAACGGCCGCAACGATTAAGGGGACCGGCTGATATTTCCCTTAAAACGCCGGCTTCCCCGGCATTGCCGAATTTTCATTCGGCCATTCATGAGGCTTTGACAGTGGCGAAAGCGGAACTTGGAACAAAACGTACCGACCCCGATACCGGCAAGAAGTTCTATGACCTGAACCGGGATCCGGTGGTCTCGCCCTATACAGGCAAGTCCTGGCCCTTGTCCTTCTTCGAGGAAACCTCCGCTTCCAAGGAAGTTCCGGAAGAAGACGAAGTGGCCGAAGTCGATACCGAAAACACGGAAGTCGAACTGGTCTCCCTCGAGGACGCCGATGATGCGGCAGGCGGCGACGACATTCCGGATATCGGCGATGACGATGTCGAAATCGGCGACGATGACGACGATACCTTCCTGGAAGCCGACGAAGATGAAGACGATGACGACATGAGCGACATCATCGGCGTCACCGGCGACGAAGACGACGTCTAATCTGAACGACAGTCGGCCCGGGTCTCAAGAAAAATTTTCCCGGGCCGAATTTTTCGGCTTGCTATCTGTGAAAACCACAAGTAATAAGCCGCCACCCCGACGGGCGAAGCGCTTGGAAGGGACCCAGGGCCGGTCAAACGGCACCATCTTGATGGGGCTATAGCTCAGCTGGGAGAGCGCTTGCATGGCATGCAAGAGGTCAGCGGTTCGATCCCGCTTAGCTCCACCACGCTTCGCCCTTACGGGCTTCGCGTGGCGCAGCCGCGGGAAACCGTTAGGCCGAAGCAGTGCCCGGTAAAGCCCGTAGGGCGACGACGCGGTGGAGTCTCCATAAAACATTTCCAGGTACAAAGACACGCTCGATTGCATATAGAATTTGCGTTCGAATCACCGGATGCCAATCGATCGAGATGGGGATGTGGTACGTTTACATCCTTCAAAGCGTGGATTTTCCCGACCAGCAATATACCGGATCGACTTCGGACCATCAGGCAGCGGCTTGCCGACCACAATGCCGGTAAGTCGACCCACACCGCAAAGTTCATGCCGTGGGTTCTTCCCTGGTATTCTGCCTTTCCTGACAAATACCGTGCTCTTGAGTTTGAGGCCTATCTGAAGTCTCATTCTGGCAGAGCATTTGCAAGGAAGAGGTTGCTCTAAGAGACACGCCCGTATCGCTCTATCGACAACTTGGTAGATACTCCGCATTCCCCCAACTTCATGCTAGCCTCCGACCGTCCGCAACCCACTCCGAATCGCCCATGACCAGACAGCGCCGCCGTCGTCTCATCAAGACCCGCCGTACCGTGACGGGGTTTCTGCTCGTTGCCTCGATCGCCTTTCTGGCGGGCATGACCGATGCCGTCGGCCTGATGCTGACGGGCAATTTCGTGTCCTTCATGACCGGCAATACGACACGGGCGGCGATCGCCCTCGGAATGGGCGAGTTCGGCCATGCGGCGGTGCTGTTCTCGGCCATCCTGACATTCATCATCGGCAATGCGCTCGGCATCGTCATTGCCCATGCGGCGGACCGGCGAGCTTTCGTGGTGCTTGCCTGCGTCAGCATCCTTCTGGCCGCCGCCGCGGGCTTCGCGGAGCCGTCGCTGGTTCTGGTGCAGTTCTATCTGGTGGTGCTTGCCATGGGCATGGTCAATGCCACGGTCGAGCATATCGAGGGCCTGCCGATCGGCCTCACCTATGTCACCGGCGCGCTGTCGCGCTTCGGACGCGGTCTTGGCCGTTTTCTCCTGGGGGATCGGGATTTTCTTTGGACGGTGCAGATCGTGCCCTGGAGCGGCATGATCTCGGGCGCCATCATCGGCGCACTTCTGGCCGGCGCCTTTGGCGCACATGCGCTCTGGCTGGTTTCTATGGTCGCTCTCGTCCTGGCGCTGTCGACGCTTTTCATCCCCCGCCCGCTGCAGCGCCGCTTCAATCAGCGCTTCGTTATTTCGGCGTCCACGGTGCGGCGACCGAAATAGCCACATTGCAGTGCACAAAAATCTGCTAGGGAGAAAAACGAATCGTTTTGCCGACAAGCCTAAGGATATGCCGTGTTCGTTTTTTCGAAACTTGTCTGGATTTTCGGTCAGCCACTCTCGCTGGCATTTCTCTTCGTACTGCTGGCATTTATCGCCGCTCTTCTGCGCTGGAGCGCCACCGTGATTGTCTCCTCGCTGCTGTCGGTGCTTATCCTGTTCGTCTCGCTCTATACGACGGCCGGCGCCTATGTCGTCCAGGGGCTGGAGGAGCGTTTTCCGCATCCCGCAACCGATCCCGCCGACCTCAAATGCATGATCGTCCTCGGCGGCGCCACGCAGAACGAGGTAACGACCGCGCGTGGCGGCTATGAGTTCGATTCGGCCGGCGATCGCCTGGTCGAAGCGCTGCGTCTCTCGCAGAAATATCCGCAGGCGCGCATCGTGATCTCGGGCGGCGATGGCTCGATCGGCGGCACCTATGAGGGGGATGCCGTGATTTCCGAGCGCTTCTTTACGGCACTCGGCATTCCCAGAGACCGCATGGTTGCCGACACCACCTCGCGCACCACCTTCGAGAATGCGGTCAACACGAAGGAATTGCTGGCGCAGAACGGGCTTTCGAATTGCCTGCTCATCACATCAGGCTTCCACATGCCCCGCTCGATGGGCATCTTCCGCAGGCAGGGCATCGATGTCGTGCCTTGGCCGGTCGACTACCGAAGCACCGGCAAGGAAACGCCGGGCCTCGATTTTACCCAGCCCTCGCGCAACGCACAGCTGCTGGCGACAGGATTGCGCGAATGGGTCGGCCTGGTCGGCTATTACGCCGTCGGCCGGACATCGGCGCTCTATCCCGGGCCGTAACTACGTGCCCCGGGGCGTAACCACCCGCCCCCGGGCCGTAAAGCCTACTTCTTCGAGATCGTGACGAATTTGACGCCGCGGACCCTGACGGTGATCTCGCAGCGGTCCTCGCCGTCCTTGCGGTCGCAGAAGCGCGGATGCATTTTCATGACCAGCACCATGTTGCCGAAGCGCTGGATGAAATCGTAGCTGTAGATCCGCGCAGTGGCGACGAGCAGGTAGCCGCCCTCGGCCACCTGGACGTAGAAATTGTAGGGGCAGCCTTCGTCCGTGCAGTAGGGGCCTTTTTCGCCCTTGCAGGTGATCTCGCCCTCGTTAACGACGATATCCATCAGCTTGTCGTTATTGATATCCTGCTGAGTGGCGAAATTGTCGCCGAAGCTCGCCTGACCGTCGCAGCTTTTGGTGAAGTGATCCTTCTCGAATGCGACGGGATCCTGCAGGATCGATTGCTGCGCCTCGGCCACTGCGGGCATGATCACGAATGCGATGAGATTGAGGATCACGATCAGCAGGGATTTCACGGGGGATTCCTCTTCGAAGCGCCGTCGCGGCCACGATAACAGCAGCGGCCGCTGCGAGATCTTTGCATCAGCCGGCTTGCGCGGCCCTTGCCGTCGTGATTCATTTCGAGAAAATCGCCGGCGCCTCGTTGGAGTTTTCGATGTCGCTTCTCTCGTTTCTTGATTATGCCGGCGTCGCTCTTTTTGCCGCAACCGGTGCGCTCGCGGCTTCGCGCAAACAGCTCGATCTGATTGGCTTCCTGTTCCTGGCCGCCGTCACCGGCATTGGCGGCGGCACGCTGCGCGATATCGTCCTGGGCCGAGTGCCGGTCTTTTGGGTGCTGAATCCGACCTATATCATCATCTGCGCCGTGGTCGGCGTCCTGGTCTTCTTCACCGCGCATCTCTTTGAATCGCGCTACAGGCTGCTCATCTGGCTCGACGCCGTGGGACTATCGGCCTATTGCGTGATGGGAGCCGCCAAGGGCATGGCGGCGACAGGCTCACCCACCGTCGCGATCGTCACCGGCGCGCTGACGGCAACGTTCGGCGGCATCCTGCGCGATCTGCTGGCGAATGAGCCTTCGGTCCTGCTGCGCCCGGAAATCTATGTGACGGCGTCAATCGTCGGCGCTGGCGTCTTCACCGCCGCCAATGCGACGATGTTGCCGCTTTACGCCTCTGCGGGGCTGGGCGTGATTGCCGCCTTTGCGGTGCGCGGCGGCGCGCTCTGGTTCGGCTGGACATTTCCGACCTATCATCACAAGCCAGGCCGGCATCCGGACGATGTGATGTGAGCTGAGAGGCAGTCGTTCTACTGCCTACTGCCTCTGCTTGCGGCGCAGGCGGATCACCACGTCGACATGGGCGATTTCCATCCCTTGCGGCGGTTCGGGCAGGTTGTCGATCGTCAGGTTACTGATCGGGATATCCAGCACTTCATTGTGGCCTTCCACGAAAAAGTGATGGTGATCGGAGACGTTGGTGTCGAAATAGGTTTTGGTGCTTTCGACGGCGAGCACGCGGATCAGGCCGGCCTCGGTGAACTGATGCAGCGTGTTGTAGACGGTCGCGAGCGAAACTGGAACGCCGGCGGCGACGGCTTCTTCATGAAGCTCCTCCACCGTCAGATGGCGGTCGCCCTTGGCGAAGAGAAGGTCTCCCAGCGCAATCCGCTGTCGGGTCGGCCTCAGGCCCACATTGCGCAGCCTGGTTTCGATCGCGATTTCGGCATGTTCTGCCATTCAGGGACTCCGGATTCCTGATCTCTATAATTCTTTACTAAGCCATATAACTTTTGCCTTGATTGCTTTCAATAGTTTCAATGGGGTGGGAAGGTGCTCAAAAGCCGCAAAAAACCGGCTTTTGGCGCAATTCGCTCTGGTCGCGGCTCTGGCGTTCCTGTATGCGACCACCACATAACGGCTAGTGCGGTCGATCGAACGGATGAATGAGAGTCCAATGCTTTCGCTTCATTTTCTGTCCATCTTGCACTAAAGCTTCACATCCATCGGCATTCATGCGGGGGAAACGGAATTTTTATGACGACGAGACAGTCCAGCTTCAATTACGAGGAAATCCTGGCTTGCGGCCGCGGCGAACTGTTCGGCCCGGGCAACGCGCAGCTTCCCCTGCCGCCGATGCTGATGGTCCATCGCATTACTGAAATTTCCGAGACCGGCGGTGCCTTCGACAAAGGCTTCATCCGCGCCGAATACGATGTGCGCCCCGATGACTGGTATTTCCCCTGCCATTTTGCCGGCAATCCTATCATGCCGGGCTGCCTCGGCCTTGACGGCATGTGGCAGCTGACCGGCTTCTTCCTCGGCTGGCTCGGCGAGCCCGGCCGCGGCATGGCGCTTTCGACGGGCGAAGTGAAGTTCAAGGGCATGGTCCGCCCGGATACGAAGCTTCTCGAATACGGCATCGACTTCAAGCGCGTCATGCGCGGCCGTCTGGTGCTCGGCACCGCCGATGGCTGGCTAAAGGCCGATGGGGAAACCATCTATCAGGCGACGGACCTGCGCGTGGGCCTGTCGAAGGACAAGGTCGCCTGAACCGCGGCGCCGCCGCCTCCACAAAGACAGACGTTTTAGAAAAGGTCATCGACATGAGACGGGTAGTTGTTACGGGTCTGGGTATTGTCTCTTCGATTGGAAACAATGCTCAAGAAGTGACCGCCTCGCTGCGCGACGCCAAATCCGGCATTTCTTTCTCTCCCGATTTCGCCGAGCACGGCTTCAAGTGCCAGGTCTGGGGCTCGCCGAAGATCGACACAACCGATCTGGTGGATCGCCGCGCCATGCGCTTCCTGTCGCAGGGCGGTGCCTGGAACCATGTCGCCATGAAGCAGGCGATCGCCGACAGCGGCCTCGAGGAAGGCGATATCACCAACGAGCGCACCGGCATCATCATGGGCTCCGGCGGTCCGTCGACCCGCACCCTGATCGAAGCGGCCGACATCACCCGCAAGAACAACAGCCCGAAGCGCATCGGCCCCTTCGCCGTGCCGAAGTCGATGTCCTCGACCGCCTCGGCAACGCTGGCGACCTGGTTCAAGATCCACGGCGTCAACTACTCGATCTCGTCCGCCTGCTCGACCTCGGCGCACTGCATCGGCAATGCCGCCGAGATGATCCAGTGGGGCAAGCAGGACGTCATGTTCGCCGGCGGCCACGAGGATCTCGACTGGACCATGTCGAACCTCTTCGACGCCATGGGCGCCATGTCTTCGGACTTCAACGACAACCACCCGGAAACCGCCTCGCGTGCCTATGACGTCAAGCGCGATGGATTCGTCATCGCCGGCGGCGCTGGCGTGCTGGTTCTGGAAGAGCTGGAACATGCCAAGGCCCGCGGCGCCAAGATCTATGCCGAGATTGTCGGCTATGGCGCCACTTCGGACGGCTACGACATGGTCGCACCGTCGGGCGAGGGTGCCGTGCGCTGCATGCGCCAGGCGCTCGCCACCGTGAAGGGCGATATCGATTACATCAACACCCACGGCACTTCGACGCCGGTGGGCGACAGCAAGGAAATCGGCGCGATCCGCGAGGTCTTCGGCGACAAGATCCCGCCGATCCAGTCGACCAAGTCCCTGACGGGCCACTCGCTCGGCGCCGCAGGCGTTCAGGAATCGATCTATTCGATCCTGATGATGCAGGAGCGCTTCATCGGCGAAAGCGCCCATATCACCGAACTCGATCCGGAATTCGAAGGCGTGCCCGTCGTGCGCAAGCGCATCGACAACGCCAAGTTCGATATCGCTCTTTCGAATTCCTTCGGCTTCGGCGGCACCAACGCCACGCTCGTGTTCCAGCGCTACAACGGATAAGGCAATGACGGGAATCATGCAGGGTAAGCGCGGCCTCATCATGGGCGTCGCAAACAATCACTCGATTGCCTGGGGTATTTCGAAGGCGCTTGCAGCCGAAGGCGCGGAACTGGCTTTCACCTTTCAGGGTGAGGCGCTCGGCAAGCGCGTCAAGCCGCTCGCAGCCGAAGTCGGTTCGGATTTCCTGCTGCCTTGCGATGTCGAGGATCTGGCTTCCGTTGATGCCGTCTTCGACGCGATCAAGGAGCGCTGGGGCAGGCTTGATTTCATTGTCCACGCCATCGGCTTTTCCGACAAGAACGAGCTGAAGGGGCTCTATGCCAACACCACGCGGGAGAATTTCACCCGCACCATGGTGATTTCCTGCTTCTCCTTCACCGAGATCGCCAAGCGCGCCGCCGAACTGATGACCGAAGGCGGCAGCATGCTGACGCTGACCTATAATGGTTCGACGCGCGTCATTCCGAACTACAATGTCATGGGCGTCGCCAAGGCGGCGCTTGAGGCTTCCGTTCGTTATCTCGCCGCCGATTACGGCCCGCGCGGTATTCGCGTCAACGCCGTTTCCGCCGGCCCGATCCGCACGCTCGCCGGCGCCGGCATTTCCGACGCCCGTGCCATCCTGTCGTGGAACCAGCGCAACGCGCCGCTGCGCAAGTCTGTTACCATCGACCAGGTCGGCTCGTCGTCGCTCTACCTCCTGTCGGATCTGGCGGCAGGCGTCACCGGCGAAGTCCATTTTGTCGATGCCGGCTACAACATCACCTCCATGCCGACGCTGGAAACGCTGTCGAGCGCGGACGCCGAGTAAGCGCGCTGGTCTCAATCGTCCTCCCGGTCTTTGGCCGGGGGGATCATTTTCCGGATATCCTTCCCGATGACGTCCAACGAGGCGAAATCCCTCGCATCGACCGAACGGCTCATCCTCCGCCGCTTTGTGCCGGAGGATTTTAAAGCCTATAGCGCCTACCGCTCCCTGCCGGAAATCTATCGGTTCCTGTATCGCGATCCGCCTTCGCCTGAAGTGATGAGAGAGCGTTTCGATCTCAATCTGAACTCTCCTTTCGCCGAGGACGGAGATACGCTGCTATGTGCTGCCATTCGGCGGGAGGATGATGCTTTGGTCGGTGATGTCAGCCTGACATTCGCAAACAAGGCGGCGCTTCAAGCCGAGCTTGGCTATACCTCCAACCCCGCTTATGCCAGGAAGGGATATGCCACCGAGGCGGCACAAGCCATGATTACTCTCGGCTTCGAAAAATTCGGCTTTCAGCGGATCTTTGCACGGCTGGATGCGAAAAATGCCGGATCCATTGGCGTCGTCGAACGGCTGGGTCTTCGCCGTGAGGCACTCCTGATCGAAAACGATCGTTTCAACGGCATATGGGGCGATGAATGTGTCTATGCCGTACTGCGCCGGGAATGGGCCGCAAGGGTGTCGAATTGGACGCGTTAACCTCCATTCGACAAGATTTTACGAAAATTTTAGGTTAATTCTATCTTGCCGGGGATGGCTCGTTACGGCTGGCGGGAATTCCGATACAAGGCAGGCAATCAACAGTATCTCCTGCATGTCCATCGGTATTCACCAGCCATTTACGGGAACCCCAGCCGTGAACACCATAACTGTTGCCAGCTCCAAGCTGCCAGATCCGCTGGGCGAGGCGGTACCGCTCGAATCCGCCGCCACTCCAAGGACATTGGGGCCGGATCTGTTGCGGGCGCTTGCCATCCTCCTCGTCATGCTGGTGCATCTGCCGGTGGAGGCGACGCCGCTGCCGCTCGCCGGCATTAGGCCCTATGGCTGGATCGGCGTCGACATCTTCTTCGTGCTCAGCGGCTATCTCATTGGAACTCAGTTGATGACGGAAGCCGCGCGGCGCCGCGCCGTCGACTTCAAGGCTTTCTATCTGCGCCGGGCGTTCCGCATATTGCCGGCCTTTCTGCTCGTGCTTGCCGTCTATACGTTCTTCCCCTCCCTGCGCGATGCGCCGGCGATGCAATCCGCCTGGCGGTTCCTGACCTTCACGGTCAATTTCGGCCTTGATCCTCGCCTGGGCAGCGCATTCACCGAGGCCTGGTCGCTGAGTGTCGAGGAGCATTTCTATCTCGTTCTTCCGGTTCTTGTGGTCCTGCTCAAGCGGCGAGCGACGGTGGGCTTTGTGGCGCTTCTGGTGATGGCGATCGTGATCGCCGGCATAAGCCTGCGGTTTGCGCTCTGGCAGAGCCATGTCGGTCCGATTGTCGAAATGCAGGCCTACAGGGAAGCCTTCGCCGTCTATCTCAGGGATATCTATTATCCGACATATAACCGGCTTGACGGCTTGACCTTCGGCGTCGTTCTGGCGGCGATCCGGCTGTTCAAGCCGCTGCTATGGGAACGGTACATGCCGCCTCACATCGCGCTCGGCATCGGCGGTATGCTCGTGACGGCGGCGCTCGTGATCTTCTCCGTCCGCGGGCCGCTCGCCGAAGCCAATGTGCCGCTCGTGTTTCAGCCTCTTCCGGGCGCGGCCGTCGGTTTCCCGCTGTTTTCGGCGGGGGTGGCATTCATTCTCGGCGCATTGCTGGACCTGCAGCCGAGGATCGGTCGCTGGCATCTTCCAGCCATATCAGGCGTCGCGACGCTCTCCTACAGCCTCTACCTCACCCACAAGGGCGTCTACCATCTCGACCAGATGGTGTTCGGCAAGGACAATCTTCTGGGGCTGTCAGGCTTCGTCATCTATCTCGCCACCTGCTTCATCGTGTCGGCGACGCTCTGGTTTCTCGTCGAAAGGAACTTCCTGATCCTGCGGGATCATCTGATGCCTCATGCACGTCGTGCCGACGAAGCCTGATCCATGAAAGAAAGGCGGCCCTTGGTCGCCTTCCTCTCTTATTTTTTTGCCCAGAGCACCTTGTAGCGGGCATTGCGGCAGGTCTCGCCGAATTCCCTGAAATTCTCGGCCAGCACCGGCTCGTAGGGCAGGCCGCGATTGGCGACCAGCATCAGCCGGCCGCCGCCACGCAGTGCCGAGGCGGCCGTCTTGATCATCGCCTGGCCAAGCGAAGGCTCGGCGGCATGGCCCTCATGGAAGGGCGGGTTCATGATGATCAGGTCGTATTTGTCCTTGACCGGCTCGCTCGCCAGATCGTGCCAGAAGAAGCGCTGGGCGACCTTCGGGCAGTGCGACAGCAGATTGGCGCGTGCGGCCTCCAGAGCGCCGTAATGGGCCTCGTAGAGGTCGATGCGTTCGATCCGCGGCGATTTCGTTGCGAGCTCTACGGAAAGATAGCCCCAGCCGGCGCCGAAATCGGCGGCATCGCCGGCAAAGTCGGTCGGCAGGCGCGAGGCGAGCAGCTCGGAACCGGCATCGACACGGTCATGGGAGAACATGCCGGGCGCCGTGGTGAAGCTGTCGTCGACGAGAGTCGCCGGCTTTGCGAGCTGCGCTGTCAGTATCTTGATGTCGGCAGGACGCGCAAACCAGAAGGCAACGCCGTGATATTTCGGCATATGCTCGATCGCAAGACCGAAGGCTTCGATGCGCTTGCGTAGCGGCTGGATACCATCTTCCTTGCCGCCGGCAACGAGGATGAGGCCGCCTTCCTTTACGCGCGCCAGCGCTTCAGCGATATGGTCCTCGTTCTCGCCCTTGTGCTTGCCGCAAAGCACGAGCGCTCCGTCATAACCTTCGCCTTCGATCTCCGGCGTCACGTTGATGCGCTGCGCCTGCAGCTGGCGATAGAAGGGACGGAAGCCCTGAACGGCCGAAAGCTCGGCAGCAAATCCCTCCGGCAGCGCAAAGCCCGCTTCGGCGCCGAGAAACAGGATCCGCTGCCCCTCGCCGGGCGCGTCGATGGTGCCGGAGGCAAAGGGATGGAACAGGGTCTTCAGGGCATCGCGGCTCATGGGCGTGGTCTCGTTATTGTTTCGTTGGTCGGGCCTGCGGGCGGGTTTCTGTCTGTGTGCTTGTCCCTCACCCTAGCCCTCTCCCCGTTGGGACGGGGAGAGGGGACGACGGAGCAAGACAACATTCCCGACTTGGGAGCGGGCGATCATCGAGCACCGTCAAATCCCCTCTCCCCGCAATGCGGGGAGAGGGCTAGGGTGAGCGGCCGGGCACAGAACTTCGGAAAAACCGAGATCGCCAGCCTCTTCAATATAAAAAGGGCGCGGAAAAGATCCCGCGCCCCGGAACTTGGATGAAGGCGCAGCTTATTCGGCCGCGTCGTCCTTCTTCTTGTCGGCAGCGATTTCCTGGCCGGTCGCCTGGTCGACGACCTTCATGGACAGGCGAACCTTGCCACGCTCGTCGAAGCCGAGCAGCTTGACCCAGACCTTGTCGCCTTCCTTGACGACGTCCTGCGTCTTGGCAACGCGCTCGGAAGCGAGCTGCGAGATGTGGACGAGACCGTCACGGGCGCCGAAGAAGTTGACGAAAGCGCCGAAGTCGGCGGTCTTTACGACCGTGCCTTCGTAGATCTGGCCGACTTCCGGTTCAGCGACGATCGAGTGGATCCACTTGCGGGCCGCTTCGATTTCCTTGCCGGAGGAGGAGGCGATCTTGACGGTGCCGTCGTCCTCGATGTTGATCTTCGCACCGGTCTTTTCGACGATTTCGCGGATGACCTTGCCGCCGGAGCCGATGACTTCGCGGATCTTGTCGACCGGAATGTTCATCACTTCGATGCGCGGTGCGAATTCGCCGAGCTGGCCGCGGCTCTCGGAAATGGCCTTGGCCATTTCGCCGAGGATGTGTAGACGACCGCCCTTCGCCTGGTTCAGGGCGACATTCATGATCTCTTCGGTGATGCCTTCGATCTTGATGTCCATCTGCAGTGCGGTGATACCGGATTCGGTGCCGGCGACCTTGAAGTCCATGTCGCCGAGGTGGTCTTCGTCACCCAGGATGTCGGAGAGAACGGCGAAACGCTCTTCTTCCTTGATCAGGCCCATGGCGATACCGGCAACCGGCTTTGCCAGCGGCACGCCGGCATCCATCAGCGCCAGCGAGGTACCGCAAACGGTCGCCATTGAGGACGAGCCGTTGGACTCGGTGATCTCAGAGACGACGCGCAGCGTATAGGGGAACTGTTCCGCCGTCGGCAGCATCGGGTGGACAGCGCGCCAGGCGAGCTTACCATGGCCAATTTCACGGCGGCCCGGAGAACCCATGCGGCCGGTTTCACCGACCGAGTAGGGCGGGAAGTTGTAGTGCAGCATGAAGTTTTCTTTGTACATGCCGGTCAGGCTGTCGACATACTGCTCGTCTTCGCCGGTGCCGAGCGTGGCAACCACGATCGCCTGCGTCTCGCCGCGGGTGAAGAGGGCGGAGCCGTGCGTGCGCGGCAGCAGGCCGACTTCGGCGAGAATCGGGCGGACCGTCTGCAGGTCACGGCCGTCGATGCGGCTGGAGGTATCGAGGATGTTCCAGCGAACGATCTTCGCCTGCAGGTGCTTGAAGATGGCGCCGACTTCCTCGGCCGTGTACTTGGCTTCGCCTTCTTCGGGCAGGAAGTGTGCCTTGACCTTCGCCTTGACGGCGTCGACGGCGGCATAGCGATCAGCCTTCTGCGTGATCTTGTAGGCGTCGCGCAGTTCGGCTTCGGCAAGGCCGAGCATTTCCTTCTCGAGCTCGGAGTAGTCTTCCGGCTGGAAGTCACGGGGCTCCTTGGCGGCGACTTCGGCGAGCTTGATGATTGCGTCGATGACAGGCTGGAAGCCGCGGTGACCGAACATGACGGCTCCGAGCATGACGTCTTCAGGCAGTTCCTTGGCTTCGGATTCGACCATCAGCACGGCTTCCTGCGTGCCGGCGACGACGAGGTCGAGGCTCGATTCGTCCATCTCGTCGAGATGCGGGTTGAGCACGTATTCGCCGTTGATGTAGCCGACGCGAGCGCCGCCGATCGGGCCCATGAAGGGGACGCCGGAGAGCGTCAGGGCAGCCGAAGTTGCGACCATCGACAGGATATCGGGATTGTTTTCCAAGTCATGCTGGATAACGGTGACGACGACCTGCGTGTCGTTCTTGTAGCCTTCCGGGAAAAGCGGGCGGATCGGGCGATCGATCAGGCGCGAAACGAGCGTTTCGTTTTCGCTCGGACGGCCCTCGCGCTTGAAGTAGCCGCCGGGGATCTTGCCGGCTGCGTAGGTCTTTTCCTGGTAGTTGACGGTGAGCGGGAAGAAGTCCTGACCCGGCTTCGGCGCCTTGGCGGAAACGACGGTCGCAAGCACCACGGTCTCGCCGTAGGTGGCGACGACGGCGCCATCGGCTTGGCGGGCGATCTTGCCGGTTTCGAGCTTCAGCGGGCGGCCTGCCCACTCGATTTCGACGGTATGGATATCGAACATATCTTGTCCTTGCATGATGCGGGAAAAGGCGCCGTGGCCGACGATTTCGGCAGGGCGCATCTTCAACCGCACGAAATGTGACGCATCACGGGCAAGACAACGAGAGGCTTTCGAAGATCGGCCGAAGCGCGAAGCTTCGGCTGAAAGCATCCGGCAATCCTGCCCCATGACAGGTCAACGGTTGTTGTTGGCAGCACCGGCCCATCCGGCCTGCCGGCAGTTTCGCGGCGCGCCATTGCAAGGCGCAAGCGAAACAGTCTTAGGGGTTCATACCCCTCATAAGCAACCGGCGGGCGTTCAGGTGAACGCCCGCCGGAAATTCCGTTAGCGGCGGATACCGAGGCTGGTGATCAGCTTGGTATAACGGCCTTCGTCCTTCTTCTTGAGGTAGTCAAGAAGCGAGCGCCGGCTGGAAACCATCGTCAGGAGACCACGACGGGAGTGGTTGTCCTTTTTGTGGTCCTTGAAGTGTTCCGTGAGGTTGTTGATGCGCTCGGTCAGGATCGCAACCTGGACTTCCGGAGAACCGGTGTCGCCTTCGGCGGTCGCATATTCCTTGATCAGCGCAGCCTTGCGCTCAGCAGTGATCGACATCGGATGGTCCTTTCTATGAGAGGAGATTGAAGTCGCCAAACGCCGGGATGTCGTCCAGCATTGGCCGCGAATGCAATCAGGCATGCCTGATGCTGGCGCTGCCTATAAACCAAATGAGCGGCAATTGAAAGAGGGTTGTCCCCCCGGCGGCTTCAGCGCCCCGCCACGGCGTTCCGGATCATGGCGTCGTAGCCTTCTGGATCCTGCAGCATGGCAAAATGACTGGCGTCCTTCAGGATGACGAGCTTCGCGCCCGGAATCTCTTTCGCCATCATCTCAGTGTGGTCCAGCTTCACCGCTTCGTCATGGTCGCCGATGGCAAGCGTCACCGGCACCGTGATCTTTCCGAGGTCGGCTGCGGTCCATGCCGGCTGCGTCGCCCACATTTGCGAGATCTGGTTGACAAAGGCGTCATATTCGTTCGGGGTCGGCGACAGCTTCCTGTAATAGTCGCCGGCGACGTTGATGTAGTCGTTGAAGGTCTTGTTGCTCATGACATCGGGCTTCACGCCGTCGGTCGTGACATTGGCGGCTTGCGCGATCACGCGGGTCAGCTTTTCGGGATATTTCATCGCCATATCAATGCCGATGATGCCGCCATCGGACCATCCGACCAGCGTCACCTTACCGATCTTCAGGTGGTCGAGCAGCGCAGCATAATCGGAAGTCATCAGGTCGTAGCCGAAGGGCTGTTCGCTGCGCGTCGAGCGGCCATGCCCGCGGCTGTCGGCGACGATGACGAGATGATCTCTCGCGAAATCGGCAACCTGAGCGCCCCAGACATCGGCATTTCCGAGGCCGCCATGAATGAAGAGGATCGGGTCGCCTGCGCCGTATTCAGCATAATACATCTTGATGTCGTTAACATCGGCCATGCCGCTCGTCTTGGGTTGCGGCATTGGAGGAAATGGCGGTAGCCCGGCCCATCGCTCGGCGGATTGGGCGTTCGCAACTGCCAGAAACAGAGAAAGGAATGCAACTATTCCGAATGCAATTCTGCGCATGTTTGCCCCCTTTGGACGGGCCATGATGGCCCGTCGGGGAGCATATCGCATAGCCATTGCGCTGCAATAGCGCTATTTCTGGCTGAGTTTGGCTAGCCGAATACGCGCTTCGGACGAAATTCGCCCTGGCCGATTTCACCGATGGCGATCAGCTTGCCGCGTGCCGTGGCATAGGCCTCGGTTTCGGCGACCGGAGCATCGCGGCCGCGCACGAGGATAGGGTTGCCCATCTTCAGACGGTGGGCCTGGTCGTCGCTGATGACGAGGTGCGGCAGCGAAGAAAGAGCTTCCGCCGTGTCGATCAGCAGCGCATCGAGGGCGGCGAGCCGCTCATCCGCGTCCTCGATCTCTTCGAGCGCCACGAGATCGGCAAGCGGCACCATCGCCTCTTCGGCGAAGGGTGCGACGAAGCTGCGCCGCAGGCCGGAAATATGGCCGTAGCAGCCGAGATCGCGGCCGAAATCGCGGGCAAGTGCTCGTACATAGGTGCCTTTGCCGCACTCGACTTCGAAATGCGCCGTATTGGCATCCGGGCAGGCAAGCAGCGTCAGGCGGAAAATCTCGACTTCACGCGAGGGGATCTCGACCGTCTCGCCTTCGCGGGCAAGGTCATAGGCACGCTCGCCTGATATTTTGATGGCGGAGAACTGCGGCGGGATCTGGTTGATGACACCCGTATAGTTCGGCAGCAGCGCGCGAATATCCTCTTCGCTCGGACGCTTGTCGGAGGTGGCGGTGACTGCGCCCTCTAGGTCGTCGGAAGCGCGTTCCTCACCCCAGGTCACGGTGAATTCATAGATCTTGCGGCCGTCCATGACATAGGGGACCGTCTTGGTGGCGTCGCCGAGCGCGATTGGCAGCATGCCGGACGCGAGCGGATCGAGCGTCCCGGCATGACCGGCCTTCTGGGCCTTGAACAGCCACTTGATCTTGGAAACGGCTTCGGTCGAGCCGAAATCCACCGGCTTGTCGAGGATGAGCCAGCCCGAAATCGGGCGGCCCTTGGGCTTGCGTGGTTTGGACATTCTCTGTCTCTGTTATTGATCTTTGTCGTTATCGTCTTCGAGATCGCGGCTGACCTCGGGTGAGCGCAGCAGTTCGTCGATCTTCTTGTAATTGTCGAAGCTCGTATCGTCGCGGAAGCGGACTTCCGGCATGTACTTCATCTGGCGGAGCTGCGGGCCGAGGCGGCCGCGGATATATTTCGCATGGCGGTTCAGCGCCTCGATGACGGCGCCATGATCGGCAACGCCAAGGGGGGTCACGAAGGCGGTGGCGATCTTCAGATCCGGCGACATGCGTACTTCGGAAATGGAGATCACGGTGCGCTCGATCAGGTCGTCGCGCACTTCGCCGCGCTGCAGGACCTGCGTGATCGCTGAGCGCACCTGCTCGCCGACGCGAAGCATGCGCTGCGAAGGCGCGGAAGAAGTTGGTCTGGTCATGGTTGTTCCGTTAGCAGCGTCCCTTGGACGCGATAAAGCGGGTCAAATGACTCGATCCGGCGCAAAGGTCAAGGCTGGACAGGATTCCCGGCCCGCCAGAAGCCGAGAATCCTTGCGAATGCGGCATCCTGCGCGGCCTGATCGGCAAAAGCGGATGCCGGAATATAGGTGACGAAGGACTCCGTATCGAATTCAATCCGCCCGTTGCGGCGACCGATGCCCCGGATCTCGCGCCAGCCAAGCCAAATCGATGTCTGCTCCGATTTCCAGGAACCGCCCTCGGATGTGATCGTTACCGTGATGATAACATCAGGACGTATGCGCGATCGCATCGTCGCCATGCGCCGCCGCGTCGCCCACTGGGAATAGATCAGGATGAGCACATAGATGATCAGAGTCGGCACGAGCCAGATGATTGCCATGTCGCCCAAATCCAGGGATGGCGACAATCCGAATACGGGAACGAAGACGTAAGCGCGCAACAAGTAGAACAGCACCGGGAAGCCCGCGCCGACACCGATTGCGGAGACGAACTGCCAGGCTGCCCGGTTATGCGCGCTCGGAGGGTGGCGAAGGGCAAGGCGTTGCCCTGCCTGCCACATGACAGCGACATGTTCGCTTGGCTGGCGAACGAAGGAGACGACGATCCTCTTGTCATCTTCGGGCATTGCAGTCATGTCGATGCTTCCTCATGTTCGTCGGGATCCAAGAAAAACGGGATCCAAGAAAAAAACCGCCGGTTTCGCCGGCGGTTTTGATGTCTTGCAAATCGAAAGATCGCTTACAGCGTGCGGGTGATGTGCTCGACGCGGAAGCACTCGATGGTATCGCCGGCGCGGATGTCTTCGTAGTTCTCGAAGGCCATGCCGCATTCCTGGCCGACATTGACTTCCGACACTTCATCCTTGAAGCGCTTGAGCGTCTTGAGCTTGCCTTCGTGGATGACGACGTTGTCGCGCACCAGGCGGACGCCGACGCCACGCTCGACCTTGCCTTCGGTGACGCGGCAACCCGCGACCTTGCCGACCTTCGTGATGTTGAACACCTCGAGGATCTCGGCATTGCCGAGGAAGGTTTCGCGACGCTCCGGAGAGAGCAGGCCCGACATTGCCGCCTTCACATCATCCACCAGGTCGTAGATGATGTTGTAGTAGCGGATCTCGATGCCCTGACGCTCGGCGAACTGACGTGCCTGCGCGTTGGCGCGGACGTTGAAACCGATGATCGCCGCATTGGAAGCTTCCGCCAGCGAGACGTCCGACTCGGTGATGCCGCCTGCGCCCGAATGGACGATGCGGGCACGAACTTCGTCGGTGCCGAGCTTTTCGAGAGCGCCGGCAATGGCTTCGATCGAGCCCTGCACGTCGCCCTTGATAACAAGCGGGAATTCCTTCACGCCGACAGCCTGCAGCTGGGTCATCATCTGTTCGAGCGAGCCGCGCTGACCCGACAGGCGGGCAGCCGCCTTGTCGCGGGTGAGGCGCTGGCGATATTCCGAGATCTCGCGGGCACGGCTCTCGCTTTCGACGACGGCGAACTTGTCGCCGGCCTGCGGTGCGCCGGAAAGGCCGAGCAGTTCGACCGGCATGGCCGGGCCTGCTTCCTTCACATGCTCACCCTTGTCGTTGACGAGTGCACGGACACGGCCCCACTGATCGCCGGCAACGACGATCTGGCCAGGACGCAGCGTACCCTTCTGCACGAGCACGGTGGCGACGGAACCGCGGCCGCGGTCGAGCTGGGCTTCGATGACGGTGCCTTCGGCCGTACGGTTCGGATTGGCCTTGAGGTCAAGGATTTCCGCCTGCAGCAGGATGGCTTCCAGCAGCTTGTCGAGGTTGGTGCGGTTCTTCGCGGAGACTTCCACGTCGAGAACTTCACCGCCCATGGATTCGACGAAGACTTCGTGCTGCAGAAGTTCCGTGCGGACCTTCTGCGGATTGGCTTCGTGCTTGTCGATCTTGTTGATCGCGACGATGATCGGAACACCCGCCGCTTTGGCGTGGTTGATCGATTCGATCGTCTGCGGCATCACGCTGTCGTCGGCCGCAACCACCAGGATCGCAATGTCGGTCGCCTGGGCGCCGCGGGCACGCATTGCCGTGAAGGCGGCGTGACCGGGGGTGTCGATGAAGGTGATCTTCTGACCGTTCTGCTCGACCTGATAGGCGCCGATATGCTGGGTGATGCCACCGGCTTCGCCGGCGACCACGTTCGCATGACGGATGGCATCGAGCAGCGAGGTCTTACCGTGGTCGACGTGACCCATGATGGTAACGACGGGCGGACGGGAAACCAGTTCACCTTCCTCGTCGGCAACGTTGAAGATGCCCTGTTCGACGTCGGATTCCGAAACGCGCTTGACCGTGTGGCCGAATTCGCCGGCGATGAGCTCGGCCAGATCGGCGTCGATGACGTCGCCCGGCTTCATCATCTGGCCTTCCTTCATCAGGAACTTGATGACATCGACGGCGCGTTCGGACATGCGCTGCGACAGTTCCTGAATGGTGATGGTCTCCGGCAGCACTACTTCACGCGAGATCTTTTCGCGCGTTTCCTGCATCTGGCTGCGGCGGAATTTTTCCTGGCGACGGCGCATGGCCGAAAGCGAGCGACCACGGGCGTTGCCGTCTTCGTCGACATCGGCGGTCGTGACCGTCAGCTTGCCGCGGCGGCGCTCGTCCTCGGTCTTCGGACGTGTGGTAACCGGCTTTGCCGGTTCCGGACGCACGATCTTGCCGCGGGCAGGCACGCCACCACGCGATGGACCGCGATCTTCTTCTTCCTGGTTTAGCCGCCGACGGTTGGCCGGCGCTTCCGTCGAGGGGGCACCGGGGCGGGCCGGCTGGGGAGCCGTGTCCGGGCGACGCGCAACAACGGGCGCTGCAGCCGGCTGTGCCACGGGCTTCGGCGCTTCCGCCTGAGGTTCAGCCGCCGCCGGTGCCGCTGCCTTGACTTCGGCAGCGCGGGCAGCCTCTTCGGCGGCGCGGCGTGCGGCTTCGGCCTGCTCGGCGATGCGGCGTGCTTCCTCTTCTTGGCGGCGACGCGCCTCTTCCTCGGCGCGACGGATGGCATCCGCGGCATCGCGAGCCTGCGCGTCGGCGAGCGCCCGGCGGCGGGCGTCCATCTCATCGGCGGACAGGTGGTTCAGAACCACCGGACGCGACGAGCGTTCCTGCTGCGGGCGCTGCTGATAGCCCTGGTTGGATTGTGCGGGCCGCTGCTGCTGGCCGCCCGGCTGATGAATGCGCGGAGCCGGCTGCGGCGGGCGCGGCGGCTGCGGCGTCGGTTCGGCAACGCGCGTCACCGAGGGCGCTGATGTCGCTACCGGCGTGATTGGCTTTTCGTCTTCAGGACGTAGCGGGCGGCGCTTACGGGTCTCAACCACGACCGCCTTGGTGCGACCGCGGCCCATGTCCTGGCGCACGGTGCCCTGGTTTACGCCTGAAGGCTTCAAGGTGAGGGTCTTCTTACCCGAAACACTCAGCGTCTTGTCGTCTTGATTGTCGGTCATTCCGTTCCTGTTCCTTCGGACAGGGCACGGAAACGTCCGTCAAACCCTGTCGTTCAATGCATGTACCTTAATGAGGCGTCCGGCAAAGGCCGGTGACCGCGTCATTGTTTTCGCCGGCCAGCGCCGCCCGTTGCCCGGGACTGACCGCCGTTGCGGTACCGTTCGAGCAGGTTTGCGCGCTTCACTACACCCTCACCCGCCTGCCCTGCAAGCGCTGCGGCATGGATAAAAGCATTCTGGCCCATCAGTTCGTCCATTTCGGCCTCCGTAAAGACACGGAAGGACGGTATTTCCGCTTCGGTCTCCATGCCGAGATGCCAGGCCTTCCTTGCCTGATCGATCTTGCGCACGCCATCGGCGGCGGCGTTCATCGCATGGAACACGGCAAGTGCCGAGCCGTTGCGAACGGCGCCATCCACCTTCGACGAGCCGGATACGAACTGGCCCGCCTTGCGTGCCATGTTCATCATCCCGGCCAGTTGCGCCGCAAGAAGGCGGTCGACGGTGGCGCCAAGATCGCTCGGCGCGGTCACCTCCGCCTTCAGGGCGCGGGAGAACAACTTCTTTGCTACTGCCTTGTCCACGAGTGCACGGTCGATCTTGACCCAGCATCCGCGTCCCGGCAGCTGCCGCTTCAGATCCGGAACGACTGTTCCGTCTGGAGCGACGACGAAGCGGATCAGCTCATCCGGCGATCCGCTTTCGCGTGTTACGATGCACATACGGCCATTTGCGCCGTCACCCGAAAGATCGTCGTCTTCGGGTGCGGCCTTCGGCCCCTCTGCGCTCATCATGCTTCCTGCTCGGCCTCGCCCTCATCTTCCGACGCCTCTTCGGCTTCGGCGGCGAGATCGGCTTCGGTAATCCAGCCGGCCAGCAGGCGAGCCTGCACGACCATCTGTTCGGCTTCGACGCGCGAGACCTCGAGCTTGGAGAACAGGCCCTCGAACTTCTTCGTTTCGCCGTTCTTGCGTTCGCTCCAGCCGACGAGGTCGTCAGCGGCGCAGCCGGCGAAATCCTCGATCGTCTTGATGCCGTCCTCGCCGAGGGCGACCATCATCTGTGCGGTCATGCCATTGATCTGACGCAGCTCGTCGGAGACGCCGAGCGCCTTGCGCTTCTCGTCCATCTCCGCCTCGAGCTTTTCGAGATATTCGCGCGCACGGGTCTGGATTTCCTGGGCGGTGTCTTCGTCGAAGCCGTCGATCGAGGAGATTTCGTCGAGATCGACGTAAGCCAATTCCTCGACGGCGGCAAAACCTTCCGAGGCCAGAACCTGGCCGACCATCTCATCGACGTCGAGCGCGTCCATGAACAGATTGGTGCGTTCGTTGAATTCCTTCTGACGGCGTTCCGATTCCTCGGCTTCCGTCATGATGTCGATATCCCAGCCGGTCAGCTGCGAAGCAAGGCGGACGTTCTGGCCGCGGCGGCCGATGGCGAGCGAAAGCTGCTCGTCCGGAACCACGACTTCGATGCGCTCAGCATCTTCGTCGAGAACAACCTTGGCGACTTCGGCCGGCTGCAGCGCGTTGACGACGAAGTTCGCCGGCTCGCTGGACCAGGGAATGATGTCGATCTTTTCGCCCTGCAGCTCGCCGACGACGGCCTGAACGCGCGAACCGCGCATACCGACGCAGGCGCCGACCGGATCGATCGACGAGTCGTTCGAGATGACGGCGATCTTGGCGCGCGAGCCCGGATCGCGGGCAACCGACTTCACCTGGATGATGCCGTCGTAGATTTCGGGCACTTCCATGGTGAAGAGCTTGACCATGAACTGCGGATGCGTGCGCGAGAGGAAGATCTGCGGGCCGCGCTGCTCGCGACGGACGTCGTAGACATAGGCGCGGACGCGATCGCCGTAGCGGAAGTTTTCGCGCGGGATCATTTCGTCGCGGCGGATGATGCCTTCGCCACGGCCGAGGTCGACGATGACGTTGCCGTATTCGACACGCTTGACCGTGCCGTTGACGATTTCGCCGACGCGATCCTTGAATTCGTCGAACTGGCGGTCACGCTCGGCTTCGCGCACCTTCTGCACGATGACCTGCTTGGCCGACTGGGCTGCGATGCGGCCGAAATCCATCGGCGGCAGCGGATCGGCGATGAAATCGCCAAGGGCTGCGTCAGGGTTGCGGTCGCGAGCGAGTTCCAGCGGGATCTGCGTGGAATAGTCCTCGGCCTTCTCGACCACTTCGAGCAGGCGCTGCAGGCGGATTTCACCCGTCTTCGGGTTGATGTCGGCGCGGATGTTCGATTCCGTACCGTAACGCGAACGCGCGGCCTTCTGGATCGCGTCCGCCATTGCGGCAAGCACGATCTCGCGGTCGATGACCTTTTCGCGCGCCACTGCATCTGCGATCTGCAGAAGTTCTAGCCGGTTCGCACTGACTGCCATTGTCTTTAGTCTCCGTCTTCCTGCCCTTGGGTTCCCGTTCCGTCAGGCGGTTCGTTGATCGGTTATTCCTGGTCGTCCGCTTCGTTCTGGTTCGCAGCCTCGGCTTTGGCCAGCTTGTCGGCGCGCAGCGCGTCGCGGATGAGATCGTCCGTCAGGATCAGCTTGGCTTCGGCCAGCGTGCTGAACGGAATGGTCACCCTGGGCTCCTCGCCATAGGCAACCTGGTCGCGTTCGATCGTGAAGCCGTCGGCATCGACGGCGGCGATCTTGCCGCGGAAACGCTTACGGTTATCGACGAGGATCGACGTTTCGCACTTGACGAGATGGCCGATCCAGCGCTGAAAATCCGATTTCCGCACCATCGGGCGATCGATCCCCGGCGAAGACACTTCGAGATGATACGCCTTATCGATCGGATCTTCCACATCAAGAACCGGCGAAATGGCCGTGGAGACCTCTTCGCAGTCCTCGACGGTCATGGTGCCGTCGTTGCGCTCGGTCATGATCTGCAGCGTTAGGCCGTTCTGGTTCAGGAGACGCACGCGCACCAGGCGAAAGCCCATGCCCACAAGGACGGGCTCGATGATGGCGGCAACGCGCTGATCAAGGCCGGTTTCGACGATCAGCCTGGGTTCATTGGTATTGTCTGCGTTTGTCACGTCCGACAAGCATTCACTCCTGCATTGTTCATGCATTGGGAGATCGCGCTAATAAAAAAGAGCGGGTCCTTGCGGCCCACTCTTCATCGCACGATCAAGAATTTGATGCGGATATAAGCCTCTTTCCGGCAAATTGCAAGGCATTCGCGTCGAAGGCGGTTTTCGCCGCTATTTCAGCACGCCGAGCATGGAGCTGTCGGGATAGCAGGTAGGCTTCATGCCGCTCTTTTCCTGCCATTGGCCGATCGAGCGCCGCGTCTTGTAGCCCGGCAAGCCGTCGGTGCCGCCAACATCGTATCCCTTGCGCTCCAAAGTCTTCTGCATATTGGCGACGTCAGAGCGCAGCATCTTGCCGACATCGCCCCATTTTTCCCGGAAGGCGCCGCTGCCATAGGCGATGCGGTCGGCGAGATTGCCGATATAGAGGCCGTAAAGGTCGGAATTGTTGTATTCCTTGATGACGTAGAAATTCGGCGTCACGATGAATTCCGGCCCGTCGCGGCCAGCCGGTACCAGCATCATCCCGCTCGCCCGCAATTCGTCTGCCGGGAGGGTCTTGCCGGAAACCGGCTTGATCCCCAGCGAAGCCCATTGCGAAATCGGCTTGGCGAGATCAGGCCCTTCCTGCGCGCAGGAGACGTTCTGCGGGATGGCGACTTCATAGCCCCAGCCACGGCCGCGCTGCCAGCCCTTCTGAACCATATAGTTAGCTATGGATGCCAGCGTGTCCGGCACCGAGGTCCAGATGTTGCGATGGCCGTCGCCATCGAAGTCGACGGCGAATTTAAGGTAGTTGGTCGGCATGAACTGCGGCTGGCCGAGTGCACCGGCCCAGGAGCCCTTGAACTGATCCGGCGTGACATCGCCATGTTCGAGGATGCGCAGCCCAGCGATCAGCTCATTGCGGAACATGTCCTTGCGCGTCGACATGAAGGCTTTGGTCGCCAGCACCTGGACCGCCGAATTCGGCAGCTTGGCGATGCCAAAGCCGGTCTCGCGGCCCCAAATCGCAAGCAGGATCGACCCCGGCACGCCGTAGGTCTTTTCGATCCGCCTCAGCACTGGCCCATATTGCGAGGCGAGGCTTCGCCCCGTTACGGCCAGTTTCTGCAGCCGTGCCTCATTGAAATAGGGGGCGGGGGAGGAGAATTCGGCCTGGCTCTGCGCCTGTTGCTCCGGCTTCGGGAAGCCCGGCGGCTCAAGATCCGGCAGATTCCAGTTCAGCGTCACGCCAGTGAAGGCAGCCTGGAAAGTTTTTTCGGATATTCCTGCCTTTCGCGCTTCAGGCCACAGATCCTTTTGAATCCAGGCCTGAAACTGCGCTTCGACATCAGCTTTCGAGGCGGCGAGCGCGGGGAGGGGGAGAAGGGCGAGGAGGAGGACGCAGAGTAGGGAAAGCAGCCTTTGCGCATGTCGAGCCGCTGATACCCCCCTCTGTCGCTGCCGCGACATCTCCCCCACAAGAGGGGAGATTGTTGGGAGTTCGCTGCGACCCTTATTCGTAAAATTTCTCTCGGCATCTGCAGGCAGGATATTGGTTTGAGGCCGATCTCCGCTGCGGGCGACCAATCTCCCCCCTTGTGGGGGAGATGTCAGCGAAAGCTGACAGAGGGGGGTAAAAACTCTCCTCATACTCTTTCCTCTGTTGCAGCTCTCAAATCAAATCGCCGTCCGCGCCCTCAGCGCCGCCGCAAGCGTACCTTCGTCGAGATAGTCGAGCTCGCCGCCGACGGGCACGCCATGGGCAAGGCGGGTGATCTTGACCTCGAGGCCATCAAGCTGGTCGGTTATATAGTGTGCTGTGGTTTGCCCTTCGACCGTTGCGTTGACGGCGATGATGACTTCGCGGACGCCGCCCTCGCTGACGCGGGCGATCAATCCGCGAATGTTGAGATCATCAGGTCCGACGCCGTCAAGCGGCGACAGCACGCCGCCGAGAACGTGATAGGCGGCGTTCATCGCACCTGATCGTTCCAGCGCCCAGAGATCGGAGACGTCCTCGACGACGATGATGACGGATTGGTCGCGCCGATCGTCGGTGCAGACGGTGCAGGGATCGACGGTATCGACATTGCCGCAACGCGAGCAGATCTTTACCTTGTCATAGGCATCGCCCATGGCATGGGATAGCGGGCCGAGCAGCTGGTCCTTCTTCTTGATCAGATGCAGCGCCGCGCGCCGGGCCGAGCGCGGCCCGAGGCCCGGTACTTTCGCCAGGAGCTGGATGAGTTTTTCGATTTCGGGGCCGGTGACTCGCTTTGCCATGGGAGGCTTTTAGCTCATAAGCTTCAAGAACGGAATCTCGGAAGGAACGGTTGAGTGATGAAAATTCTGGCCGTGTGCCGCGGTGCCCCTGAAACGCTGCCGGGCAAGAAGGCGAAGACCGGGATCAATAAGCACGCAGTCAGCGGTGCCGTCATGATCGACGAGCTGGGGCTGCTCGGCGATGCCATCTGCAATCGCAGGCATCATGGCGGCCGTGATCAGGCCGTTTATGTCGAGGGTTCCCTGACGCTGGACTGGTGGGCAAGCGAGCTTGGACGATCGCTGGAGCCCGGCGCCTTTGGCGAAAACCTCGTCATCGAAGGCCTGGACAATTGCCAGATCGCCGTCGGCGACCAATTCATAGCCGACGATCTTGTTTTGGAAGTCACCTCGGCGCGCATTCCCTGCTCCACCTTCGCGGCGAAGATAGGCGATCGACAGTTCGTTAAGCGATACGTCCAGGCCGGGCGGCCCGGCATCTATTGCCGCGTTCTTGCGAGCGGCACGGTGAGCGCTGATATGCCGGTCACCTATCTGCCTTATGCTGGCGAGAGGGTGACGATGCCGGAAATGATGGCGACATTCGGCAGGCGATTGTCACCGGAGGATCGGGCGCGCTATCTGGCGGCGCCCGTCCATCACAAGCTGCGTGCACTCATCGAAAGCGACGCAGCGGTCTGAACTCACCGCATGGCAATCGCAACGGCCGCGCCTGCCATGGTGCCGGCGCTGGCGCGATTGGCGATGCGCACGGCGCGGCGGCTCCTGAGGAAGGTTCTGGCTTTGGCCGCCAGCATCGCCCAGGAGAGGTCGATGACGACAAGCACTGCAAACATCGTCGCCACCAGCTCGGCCCAGCCGGAGATCGTGACGGCATGCAGATCAATGATTGAGGGCAACAGCGCCACGTAAAACACCATGATCTTGGGATTGCCCATGGTGACTGTGAAGCCCGCGAGGAAGAGCCGTATGGCTGATTGTTCGTCCGGTAGTTCCTCTCCCGCAGTATCGGAGGAGGCAAACCACATCTTCCAGGCAAGATAGAGCAGATAGGCGACGCCAAGCCACTTGATCGCCACGAAGGCGAGGTGGAAGGTTTCGGCAATGGTCGCAAGGCCGGCAACGGCGCAGGTCAACCAGATCGCCTCGCCGAGCCACATGCCGGAGAGGAAGGGCAGCACGTTGCGCGCGCCCTTCGTCAGCACGCGCGCCACGAGTGCCGCGATGTTCGGTCCCGGCGATCCCGCCGCAATGAACAAGGCACCGGCAAAAACAAGCAGCGTCGATAGGCTCATCGTATTCCCTCCAACAGGGCAGGCTGGACGATATCTGGAAGAAGAGCGCCAGAGATAGCATTCCGGCGCGGCTTTTCCAAATGCAGGATTTGCGTTCAGCTAAGCTCGGCGCGAAAACGCCCGAAGATTGCCTTGCCTTCCGGCCAGTCACCCAGTCCGGATGCCGCATTGATATGCCCGCGTGACCCGACATCGACGAAGGCGCTGCCCCAGCTTTCGGCACTGCGGCGCGCATGGTCGAAGGAGCTGAAAGGATCGTCGGTGCTGGCGACGAGCAGGGATGGAAAAGGCAACCGCTGCCGTGGCGGATCGGCAAAGCTGCCGGCCTCGGCAAGATAGATTTCGCCCGTGGGATCAGGCGCGGCCACCATGAACGCGCCGAGGATCGCCGCCTTCTTGACAGGCGCCCAATGGGCGATCAGCTGGCAGGCAAGGCTATGCGCGATCAGGATCGGCGGCGTTTTGGAGCGCGAGATTTCGCGCTCGAGCGCGGCAATCCAATCCGTGAGTATTGGCCTGTCCCAGCTGGAAGGCTGGAAGCGGCGCATGCTGGAATCCTGCCGTTCCCACCATGTCTGCCAGTGACCTTCGCCCGAACCGCCCAGGCCCGGTAGCGTGATGATATCGCTCATCTCTATCCTTTCTCCATGGTCTTTCCCGGAGAAAAGCTGGCATGCCGGGATGCCGATTGACATTGCAATCCATCGGATAAAAATTTCACCAACCGATGAATTGAAGGTGAGCCATGGATACTATCGAAAGAGGACTAGATCCGACGGATCTATCGATCATCGAAATCCTGCAGCAGGACGGGCGAATCTCGGTATCGGAGCTCGGCCGCCGTGTCGGCCTGTCGCAGCCGGCGGCATCGGAGCGGCTGAAGCGGCTGGAGGAGCGCGGCGTCATCGCTGGTTATCGAGCGGTCGTCGATCCCGCTGCCGTCGGGCTCGGCATGATGGCGGTCATCCGGCTGCGGACCACGCATGAGCATATCCGGCCCTATCTCAAGCAGTTTTCGGAAATGCCCGAGATTATCGAGGTGCTGAGGCTGACGGGCGAAGATTGCTTTTTGCTCAAGGTTCTCGTGCCGACACCGGCTGACCTTGAAACCATCGTCGATTCCATTGCCCGCCATGGCGCGGTGACGACATCGCTGGTGCTGCGAAACGAACCTGTAAAGGCGATTGGCCGCGATCTGATCCGCAAGGCGGCCGCCCGCTAGAGCTGTATGATTTTAGGTCGAGTTGACCTAGAATCTGAATCCGCCCTAGCATCAAAGAATAGAGCGTGATGTCGTCCGAAAACCGCCCACGCTTTTCGGCATCACGCTCTGATGGGGGAGCGTGCCCGTCTCAGAACGGCAGCTTGAAACCAGGCGGGATCGGCAGGCCAGCGGTCAGTTCGCGCGTCTTTTCAGCGGCGATCGCCTCAGCCTTTTCCTGGGCATCCTTGTTGGCGGCGACGATCAGGTCTTCGAGGATTTCGACATCGTCTTCCTTGAACAGCGACGGATCGATCTTGAGGCCGACCATCAGGCCCTTGCCGTTGACGGTGACGGTGACGAGGCCGCCGCCGGCCTTGCCTTCGACGCGAATGTCGGCGATCTCCGACTGCATCTTCTCCATCTTGGCCTGCATTTCCTTCACTTTGCCCATCATGCCCATGATGTCGCGCATCGTTATTGGTCCTTCTTCTAAATGCTTCTATTTCCCATCGGCTCAGATGGGCCGTCGGCCGCCACGGGCGTCGAGCCACGCGGTTCCGCTGCCCGATACCCTACCCTTAGAATTCTATATCATCGCCCGGCAGTATATCGCCATCGACGGATTCGGCGACCGCCGGCGGGGCGGCTGCTTCCTCTTCGTCGTCCGTCTCGGGTGCCCGCACGCGCACGTCGATGATCTTTGCGCCCGGAAATTGCGCCAGGATCGCCGCGACATCGGGGTCTTGCCGTGCATCGGCGACTCGCTGCTTCTGGGCGTTTGCTTCTGCTTCGACAAGCGTCGGCTGGCCCTCTTCGCGGCTCAGGCTGACGATCCAGTGGATGCCGGTCCATTCCTTCAGCTTGACGGCAAGCTCATTCAGCAGCGTGCCGGGAGCACCGGGGGCCAGGCTCACATCGAGCCTTCCCGGCTCCAGCTTGACCGGGCGCACGAAGGTGCGCACCAGCGCCTTCATCTTCGGATCGCGCTTCTGGCTCGCAAGTTCGGCGATATCAGCCATCGAATTGACCGGCACGAGCGGCTTCGGCGCTTGGGCTGGTTTCGTCTCGATGCGGCCAACGGGCTGCGAATCCGGCTGTGTATTCGGCACGGCGCGCAACATGGCGACCGGGGCGGAAGGTGCAGGCCGTGGCGCCGGCGTTTCGACCGCGCGGGCCATGGCGCTGCCCTGATAGGACACTGCTCCGCCGCCATTGCCGCCGCTCGGAGATGGTGAGGGGCGGGAGCCGCCATTGCCGTCGGAAAATTCGGCAAGCCTGCGCGCCGCATCTTCGGGTGCTGGAAGGTGGGCGGCATGCGCAAGACGGATCAGCACCATTTCGGCAGCGCCGGCGGTGCGCGAGGCATTCTCAGTCTCGGTAATGCCCTTGAGCAGCATCTGCCAGATGCGGGAAAGTGCCGTTACCGCGACCCCTTGCGCGAATTCCGCCGCTTTCGTGCGCTCGATTTCGCTGAGCGACGGATCGTCGGCGGCATCGGGCACATATTTGAGGCGGGTCACGAGATGGGTGAAATCGGCAAGGTCGGTCAGCACGACGACAGGGTTGGCGCCGGCCTCGTACTGGCCGTTGAATTCGGCCAGTGCCGCGGCGACGTCGCCTTTGACGATGTGGCCGAAGAGATCGACAATGCGGGCGCGGTCGGCAAGTCCAAGCATCGCGCGTACCGCATCGGCAGCAACATAGCCGCTGCCATGGGCGATCGCCTGGTCGAGCAGCGACAGGCCGTCGCGCGCCGAACCTTCGGCGGCGCGGGCGATCATGGCGAGCGCTTCCGGCTCGGCCTCGATGCCTTCCTTGCCGGTGATGGTGGTGAACAGGCTGACGAGATCGGAGGCGCTGATGCGACGCAGGTCGAAGCGCTGGCAGCGCGACAGCACCGTGATCGGAACCTTGCGGATTTCGGTGGTGGCGAAAATGAACTTCACATGCTCGGGCGGCTCTTCCAGCGTCTTCAGCAGCCCGTTGAAGGCCGCCGTCGACAGCATGTGCACTTCGTCGATGATGTAGACCTTGTAGCGGGCCGAAACCGGCCGGTAGCGCACCTGCTCGATGATTTCCCGGATATCGTCGATACCGGTGTGGGAGGCGGCGTCCATCTCGATGACATCGACATGCCGGCCTTCCATGATCGCCTGACAATGCTCGCCGGGTTCGCGCAGGTCGATCGTGGGCCGATCGACGGCAGCGGTCTTGTAGTTGAGGGCGCGGGCCAGGATGCGGGCGGTGGTGGTCTTGCCGACACCGCGAACACCGGTCAGCATATAGGCCTGGGCGATGCGGCCGGTCTCGAACGCGTTGGTCAGCGTGCGAACCATCGGCTCCTGGCCGACCATCAGGTCCGTGAAGTCCTTGGGTCTGTATTTGCGGGCCAGCACCCGGTAACCGGTGCCGGTCGAGGCGGCATCTTTTGCTTGTCGCTCGCTGTCGCTCATCGCCCTGCTTTTTGCCCGGTGCCCTGCTTGTCGCCCGGAAAGCCGGGTCCTGCTTTCGGAAAGGGTGGGAGGCTGGCACGATGACCCGTGCCGGGCTCGTTAGGGCTGCTTCCTTCCGGACCTGACCCGGTTGGCGAGTGGCTCGTCCACCACCAACCTCCCGGATGCACATATCGGCAATATCGTCATCAAAAGCAAGCCAAGGTCAAAAAAAACTGCTAAACATTTGATAAAACAATGGAGGATGCCCCCTTGAAGGAGTTTACGCTCGACGACCGTCTGGCGAATGACAGCGTTTCCGTCGCCATCACCGGCCTGTGCGACGTGCGGCTGATGAAGGATAGCCGCTGGCCGTGGCTGGTGCTGATCCCCCGCAGGCCCGGCAAATCGGAGGTTTTCGAGCTGACCCCGCTCGACCGGATCCTGCTGACCTTCGAAACGGATAAGGTCGCAAGCGCCCTGAAGACGGTGACGGGGGCGACAAAAATCAATGTCGGGGCACTTGGAAATATCGTCCGTCAGCTTCATGTTCATGTGATTGCGCGGTTCGAAGGTGATGCCAACTGGCCAGGCCCCGTCTGGGGCTACGGCAAGGCCGAACCCTATTCGGACGAAGACATGAACAACCTCATAGCCAAGTTGCGGGAAACGCTTTCACAATGAGCCATTCCATCTTTTCCTCGGATGCGCCGCATCCCGAAGCCAGCAGTCTCACCGCCTTTGCGGAAAACCAGCTCAACCGGGATGCCGAGCATCGCGACGAGGAATCGATCAAGCAGGCCCTCGCCAAGGACGGCACGCATATCCTGGCATTCGCACAGGATCGGCTTGTCCTGAAGCATGACGGGCAGGTACTCGACCCGCTGTTTGCCCGCTACGAGCTGCAGGAACTCGATCCGAATTGGGAGGAAGCCGTGTTGCTCGGCTATCGCAAGACCGGCGAGCCCAGGCTTGCCGTGCCGGTGCGGGTCAATGCCGACGAGCTTGCCAGCCAGTATAAGCCCGCCGACATGCGCTCCCTCTGGCGCGACCTGCTGCTCGAAGGCGAAATCCTGGGCGAGGCCGCTCAGGGCATGAGCCTCCTCCGCTGGAATGGTGACAACCGCTTCTGCGGCCGCTGCGGCTCGGTCATGGACAGCCGGATCGGCGGCTACAAGCGGGTCTGCACGGCCTGCGAACATACGATCTTCCCGCGCACGGACCCTGTGGTCATCATGCTTTGCATCGACGAGGAGAGGAATCGCTGCCTGCTCGGCCGCAGCCATCATTTCGCGCCGGGCATGTATTCCTGTCTCGCCGGTTTCGTCGAACCGGGTGAAACCATCGAGAATGCGGTGCGTCGAGAGACGCATGAGGAATCCGGCATTCATATCGGCCGCGTGCGCTACCATGCTTCCCAGCCCTGGCCCATGCCGCATTCCCTTATGATTGGCTGCTATGCCGAGGCCAAGTCGACGGACATTCATATGGATGAGGCCGAGCTCGAGGATTGCCGCTGGTTTACCCCGGAGGAGACGCTCGCCATGCTCGACCGCGTCTCGGCTTCCGGCAACACATCTCCGCCCAAGGGCGCCATCGCCCATCGCTTGATGCGCGACTGGGTGGAATGGAAGCGCTAGGACTATCCTGCCATGGCCCGCTCCGAACGCTTGCTGACGCTGTTGCAGACGCTGCGGCGCTATCGTCGTCCGGTGAGCGGTGCCGTTCTGGCGGAGGAAACCGGCGTCAGCCTGCGCACGCTCTATCGCGATATCGCCAGTCTGCAGTCGCAAGGGGCTATGATCGAGGGCGAGCCCGGCATCGGTTATGTTCTGAAGCCCGGATTCATGCTGCCGCCGATGATGTTTTCGCAAGACGAGATCGAGGCGCTGGTGCTGGGGTCGAGATGGGTAGCGCGAGCAACCGATGCCCGCTTGGCGGCAGCCGGAACCGATGCTCTCGCCAAGATCGCTGCCGTTCTGCCTCCAGAGATGCGCGAGGCGATCGATCAGGCCGCCGTGGTCGTCGGCACGCGCCGCATCACGGAAGACAAGGCCGATCTCTCCCTGATGCGCAAGGCGATCCGCACCGAACGCATGGTGCAATTGACCTATGGCGATGTGAACGGCGCCATTTCCACCCGCCGTATCTGGCCCTTCGCGCTCGGCTATTTCGACAATTCCCGCATCATCATGGCATGGTGCGAGCTGCGCCAGGATTTCCGCCATTTCCGCGCCGACCGCATCGTCGATTTCGCGGTGCTCGAGGCGCGCTACCCGCGCCGTCGCGTCGCGCTTGCAAGAGAATGGCAAGCCAAAGAGGGTATTGCCCATAATTGACTGGCTGGCGCGATGCTACTGCCAGAAACTGTCAGTAGGGATAGTTATAATCGGCTCCATCCAGACAGGAAGGAGGACCGATCATGGCAAGCAGCGTTTTCATCACGATGAAAGGAATGCATCGCGGCGACGTCGAGGCGCACAGAGGCAGGCACCGGTCATGGCTGGATCGTCTTTCTGAGATCGCGCTTGGCTATTTCACCCGCCAGTGGAATCGCCTCGATATCGAAGAAGTACCGGATTCCGTGAAACGGGATCTGGGCTTCCTGGACGGCTGTGCTCCGTATCGAGAGGAAGATCGGATGCACTGAGGCCGGTCGCGGGAGCTCGTCGCGGCCTTCGCGATAACGACATACGCATAATCAAACATCCGAGCGCAAGGCGCTGATCTCAACAGTGCAATGCTCTTTGGAAGCGCATCTTCGCAAGCACCCAACCAGGCAATGACACGGTCATCTCCGGCGAACTTTGTTCCGTTCGCCGGCCTTATCCGCATGCCCTTAATTCCACCAAAACAAGAGGAATATCCAAATGACAAGCCCCAACCTCATCATCTTCTACGTCAAGGACCCCGGCGAAAGCACGCCGTTCTATCGCGATCTCTTCGGCCGTGAGCCGGCCTTCGCCTCGCCGAATTTCGTAGCCTTTGCACTCGACAACGGCCTCAGTCTCGGCCTCTGGCGCCGCAGCAGCGTTGAGCCGCAGCCTTCCGCCATCGGCAATCGCGGCGAACTGGGCTTCATGGTCGAAGGCGCCGGTGCCGTCGAGCAGCACTACAGGGATTGGAAGGCACGCGGCCTACCGATCGCGCAGGAACTGACGACGATGGATTTCGGCCCGACCTTCGTCGTTCTCGATCCCGACGGCCATCGCCTGCGCGTTTGTGAGCCGGATAAGTGAATTCATGCCCTGCCTGCCCCTCACCTTAGCCTCTCTCCCCGCTTGCGGGGAGAAGATGGCCGCCCTTCGGCAAGCTCAGGAGGTCGGATGAGGGGCTTGAGATGATAGGCAAAGGCTATTTCATAACATCAGCTTGCGGAACCTCGCGTCCTCCGTTTGTGTTGACTTCCAGCATTTGCAAAGACACTGATCGATGCACCCAAAACCACGCGAGGAACAGTTGCTCCATCATATTTCATTCGGTGTATCCGATATCGAGAAAGCCGCCGCCTTCTATGACGCAGCATTTGCGCCGCTCGGTTATGTCAGGGTTTGGGAAGACTTGACCCCCGGCGATCCCGACCAGGCGATCGGATATGGCCCGCCGGGTGGCGGCGATAAGTTCGCCATCAAACTGCGCGGCAAAGAGGCTCATGCACCAGGCCCAGGCTTTCATCTCGCCTTTACTGCACAGGGCCGCGAGGCTGTCGTCCTGTTCCATCAGGGCGCATTGGCTCATGGCGGCAAGGATAATGGCGCACCTGGTGTTCGACCACATTACGGGCCGGCTTATTTCGCCGCCTTCGTCATCGATCCGGACGGGCATCGCATCGAGGTCGTGACCAACGCCGAAGGATAGCTAGCCGTGGAATTGTAGCGGTTTAACCACTCGCCCTCGGGGTTCAAGGCTTTGCTCTTCGAGCTCCGCACCTCACCACGAGGACTGATCTTTTGTGCCTCGCCACAGGGCGTTATCCGCCTCGTGGTGGGGAGCGGCGCCGTCAAGCGCGGCGAAAACGGTGCTGCCTCGAACCACGAGGTGGCCCGGGTTCGCGTCGAATGTTAGAGATCGCCCCGCGTCGGATGACCCTTGTAGACGCCCAGGATCCGGACCTTTTCGGAGAAGAAACGCAGTTCCTCCAGAGCGCGGCGCACATGCGGATCCGAAGGGTGGCCCTCGATGTCCGCATAGAACTGCGTTGCGACAAAACGGCCGCCGAGCTGATAGCTTTCCAGCTTCGTCATGTTGATGCCGTTGGTGGCGAAGCCGCCGAGCGCCTTGTAGAGGGCGGCTGGAATGTTGCGGACGTTGAAGACGAAAGTCGTAACGATCTTTTCGTCCGCCGAACTGCGTTCCGTCCAGTCCTCGTCGCGCGACAGGATGACGAAGCGCGTCATGTTGTTTTCGGTGTCTTCGACATTCTCGGCAATGATTTCCAGCCCATAGAGATCGGCCGCAAGCCGCGGCGCCAGCGCCGCCATGCTGCGGTCGCCGGTTTCCTTGATCAGCTTGGCAGCCCCCGCCGTATCGCCGGCAATGACAGGCTTCCAGCCGTTGGCGCGGACGATGTTGCGGCATTGGCCGAGCGCATGGATATGGCTATGCACCGTGCGGATTTCTTCCTTCTTTACGCCTGGCAGCACCATCAGCTGGAAGCGGATCGGCATGAAATATTCGCCGACGATATGCAGGCGCGATTCCGGCAGCAGATGATGGATGTCGGCGACGCGGCCGGCGATCGTGTTTTCGATCGGGATCATGCCGAGATCGGCATCGCCGTTCTCGATGGCGGTAAGGGCATCCTCGAAGGTTTGGCAGGGCAGCGGCTCCATGGTCGGGAACATGTCGCGGCTGGCCATGTCGGAATTGGCGCCGTACTCGCCCTGGAAGGAGATCTTGTTGGTCTTGGTAATCATGGGACTGCCCTTGGGGGAATGCCGTCAGAGAGAAGCGGCGGAGAGGATGCGTCTGGCCTTTTCGAGGTCGGCGGGAGTATCGACACCGAGCGGGACCGTGTCAACGATCTCGACATCGATGCGCATGCCGGCCTCCAGCGCCCTCAGCTGCTCCAGTGATTCGCGCAATTCCAGCGTCGATGGGCCGAGGCTCACGAATTTCGCGAGTGCAGCGCGGCGGTAAGCGTAGAGGCCGATATGGTGATAGAGCGGTCCCTTGCCGTAGGGGGCGGTCGTGCGGGTAAAATAGAGCGCGCGCAGGCGGCTCTCCGAGATCGGCGAGCCGATGACCTTGACGACGCTCGGCGCAGTCTTTTCTTCTTCGTCTTTGATCTCGACGGTCAGCGTCGCGATGTCGACGGCCGGATCTTCCAGCGGGCGCAGCGAGGCGCGGATGGTTGCTGGATCGATGGTCGGCAGGTCGCCTTGCACATTGACGACAATCTCCGCGCGACCTTCAGGATCGACCGCCTGCAGCGCCTCGTAAATGCGGTCCGAGCCGGATTGATGGTCGGTGCGCGTCATGACGACCTCGAAGCCGGCATTGGCGACGGCGGCATAGGTATCCTCATGGTCGACGGCGACGACGATGCGACCGATCGCCGCCTCGCGCGCGCGCTTGGCAACCTGTACGATCATGGGCAGACCGCAAATGTCAGCCAGCGGCTTGCCCGGCAGGCGCGTGGAGGCCATGCGGGCGGGAATGAGGACCAGCGTCTTGTCTAAATTCGGATCAGTCATTGTTGGGCCTTCTATTCCCGAGGGAAAAGTGTCAAAACGTCTCACGGTGGAGACCGTTTACAGAGTTGCAAGAAACAGCCAAAAGACATAGGTTTCGCGCGAATTCAAGATGGGCCGGCGGAGGATGCCGGCGGCGAGGGGAGCATAGCAGATGAATTCATCCTACGTGAACATGGGTGTCGGGGCGCTTCTGGCCACGCTGTTCGTGTTGAAGTCCGTGTCGCTCGCGTCAGGATTTATTTTCCATTCAGAGACACCGGAAAAACCCGGTTTCGCGATTGTTGCGACCGAGGAGCCGGCTGCAGGCGGTGACAAGGGTGCGGCCGCCAAGGCGGAAACGCCGATCGCCCAGCTGCTGCAGAAGGCTGACGCCAAAGCCGGCGAAGCCATCTTCAAGAAGTGTCAGGCCTGTCATTCCGGAGAGAAGGGAGGACCGAACAAGGTCGGCCCCGATCTCTGGGGCATTGTCGACCGTCCGGTCGCCGAACACGAGGGCTTTGCCTATTCCGCCGGCATGAAGGAATTTTCCAAGGGCGGTTCGGAAAAGTGGACCTATGATCATCTCTATCACTTCCTCGCAGCTCCGAAGAAGTTCGTCGCCGGTACGGCGATGGGCTTTGCCGGTCTGCCGAAGGAAGAGGACCGCGCCAACGTGATCGCCTATCTGCGTACGCTGGCCGATACGCAGGTGCCGTTGCCGGATCCGAACGCACCGGCCGCTACGAACTGAGATAATCTGAATGATGGATTGAAACCCGGCTGCCAGGAGCCGGGTTTTTCATGCTGCTGTTCAGACCGAATGGCGGCGTGATTTCGTTCTCTGATCGAGGTCGAAGACCTTGAGACCATCCACGGCGCTCGGAGGCGTGCGCCAGTCTTCCGCGGCCAGCGCCTTGCGGGCATCGCGCAAGCCGGCCTCCCAATGCTCGTTCATCGATAGCGCCGAAAACTCGTAGTCCTTCGAATGCGAGCGGAACTGCTTGTTGCGATAGATCATGTGAATAATGGTGACGCCATAGTCGGAGCAATGCTGCTCCAGCTTACTGATTTCCGGATCGGCTTTGGCCTCTTCTGGAAGGCGCGCATAAAGCTCGGATATTGCTCGCCGCAGGCGATGGCGTTCGAGAAAGAGATCGGTGTTGAGCCGGGTGCGGCTCGAATAGGTGATGTCCTTGCGCCGCTCTTCCACCTCTTCCAGGTCCTGCGGCAGCGGGCCGATGGCGCTGAAGAGATCGACCTGGAAGACGACCGTATCGATTGCGGCGCCGTTGCGTAGCACATAGGTCAGAGGCGTGTTCGAGACGAGACCGCCATCCCAATAATATTCACCGCCGATCTTGATCGCTGGAAAGCCGGGCGGCAGCGCGCCGCTCGCCATGACGTGCTCGGGCGCGATCTTGATGTCCCGGTTGTCGAAGAATGCGAAATTGCCGGTGCGCACATTGACCGCGCCGAGGCTGAGGCGCACCGGACCATGGTTGATCCGGTCGAAATCGACATGATCGAGCAGCGTCTGGCGCAATTGTTCGGTATCGTAGACACTGGTGGCACCCGCCGAGCCGCGCGCTTGAAACCAGGCCGGGAGCTGCCAGGGCGAGAAGAAGCCAGGCACGCCGAAGGTCGATACCCACCAGCTGCTGACGGTGCGATAGAAAGGGTTCGTTTCTCGCTGCCGCTCCATCAGGAGGTCGACCGGAAGCTGAATGGTGACCTTGTTCCAGAAGGAGCGCAGCTTCTCGAGCCGCTCGCCCGGCACGTTACCGGCCATGATGGAGGCGTTGATGGCGCCGATCGAGATGCCGGCGATCCAGTCTGGTTCGATATTCTGTTCTCTGAGCGCCTGAAAGGCGCCGGCCTGGTAGGAGCCGAGCGCGCCGCCGCCCTGCAGCACGAAAACCTTCTGTGAATAGGCGGCCGCTGGATTGGTAACTGGAGCTGCAATATTCATGTGCCATCCTTTGCTGCGCTCCGGGTGGGAAGGCCGGGATGCGCAAATATATGACCATTTTCCTGCCTGCTTCTCCGAATGTGGAGATATGCCATTGCAAGTCGGCGGATCCGGACCGGCGCTAGGCGAGCAGATAGGCCCAGAGCGACACCGAGAATGCCCCGAGCGCCGTCGTCAAGGTAATCGTCGAGGCAGCGAGACTGTGACCGACGCCGAAGCGATTGGCAATCAGCCATGCGTTCACACCTGTGGGAACGGCGGCGGTGAGCACGAGTGCTGCCCGCCATTCCGGGCTGAGGCCGAGCAGAAGACCCGCCGCCAGTACGCAGGCCGGCAGCAGAAGCAGCTTGAAGCCGGCAATCACGCTGGTGATGCCGAGATTGCCCGACAATCCGTATTGGCGCAGCGCCATGCCGAGCGAGATCAGCGCCGCCGGGCCGGCGATGTTGGCGATGCTGTCGACCACGGTGCCGAGCGTCGCGGGGATGGGAACGCCTGTGAGGTGAACGACAAGGCCGCAAAAGAGCCCGATGACAAGCGGATTGCGCACCAGGTTCCTGCCGACCTGCCGCAGCAATTCGCTGGTGCTGCGGCCGGCGCCGGCATTCTCCTTGCGCTCGGCCTGCTCCATCAGCAGCGTGCCGGCGATCATCATGGTCGGCAGGTGCACGGCAATCAGAATCGACATCGCCATGACGCCGTCCGGCCCGACGGTGCGTCCCACCAGCGGCAGGCCGATGAAGATCGTATTGGCGAAGGCGGATGAGACGCCGGCCAGCACGCCGATCCGTGCGTCCCGCCCGAACATCCGCGTCGCAACGATGTGGCCGGCAGCCCAGGTGACGGCGACACCGGAGAAATAGGCGAGCCATAGCCGAAAGGGCGAAGCACCGCGAAAATTCGCCTCGGCAATGGTCTGGAACAGCAGGAGCGGCACGGCGACCTTGAAGACGAACTCGCTCATTGCTTCGCCGACATCGGCTTTCAGCAGGCCGGTGCGCACGATGACCCAGCCGACGAGAATGAGCAGAAAGACGGGGAGGACGTCGATGAGAATTTCGGACATGCCGGGCGGGGGCCGTGAAAATCGGGGCTTAGGAAGAGCGATCAAGGAGTTGTAGCAGCTTGCTCAAAGCATGTCGCGCAAAAGTGCGGAGCGGTTTTGCGAAGACGACATGCACAAAATCAAAAGCTTAAAATACCAGGAACGGATCTGACGGATCGCGGCGCCTTGTAGGTGTGAGAACCTGTAAAAACAAAAAAGCGGGCAATGCCCGCTTGTGTATCCGGCCTCGCCGGAAAGTCCCCCCGGTGCACATGCCGCCAGTTCATCCGTGGTCGGCCCGCGTACCGGTGAGGCGGAAGGCATCATTCCTTCCCAGACTGGCTCGGAAGTCTTTCGAGCTTCCCATCCCAGCCGCTTGATAAGCATTTAAAGATAGAAAGTGACAGGCAAATGACTGATTGAGCTCAAGTTGGCCGTGCCGGCGCTGATTTTTCTTCCAAACTTCGGAAAAACCGATAATACCGGATACCGGCTATCACCAACACCGGGATCCTCCAATAGATGACTCGCTTCGATGTACTGACCGTTGGCAATGCCATCGTCGACATTATCGCCCGTTGCGACGATCAGTTCCTGATCGACAACAACATCACCAAAGCCGCGATGAACCTCATCGACGCCGAGCGCGCCGAACTGCTTTATTCGCGCATGGGACCGGCTCTCGAAGCCTCGGGCGGCAGTGCCGGCAACACGGCGGCAGGTGTCGCGAGTTTCGGCGGCAAGGCGGCTTATTTCGGCAAGGTCGCCGAAGACCAGCTCGGCCAGATCTTCGCGCATGACATCCGCGCCCAGGGCGTACACTACGAAACCAAGGCGAAGGGCACCTTCCCGCCGACCGCTCGTTCGATGATCTTTGTCACGGAAGATGGCGAGCGCTCCATGAACACCTATCTTGGCGCCTGCGTCGAACTCGGTCCGGAAGATGTCGAGGCGGACGTCGTAGCCGATGCCAAGGTAACCTATTTCGAAGGCTATCTCTGGGATCCGCCGCGCGCCAAGGAAGCTATCCGCGAATGCGCCCGCATCGCCCACGACAATGGCCGTGAAATGTCGATGACGCTGTCCGACAGCTTCTGCGTCGGCCGCTACCGCGACGAATTTCTCGATCTCATGCGCTCCGGCACCGTCGATATCGTCTTCGCCAATCGCGACGAAGCCCTCTCGCTCTACGAGACCGATGACTTCGAGAAGGCGCTGAAGCTCATTGCGGCCGATTGCAAGATCGCCGCCGTGACGACGGGCAAGGACGGCGCCGTCATCGTGCGCGGCAGCGAACGCTATGTCGTCGATGCCCACCCCATTGAGGAGCGTGTCGACACGACCGGCGCCGGCGATCTTTTCGCCGCCGGTTTCCTGTTCGGCTATACGCAGGGCCGTAGCCTGGAAGATTGCGCCAAGCTCGGCAATCTCGCGGCGGCCATCGTCATCGAGCAGATCGGCCCCCGGCCGATGCGGTCGCTCTCGGAGGCCGCGAAGGAATTCCAGCTGCTCTGACCGTCTTCAGATTCGCCATCAACAGCTCATGGAAGCCGCCTCCAGCAGTTCGCTGGGCGGCTTTTACTATAAATTCGCCGGGCAAGGCTCATTGCCCGAAGAGCCTCGCGGTTCCCGCCTCATACAGGATGAGGATGCCGAGCGCGATCAGCACGAATGGCACGACCCTGTGTCCGTGTCGCCTGATCGGTGCTCCGAACTTCGGATGATTGACGAGGGAATGGGCCGCGCCCAGCCACGCCGCCGTCAGCACAGCAAAAATGCAGCCTATGATCAGGGTCTCATAAGCCGAGCGGGTGGCGAAAAGCGGCGTGTAGATGCTGATATTGTCGCCGCCATTGGCGATCGTCACAAGGGCGACGGCCGCTATGTTGCCGTGCCCAGCCGAGGCCTTCCGGTGATCTTCCGCATCATCCCCTGTCTCGATACCATTCCAGATCTCCCACAACCGCTTCAGGCCGAAATAGATCGGAGCAAGGCCGAGCAGGCCGATATAGGCGGCGGGAATGACGAGGACGAGCAGCGAGGCGACGGCACTGAAGCCATAGAGCGCGCCGATGCCGAGATATTGGCCGATGACAATCTGGTTCAAGCGGAATTTGGGATCGGCAAAGAAACCGAGAAGAACGAAGATGTCGTCTATATTAGTCGAAACGAACGTGGCGATAGCAACGCCGAAGACGCCAAGCACATAACCCAAGATCGCCGCTCTCCCTTTGCGATACCGGATATATCACCGCGCCGGAAAATCGCGCGGCTATATTCACCGAGGAACGATGCGGGCTTGGTTACTTGAAGGCTTCGCCGGGGTAAGCGCCCCAGATCTCGGATTGCGCCACCCAGCCCTCGGTGCCGTCGGCGCTGACGAGGCACCAGTCGCCGGTGCATTCCTTGACGGTCATCATCACGCCGGGCTGAAGCTTGGCGATGACGGCGGCGGACGGTTGGGACTCACGGCGCATATTGACGAAGACGGCCTTGCCCTTGCCCTTCATCCAGGGCGCGGCAATCGCCGAACGCTGGCCCGACAGCAGCGACTGGTTGACCCAGCCTTCCGTGCCGTCGGCATCGCGCACGCGCCGCCAATTATCATATTCCTGGATAATTTCGACCGGAAGTCCCTGTTTGAGGTAGAGCCACGACACCGCATAATCGGCGCTCGGACCGATGCGCAGATTGACCCGCTTCGACTTCAGCGTGACGAAGCGCGGCAGCGGCAAGCCGCTCGGCCCCTTGGCCGCCTGGGCGGCGGCAAGATCCGCTGAGGCAGCGGCCATCATCAGGCCGATTGCGAAAATGGCGCAGGACTTCAATACTTTGCCACGCATGGGATTTCCGTTCGTTCGTCATAACAAAGGCGCCGTTCCGGCAACCTTTCGCTCCGGTGAGCGGCAAATCTCCGGATCGCGTCAGCGAGTTTTGTTTGTCTTCGCCTGCGGGTCTGGTAGAAATGCCCGGAACGGGAAAATTATCCTGCTTCTTGGTTAAGAACATCTGAACAAGGCATCGCCGCTCGCCATGACGACGAAGAAAAAACCGAAGGTCTACGTCACGCGCAAACTGCCGGATGCGGTGGAGACGCGGATGCGCGAACTCTTCGATGCCGAACTCAATATCGACGATCGCCCGCGCAGCAAGGCCGAGCTGATCCAGGCTGTCCGCTCCGTCGATGTATTGGTGCCGACGGTCACCGACCGCATCGATGCCGAGGTGATCGAAGAGGCCGGCCCGCAGATGAAGCTCATTGCCAGCTTCTCCAACGGCACGGATCATATCGATGTCGAAGCCGCCGCCCGCCGCGGCATCACCGTGACAAATACGCCCAATGTGTTGACGGAAGATACCGCAGACATGACCATGGCGCTCATCCTTGCCGTGCCGCGGCGGCTGGCGGAAGGTGCGCGCGTGCTGACCGACAAACCCGGCGAATGGGCTGGATGGTCGCCCACCTGGATGCTCGGCCGCCGCATTCACGGCAAGCGCATCGGCATCGTCGGCATGGGGCGGATCGGCACGGCCGTCGCCCGCCGCGCCAAGGCTTTTGGCCTGTCGATCCACTATCACAATCGCAAGCGCGTCAATCCGGCAACTGAGGACGAGCTGGAGGCGACCTATTGGGACAGCCTCGACCAGATGCTCGCCCGCGTCGATATCGTTTCGGTCAATTGCCCGTCGACGCCGGCCACCTATCACCTGATCTCGGCCCGCCGCCTGGCGCTGCTGCAGCCGACGAGCTACATCGTCAACACGGCGCGCGGCGACGTTATCGACGAGACGGCGCTAATCAAGATCCTGCGCGAGGGCAAGATCGCCGGTGCCGGTCTCGACGTCTTCGAGAATGAACCTGCCGTCAATCCGAAGCTGGTGAAGCTCGCCAACGAGGGCAAGGTGGTCATCCTGCCGCATATGAGTTCGGCGACGCTCGAGGGCCGCATCGACATGGGCGACAAGGTGATCATCAATATCCGCACCTTCATCGATGGCCATCGTCCGCCCAATCGCGTGCTGCCGTTTCGATGACCGAAGCGTTCTGATTCTCCGGCCGAAACGGGGCTGAATACCCAGCTGCAAATTTGATCACACTTCCCTCTCGCCGGTCATGTGCATGTCATAAAGCCGGCCCAGAGGTGACCACGAATACAAATCAGGAAAAGGCGGAAACGATGGCGCGGGCGCTGCCGCATGAGCGGATTCAATATGTAGTCGAGGGCGGTTTCAAGCTGTCGGGCGAGATCGAGCCGAGCGGCAACAAGAACGCCGCATTGCCGATCATCGCCGCGTCGCTTTTGACCGACCAGCGCGTCGAGCTCAGCAACGTGCCGCGCATCCGCGATGTCGAAGCGCTGGTGGAGCTGATCCAGTCGGTCGGCGCAAACGTGCGTTGGCTCGGCCGCAACGAGCTTGAAATCGAAGCGCGGGAGCTTCGCCCCGCCAATCTCGATCCCGATCTTTGTGCCCGCATACGCGCCTCCATCCTGCTTGCCGGCCCGATGCTGGCGCGCTGTGGCGAGATCACGCTGCCGCCACCCGGCGGCGACGTCATCGGCCGCCGGCGCGTCGACACGCATTTCCTGGCACTGGAACAGCTCGGCGCCAGGATCGCGGTCAACAGCGTCTACAGCTTTCGCACGGAGGGCTTACGCGGCGCCGATGTCTTTCTCGACGAGCCCTCGGTGACGGCGACGGAAAATGCACTTTGCGCCGCCGTTTTCGCTGAGGGGACGACGATTCTGCGCAATTGCGCCTCCGAGCCGCATGTGCAGGATCTCGCGCGGTTCCTGATTGCCATGGGCGCCCGAATTGAGGGCGTCGGTACCAATATGATGACCATCCACGGCGGTCAGCGGCTCGGCGGCGCGGTGCATCGCATCGGCCCCGACCACAACGAGGTGGGCTCGCTGATCGGCCTTGCTGCCGTCACCGGCTCGGAAATCGCCATCCGCCGCGCAGGCGTCGAGCATCTGCGCTCCACGCTGATGACCTTCGAGCGCCTAGGTATCCGTTGCCAGATCGACGGCGATGATCTCATCATCCGTTCCGGCCAGGAGATGAAGATCCAGCCCGATTTCGGCGGCCATATTCCGAAGATCGAAGACCAGCCCTGGCCGGCCTTTCCGGCCGACACCATGTCGATCGCCATCGTCACCGCCTCGCAATGCGATGGCGTCGTGCTGATGTTCGAGAAAATGTTCGAAAGCCGCATGTTCTTCGTCGACAAGCTGATCGCCATGGGCGCCCGTATCGTGTTGTGCGACCCGCATCGTGCCATCGTTGCCGGCCCCTCCAAGCTGCGCGCTGCCCAGCTCGAAAGCCCTGACATTCGCGCCGGCATGGCCATGTTGATCGCGGCCATGTGCGCCGAGGGCACGAGCGTCATCAACAATGCCCAGCAGATCGAGCGCGGCTATGAGCGCATCGAGGAGCGGCTGAATGCCCTGGGTGCCCGCATCACCCGCATCCCGCCCCGCGAAGCGTGACGGCTCCATCCACCGGCTGAGGATGCGCTAGGCAATCGTCTTGCGCATCTCGATCGATGTTGTGCGATCGAAGCCGGGGTGGCGATTTTTGGCTGTCCTCTGAAAGCCCCATGCGGCGAAGGTAGCATGGTTGTCGACCAGCTCAATCCGCGTTTCCAGCCGCAACGCCTTGAGGCCGAGCTCTCGCGCCGTTGTCTCGGCCAGGCCCAGCAGTCGCTTGCCGATACCTTTACCCTGTGCCGTCGGAAGCACGGCGAGCTTGCCGACATAAAGGCTTTCCGCCTCCGGCCGGCAGAAAATGCAGCCGACCAACTGCTCGCCATCGAGTGCCGCATAAGCGATCTCGCTAAGTGCCTTCGCTTTCAGCGTTTCGGATGTCAGCGCGAGTGCGGAGGAGGGCGGATCGATGCGTCCGTTCATATAGGCGAAGGACGCCAGGATCAGATCCAGCAACGCATCCCAGCGATCGAAGCCGTCATCGAGGCGACGAAGCGTCATATCGCTCATTCGGCAGCAACCCGGGCACGTTTGCGGCGATAGCGCACGGTTTCGAAGCGCGAGGAAAGCCCGTCATAGAGCAGCAGGCGGCCGATCAACGGTTCGCCGATGCCCGTGATGAGCTTGATCGCCTCCATCGCCATCAGCGTGCCGATGACACCCGTCAGCGCGCCGATGATGCCAGCTTCCGCACAGCTCGGAATGAGACCTTCCGGCGGGGGCGCGGGAAACAGATCGCGATAACGCGGATTGAGGTTGCCATCCGCGTCGCTTTCGTAAGGCTTCAGCGTCGTCACCGACCCATCGAATCGGCCGACTGCACCGGTCACCAGCGGCAGGCGCGCTGCTTCGGTCGCATCGGCAGCCGCATAGCGCGTATCAAAATTGTCGGAGCCGTCGATGACGAGATCGAAGCCGGCAAGGTGCCGGGTGGCGCTGTCGGCACTGAACCGCTCCTCGAAGCGGATGGTGCGCACATGCGGGTTCAGCCGCGCGATGGCGTCTGCCGCACTCTGCGTCTTCATCTTGCCGATCGTGCCCGTGTCGTGAATCACCTGTCGCTGCAGGTTGGACAGCGAAACGCGGTCGTTATCGGCGATACCGAGTGTCCCGACACCGGCAGCAGCGAGATATTGCAGCACCGGCGCACCAAGACCGCCGGCACCGATGACAAGCACGCGGGCCGCCTTCAATTTTTGCTGGCCGGCGCCGCCGACCTCCGGCAGGAGGATATGGCGGTGATAGCGGGCGATTTCGTCTGAGGTCAAAGGATCCATGTATAGGAGTTTAGCACAATCGCGAAGAAGGAGGCGCTAGGATTCCGTAATGCCGCCATGCGCCACGGTAAAGAATTGCGCTCGCTCGCCGAGAGCCGAGAACATGGATTTGTCGGTGCCGGTCATGAAGGCCTGGCCGCCGAGCCCGTCGATGAGATCGAAGAGGGCTGCACGCCGTCCTTCGTCGAGATGCGCCGCGATCTCGTCGAGCAGCAGGATCGGCGCATAGCCCGTCAGATTGCCGACAAGGCGCGCATGGGCAAGGATGAGGCCGACGAGCAAGGCTTTTTGCTCGCCCGTCGAGCAGCGCTCCGCCTCCATGTCTTTCTCGCAATGCCGTACCAGAAGGTCGGCCCGATGCGGCCCGTCCAGCGTGCGGCCGGCGGCTGCATCGCGGTAACGCCGCTCACGCAGCATATCGGCGTAGGCGTCCTCCAGATCGACGGCCGGCCGGTCGAACTGTCCGTCCAGGAAGCCGGAGAGCTCCAACGCCGCCGAGGGAAAAGGTGTCGTCTCGCGCGTTTCGGCGATCAGCCGCGAGAGAAGGCCGAGCATTTCCTGCCGCGCGATCGCCATGGCAATGCCGAGGCTCGCCATCTGCTCCTCAATGCCGGCGAGCCAGGATGGATCGAATCGGTTTTCGGACAGCAGCTTGTTGCGGCTGCGCATGGCGCGCTCGAAATCGCTGGCGCGGCGGCCATGGGCGGGATCGAGCGACAGCACCAGCCGGTCGAGGAAGCGGCGGCGCTCCGAGGAGCCGCCGGTAAACAGGCCGTCCATGGCCGGCGTCAACCAGAGAACGCGCAAATGGTCTGTCAGCTCGTCGACGGTCTTGGCCGGCGTGCTGTTGATTCGGAGCCGACGGGCGGTCGATTCGTCCATCGTGTCGATGCCGGTACCGATTTCGACGCTGCCGTCCATGCCTTCGAGCTCCGCGAAGATGGAAAAGCCACCCGGCGCATTGACTCGAGTGACATCGGCATAGGCAGCGCGGCGCAGGCCGCGGCCGGGCGACAGCAGCGAGACCGCCTCCATGAGATTGGTCTTACCCGCGCCATTGTCGCCGGTCAGCACCACATGCCGCCCGTCAAGCGTCAGCGCCGCTGCCGCATAATTGCGGAAGTCGGTGAGCTTCAGGCGCGAAATGGAAACCTTGTTCGGCATGGGTCTTTCGGATTCCGGGTCGATGGGCGAGGCGTATGCCGAACCCCGCAGGAGTGCAAGGAATATTGATGGCGATGGGATGGCACCGTCCATGGCCACCCTCGTCCTTCGACGGGGTCAGGATGAGGGTGGAGCGGATCTAGCACCCGGCCGCAAAGGAGCAATCCGGTGGATGTCCGAAGGAGCCCTCAAACTGGAAGGAGGAATATCGCGACTGGGCGCAAAAGATCAGCCTCATGGTGAGGCGGGAACGAAACGACCCTCGAACCACGAGGACGGGTGATTCGCGCGCCTAAATAAAAAATCCGGCCGAATCATCGGCCGGATTCATGTGAAACATCTTGGTTCGCGAATCAGTCGCTGAACGTATCGAAGAAGTCCTTCATGCGGGCGAAGAAGCCCGTCGATTCGGGATTGTTGTCCTTCGAGGAGATCTGCTCGAACTCCTGCAGCAGCTCGCGCTGGCGCTTTGTCAGCTTCTGCGGCGTCTCGATCTGGATCTGGATATAGAGATCGCCGACCTGGCTGGAGCGCAGCACCGGCATCCCCTTGCCCTTCAGGCGGAACTGCTTGCCGACCTGCGTGCCTTCGGGAACGGTGACGCGCGATTTCGTGCCGTCGAGGGTCGCGACATCGAAAGTGCCGCCGAGCGCCGCCGTCGTCATCGAGATCGGCACGGCGCAGTAGAGATCGGCGCCGTCCCGCTGGAAGAATTCATGCGGCTTGACGGAGAGGAAGATGTAGAGATCGCCCGCCGGTCCGCCGCGCAGGCCAGCTTCGCCTTCGCCCTGCAGGCGGATGCGCGTGCCGTCTTCGATGCCGGAGGGAATATTGACCGAGAGCGAACGCTCCTCGGTCACTCGGCCCTGGCCATGACACTTGGTGCAGGGATCGGGAATGATCTGGCCGCGGCCGTGGCAAGTCGGGCAGGTGCGCTCGACGGAAAAGAAGCCCTGGGCAGCGCGTACACGCCCGGAGCCCTGGCAGGTGCCGCAGGTCTTCGGCTGTGTGCCGGGCTTGGCGCCCGAGCCGGAACAGACATCGCAAGTGATCGAGGTCGGAACCCGGATCTGTGCGGTCTTGCCGGTAAAGGCCTCCTCGAGAGAGATTTCCATATTGTATCGAAGATCGGCGCCACGTTCGCGGCCGCCGGAGGAACGTCCGCGCGAGCGGCCGCCACCCATCATCTCGCCGAAAATATCCTCGAAAATATCGGAGAAGCCACCGCCGCCGAAACCGGCCCCGAAGCCGCCACCGCCGCCCATGCCACCATGTTCGAAGGCTGCATGGCCATAGCGGTCATAGGCTGCGCGCTTCTGCGGATCCTTGAGCGTTTCGTAGGCTTCGTTGATTTCCTTGAACTTCCGCTCGGCATTGCTGTCGTCCGGGTTCTTGTCCGGATGATATTGCATTGCCAGCTTCCGAAAGGCGCTCTTCAGCTCTTTCTCGTCCGCTGTTTTTGAGACGCCCAATGTCTCGTAAAAATCCGCTTTTGCCATTAAGGATTAGACCCCGGAAATGGATTTCCGGCTGCCGAAGGCAGCCGGATTCAAGTCTCCTCAAGAACCTTTCGGTTCGCGCTTATGCAGACCGCTTGCGGTCGTCTTCGTCCTTGATTTCCTCGTAGTCGGCGTCGACGACATCGTCCTTGCCGGCTGCGGAGGCATCGGCCGAAGGAGCTTCCGCCTGCTGGGCCTCATAGATTGCCTGGCCGAGCTTCATGGAAACTTCCATGAGCGTCTGGGTCTTGGCCTTGATGTCTTCGGCGTCCGGCTCGGAAGCTTCGGTTGCCGTCTTGAGCGCAGCGATCGCGTCGGAGATCGCGGTGCGATCGGCTTCCGTGACCTTGTCGCCGTAATCCTTCAGCGACTTCTCGCTGGAGTGGATCAGGCTTTCAGCCTGGTTCTTGGCTTCGACGCCTTCGCGGCGCTTCTTGTCTTCGGCAGCATGCGCTTCTGCATCCTTGACCATCTTCTCGATGTCGGCGTCGGAAAGGCCGCCGGAAGCCTGGATGCGGATTTGCTGTTCCTTGCCGGTACCCTTGTCCTTGGCCGAAACCTGGACGATGCCGTTGGCGTCGATATCGAAGGTGACTTCGATCTGCGGTACGCCGCGCGGTGCAGGCGGCAGGCCGACGAGGTCGAACTGGCCGAGCAGCTTGTTGTCTGCAGCCATTTCGCGCTCGCCCTGCGAAACGCGGATGGTCACGGCCGACTGGTTGTCGTCGGCGGTCGAGAAGGTCTGCGACTTCTTCGTCGGGATCGTCGTGTTGCGTTCGATCAGACGGGTGAAGACGCCGCCCAGCGTTTCGATGCCGAGAGACAGCGGGGTCACATCGAGGAGCAGAACGTCCTTGACGTCGCCCTGCAGAACGCCGGCCTGGATGGCGGCGCCGAGTGCGACGACTTCATCCGGGTTGACGCCCTTATGCGGCTCCTTACCGAACAGCTGCTTGACGACTTCCTGTACCTTCGGCATGCGGCTCATGCCGCCGACGAGAACGACTTCATCGATTTCAGCAGCGGTGACGCCGGCATCCTTGAGCGCTGCCTTGCACGGAGCGATGGTGCGCTGAACGAGATCGTCGACCAGGCTTTCCAGCTTGGCGCGGGTCAGCTTCAGCGTCAGGTGCTTCGGGCCGGTGGCGTCTGCCGTGATGAAGGGCAGGTTGATTTCGGTCTGCTGCGAAGACGACAGCTCGATCTTGGCCTTTTCGGCAGCTTCCTTAAGGCGCTGCAGGGCAAGCTTGTCACCCTTGAGGTCGATGCCGTTGTCCTTCTTGAACTCGGCAACGAGGTATTCGACGAGACGCATGTCGAAGTCTTCACCGCCGAGGAAGGTGTCGCCGTTGGTCGACTTCACTTCGAAGACGCCGTCGCCGATTTCCAGGATGGAGATATCGAAGGTGCCGCCGCCAAGGTCGTATACGGCGATGGTCTTGCCGTCCTTCTTGTCGAGACCATAGGCGAGCGCGGCAGCGGTCGGCTCGTTGATGATGCGCAGGACTTCGAGACCGGCGATCTTGCCGGCGTCCTTGGTTGCCTGGCGCTGAGCGTCGTTAAAGTATGCGGGAACGGTGATAACGGCCTTGTCGACCTTTTCGCCGAGGTAGGATTCGGCGGTTTCCTTCATCTTCTGAAGGATCATTGCGGAAATCTGTGCGGGCGAATAGCCCTTGCCGTTGGCTTCGACCCAGGCGTCGCCATTGTCGCCCCGAACGATGTTGAAGGGAACAAGGTGCTTGTCCTTCTCGACGGTCGGATCTTCATAGCGGCGGCCGATGAGGCGCTTGACAGCGAAGAGGGTATTCGTGGGGTTGGTGACAGCCTGGCGCTTGGCCGGCTGGCCGACGAGACGTTCACCATCGTCGGTGAAGGCAACCATGGAGGGGGTGGTCCGGGCGCCTTCGGCATTTTCGATCACTTTCGCGTCCTTACCGTCCATGACGGCGACGCAGGAATTTGTCGTTCCAAGGTCGATACCAATTACTTTTGCCATGTCATTCTCTCCTTGAAGCAAGCTGTCGGAACCCCTGCCAGGCATTCCATTGACAGCCCCTTACGGGATGGTCTTGAGGATTGCGCAGCCATGACTGCGGTGATGCCGCGTATATAAGTAGCGGTTTTACTGACTGCAAGGCAGGAAATTGCCCGAAATCCAGCAAAACAAATGGTTTGTCGCGCAAATTCCACCTGACCCCATGCGCGCCGAGGACACGTGGATTTGACGCGACCGCGCATCAGAGCAGCCTTGCCGCGGCCATGCAAGCGTCTACTGAGTAATTCCTTAAATCGGGATCGATTTAGGCATAAAATCACGGAGCGGCTCTAAATCAAAAAGTTAGGGCGGGATGTCGTCCGAAAACTGCTCACACTTTTCGGCATCCCGCTCTACCGCGCCATATATGACGCGCAGCGCTGTGGGCACAAAAATTGCGATTTTATCGGCCCAGGATGACGTCGAGCAGCGAGGAGCGATGCGGCCGCGCCGTTGCGACCGGAGCGCCGCTGTCGCCAATGTCCGCCGGCGGGATATCGCCGCTGTCATAAGAGTAGGAGCTGTAGGGATTGGTGTCGTCGGCAAGGTTCGCCGGCGGCAGGTCCTGCGGGTCGTCATTGATCGCGGTCTGGTTGACGATCTGGGGCTGGATCGGTCTCTGCCGCAGTGTCGGTTGCTGCACGACCTGGCCGTCATCGGCGGCGCCCGAGATGATATTGCCGATCGTCATCGGCTGGTCGCCATTCGGCGCCTGCGCCATCGGCGGGCCGTTGTCGATGATCTGGCCGCCGCCGAAGATCGGCGTCGGCGTAATGCCCTTGTGGGCGGCGACCATGAACTCCTTCCATGCCTTGGCCGGCAGCCCACCGCCGGTGACCTTGCGCATCGACTTGCCGTCGTCATTGCCGAACCAGACGCCTGTCGTCAGATGGCTGGTGAAGCCGACGAAAAGCGCGTCGCGGAAGGATTGCGTCGTTCCCGACTTGCCTGCCACCTGCCAGCCGGGAATGCGGGCCGCCTTGCCGGTGCCGTAGGCGATGACGCCGGCCATCATAGCGTTCATGTTGGCAACGATATCCGGGTTCAGCACCCGCTCAGGATTGTCGGTATTGGCCTGGTAGAGCACCTTGCCGGAAGCGGTTGTCACCTTGGTGATGACATGCGGCGCCACCTTGAAGCCGCCGTTCATGAACGTGGCATAGGCGGAAGTCAGTTCCAGCAGCGACACTTCGGACGTACCAAGCGCAATCGAAGCATTGGCCTGCAGGTCTGATTCTATGCCGAGCCTGCGAGCGACCTTGATGACCTGATCCGGCCCGATCTCGGCGACGAGCTGGGCCGCAACCGTGTTCAGCGATTGGGCCACTGCAGTGGCGAGTGTCACGGGACCGTTATAGCGCTGTTCGTAGTTCTCGGGCGCCCAATTGCCGATTTTCACCGGCATGTCGTTGCGGATCGAATTGGGCGTCAGCCCTGCTTCCAGTGCGGCGGTATAGACGAACGGCTTGAAGGCGGAACCCGGCTGGCGCTTGGCGGTGACGGCGCGGTTGAATTGGCTCTGCGCATAGTCGCGGCCGCCGACGAGCGCGCGGATGGCGCCCGTCGCATCGACGGAGACGAGCGAGGCCTGCGAGGCACTCAGCTTCCTGCCGTCCTTGGCAAGCACGTCTTCCAGCGCCTTCTCGGCCTTCTCCTCAAGCGACATATCGAGCGTGGTGTCGACGATCAGGTCTTCCTTGATGTCGCCGCCGATCAGCTTTGGAAGCTGGTCCATGACCATGTCTGCGACATAGTTCTCGGCACCTGTCCAATAGCTTTTCGAACGGGTCGGCGGCTGCGACATGGCGGTCTTGATGTCGGCCTCGGAGATGAAGCCCTGATCATGCATCGCCTGTAGCACCAGCTGCGCGCGAGCCTCGGCGGCAGCCGGATCGCGGGCCGGCGACAGCCGAGAGGGCGCCTTGACCAGGCCGGCGAGCATGGCTGCCTCGCCGAGGTTTACGTCCTTGGCCGACTTGTTGAAGTAGCGCCGCGAAGCTGCCTCGACGCCATAGGCGTTGGAGCCGAAATAGACGCGGTTCAGGTACATCGTCAGGATCTGGTCCTTGGTGTATTTGTGCTCCAGCCACAGCGCCAGCAGCACTTCCTGCACCTTGCGCTCCAGCGTGCGGTCCGGCGAGAGGAACAGGTTCTTGGCGAGCTGCTGCGTGAGCGTCGAGCCACCCTGGACGGCGTGTCCGGTCAGGACGTTCGTCACGACGGCGCGGCCAAGGCCGATCGGGTCGAAGCCGAAATGGGAATAGAAGCGGCGGTCCTCGATGGCAACGATCGCCTCCGGTATGTAGGGCGACATGTCGCCAAGCGCCACGGCTTCGCCGCCTGTCGTACCGCGATTGGCGAGCAAGGTGCCGTCGAGATCGTTGATCTTTACGTTCGGCGGGCGCTCGGGGATCGACCAGGTGCTGGCGCTTGGCATGCGCGAGCCGTAATAGGCAACAAGGCCCGCAAGGCCGATGCCGGCCCAGAGGCAGAGCACCAGGCCCCAATAGATCGTGGAGCGGATGAAGCCGAAAAAGCCGCGCCGCGGGCGGGCGCGCCGCGCCGGTTTGCGCCGGCTGCGGGCGCGGGTGCGGCGAGGTTTTTCGACCACGGGCTCATCCTCGTCGTCTTCATCCTCGTCGTCGTCGAGTTCCGGCTCGTCGTAGTATGTTTTGGAAGAAGACGAATATGTCTTGGCCGAGCGCCTGCTGCCGACGATGCGCTCGCCGGCATTGAATCCGTCATCGATGCGTTCCCGACCGCTGGAAAAGGATGGTTCTATCCTCTGGCGTGATTTCTTCTTATCTGCCATTGCGGGCCGGTTGTACCTCGGTGTCCAGTATTCCCCAGTGTTCCTATGTCTTCTATCAGGCTGATCACAGCGGCGGTAGAAATCTTTGCGACCGTTCGGCCGTCTTCAAGCGGGCCGGTCGCCCGAGAGCCGATATGGCTGCCAGGGCGGCTACCCGCCATTTGTTCACGAACCCTCGTGAAGACATCAAGTCCCGCCTGAACTGTAAATGCGGCGATTTAAGGAGGAATTAAGAACAATTCCGACCCGTACCGCCAGATCGCTCCAGCTCCCTGCCGGCGGGCTGCAGAGGGAACTTTTCGCCCCTTCGGACATTAACAAAGCACAACAACAAAGAGGGCGAGCCCATGAGTTCATTGATCAAGGTGGAGGAAGTCGACAGGAGCAGATTGCGGGAGGTCTGGAGCGTCGAGGATTTTGCCCGCCGCCACCGGCTTTGCAAAGAGGAGGAAGCCCGGCTGAAGAAGCTGTTTGGCGACTTTGCGACAAAGCAGGAGCTGCTCTCAAACGCGCAGAGGCCGCCGCAATTTCGCTGAAAGGAAATTTGGCAGGCCAAGCGCGATAGAGAGCGCGCGATGGAAATGACGCGATAGACATCGTGGGCCGCTACGACCGAAGGTCGGCAGTGGAGGAGGCTGCGTCAATGTGGAAACGTTTCGAACTATGGCTGGTCGATCAGATCGACCGGATATTTGGCTTGGAACGCCTTGCCCGCCGGGCAGGTTTCTCGCCGGACGAGGCAAGGCGCATCGCCCGTGAGAAGTAAATCGCATGCGATGCACACCAACCCTTCTCAAAGTCGAGGTTTGGAAGTTCACCGCATTCACGTCGCCCCGGCATCATCCGGGCCGTATTTGCCCGATCAGATCTACCCGACATGTCGCGGGAAGCTCTAAATCTTTCATATTTTCGAAAGTTCTGATCGGGGTTATAGTACGCTGTGGCCGTCGTGGAGGACGGTTCCAAGCAATTGGTAGCGCGTGAGGAGGAGTATTCATGCGGCACGTCAAATGGAGCAATCCCATTGAAGTCGGTTTTGCTCATGGTAGTTTCCAGGTAGTGACCGGTCCTTCCGATGCATTGAATTGCATGGCCAACCTGTGGCCCGATCGGCGCGGTCCTTTGTATGTTGCAGCAAGAAGCCTTTGCCGGGCAGCCATCGACGGTCGTAAGTCTGCCGAAGAGGCGCGGGAAATGTTCATCTCGGCGACGCGTGAAGCGCACCTGAAGATGCACTGAACCGCTCGGCATTTTCAAGCCGTTCGCTCAATCCCTGCGGGCCGCTGAAGGCGCGCAAGAGATTTCGTTCAAGATATTTCCGCTTGAGTGCCGCTTCTCGATAAATAGCGCATCAAAAAGCCAGCGATCTCCAAGATCGCTGGCTTTGATTTTGCGGACTCCGGAAGGCGCCGCTAGAACGGTTCAGCTTCAGGGGATCTCCGAACCGCTCCATCTCTTTGTTATCGCGCAATTCCGGCTGGATGCCGCTCATTTCCGGGAATTGCTTAGCGATTTGAACCCCTTACGGACATCCGGCAATTCGGTTCCGAGGCCGGGCAGTCCTTGTGATCCGGGCTATAGGGGCCTGGCGTACGCGTCTCCTGTCGTGGATTGTTCTGCGGCTGCGGCTGCGGCTGCGGCTGCGGCTGCGGCTGAGGTTGTGGCTGCGGCTGCGGCTGAGCCTGAGGCGGCTGACGCTGGGGTTCCGGGCGGGGGCGGTTGTTGTCGCGCGGGCGGTCCGACCGGTTATCCCAGTCCTGGTTGTTGTCCGGCCGCTGACGGCCCCAGTTACGATTGTCGTCGCGCTGCCGATCCCAGTCGCGATCGGGGCGACGGTCCCAGTTGCGATCCGAATCATCGTCCCAATCGCGATTGCGGTAGGGACGGCGGTCCCAATTGCGGTCCGGGCCGTTATCCCAGTCCGATCCGCGATCCCAGCCGCGGTCGGGCCGACGATCGACCCAGCCGGGGCCACGCCGCCAGCGGTCACGGTCACGATAGAAGTCGCGGCCGCGATAGTAGCGACCCCAGTAATCATCGAAGTTGAAAACCACCGTCGGAATGCCGAGCGGCCGATAATATTGCGGGCCGACATAGATGCGGCGTGATTGATAGGTGGCCTGGATGTAGCGGCCAGCCACCCATCCGCGACCGCCGTAGAACGAGACATCGCACCAAGGCGTCTCGTTGAGGCAGCCGTTGATCTGCAGCGGCGCTCCGACGGGAATCATCGTCACGGCCGGATAGGCCGTGCTCGGACCTGACCGCATGTTGACGTTTGCGGTGGCAAAGCCCTCCGCGGCTTCCGCAACGGCCGGCAGCGCAATGAATGCGGCCAGCAAGCTTGCGGCAAGAACCTTGAACCTCATGAATAATCTCCCTTTGCGCACCGTTGTCGCGAAACCGCCAACGAATGTCTTCCGCATCTCATGCGCCTACCCCGGCGCCGGCAAGATAAAAGTCGCCCATGCACGGAATCGGATAGGATCCCATGGTGAGCCTTCAATCTTTACATGTGTTTTAGAGGCATTCGCATGAATGCAGCTTGAACGATGGCTTGCGGTGGCCGGAAAATCTGCTGGATTCGTTGCGATGGCCCGATTGTGGCTGAAGCGTGTGGTGTCACTGGCGGCAGTCAGTGGAGAGATCGGTCGGAGAATTTCGGATGACGGCCTTGAAATTGCCGCCTTGCCCGCCGATATAGACATCAGTCATGCAGCCGATGGGCGGCTGGCGCGCTTCAAAGCGAGCCGTTTTCGTTCATCATGGTTTTGGAAGCGAAGTTGACCTTTGGTTAACCTTTCATGATCAATCTGGCTGCAGCTCCGCATTGCCTTTGACCACGGATGTACTGGCACTGATGCGATAGCGGACGGCGAAAGGCCGGGTTATTCCGGCCTTTTTGTTTTTGCGATGGCGTGCTCTTGCGCAAGCGGAGCGCGCCATTTTCAGTTTCAGCACGGAAGCTCCATCATCTCTTCGGCATCAAAAGAAAAACCGCCGCGGAGAACGCGGCGGTTTTCGCTTTAGGCTTTCAGTTCAAGCAAAGTGCCCGGCGAACCGGGCGACCCTGTCAGTTCGCCTTCTTGGCAGCGACCTTGACAACCTTGGCCGGAGCCGCGGCCACGGTTGTTTTGCCAGCTGGCACGTAGCCGGCACCGATCGCGACGTTCAGCGAGATATAGTCGATGGCACTCTGCTGAACCGCCTGAGCAAGGCTCTGCTGAGCGCTGGTCACGTTGCGCTGGGCGTCCAGAACGTCGAGCAGCGAAGACGCGCCATCCTTATAGCTGGCGGTCGAGAGCTGCAGGGCTTCCTGGTAGGACTTGACCTGAGCGTGCAGGGCCGCAACCGTCTGCGCATCGCGGGTCACCGCCGATAGGGCGTTTTCAACGTCCTGGATCGCGGTTCTCACCGTCTGCTGCCAGACAATGTATTGTTCGCGGCTGGACGATTCCGCGCTCTTGACACCGGCGCGCAGCGTGCCGCCGTCGAAGATCGGCAGGTTCAGCGCCGGGCCGAACGACCAGCTGGTGAGGCTGCCGCTTGCGGACGGGCTATGGATATAGGACGGCGAGATCGCACCGCTGAGCGTGATCGACGGGAAGAGCTTCGCTTCAGCAACGCCGATCTGGGCGGTCGCGGCGGCAAGGTTCCGCTCTGCGGCGCGAATGTCAGGACGGTTGCGGATGAGATCGGCCGGGACGCCGGTGCGGACGCTGCCGCGGAATACCGGCTGGCTGCCGCCGCCCTGCATCTGCGCGATGATCGTGGACGAAGGCACGTTGAGCAGGGTTGCGATGTGATGCACCGCCTGGCGGTAGCTGATCTCGAAGCCGGGAATCGTCGACAGCGTCGAGTTGACGAGGCCTTCGGCCTGGACGACGTCGAGGCGCGAGGCAGCGCCGGCTTCGAGCTGGAACTTGGTCAGCGAAAGCGTGTCGCGCCGGGACTTCAGGTTTTCGCGGGCGATTGCCACCAGCGCCTGATAGTAGCGGGCATTGACATAGCTGGTGGCCAGGTCCTGCAGATAGGTCAGGCGCGCGGTATCGACGTTGGAATAGGCGGCATCGAGCGAGGCGTTGGCGCTTTCCGTTGCGCGGCGATACTGGCCCCAGAGGTCGAGCAGCCATGAAACAGAGGCGCCGCCGCTGGTGCTGTTTCGCGTTTCGGTCTGCGTGCGCAGCGAGCCCTTCTGGCCGCTGGTCGTGTGGTCGCCGGTAACCGTCAGGCTCGGCAGGCCGCCAGCGCCTGCGGTCACGACCGCCGCTTCAGCCTGGTTGATGCGTTCTAGCGACTGCTGGATGTTGAGGTTCTGGGCAAGTCCCTGTGCGGCGAAGGCATTCAGCTTGGAATCGCCGAAAGCGGTCCACCATTGCGAGCCGGCGATATCGCCGTTCGCCTTCGTACCGCCCTCCGAGAATTTGGCCGGGAGAGGCATTTCCGGTGGCTTATGGTCTGGGCCGCTAACGCAGCCTGCCAAAACAAGCAGCAGGGCGGGGGCGGCAGTACGAATGGAAACCATCACATTGTCCCACAATTCAATTTACATGATCAGTGTCTTTAACGGAGTCAACATGACTCCAGGTACCGGTGCTCCAGTCTTACGCAGTACAAACAATGACCCGAAGCGGTCGGCGTCAATCTAGCAACGAGTTTTGCAATAGCACAGTGGCTTTTACGAATTCTCGGCAGCGAACATATGGGTGATCGGGCGAAATATCAGCTTATCGGTAAAAAAAATCTGAAGTGTTGCAAAAAACATACCCCTTCCTACGCAATCAAGAGATGCAAGAGGCGCAAAAACTCCCACACACCACAACTTCCGCGAAGTTTCGGCGTACCGATTCAGCTGAGCGATGGTCCAGACCGTCGCTTTAAGGGAAATAGCGGGCGAGGCTTGCGCGAACCCGGTCACGCGGTGTTGCACCGCGATCGTCAGGCACGAAAGGGGTGCCTGTAATCGCTTCGAAGGCGCGGATATAGACCTTGGACGTCTCTTCGATGAGCTCGCCCGGGATTTCGGGAATCTCATCCTTGTAGGGATCGCAACGCTCTGTGACCCAGGCGCGGACGAAATCCTTGTCGAAGCTTTCCGGGCGCATGCCCTTTTCGAAACGCTCCTGATAGCTGCCGGCCAGCCAATAGCGGCTGCTGTCGGGCGTATGGATTTCATCGGCGAGGATGATGGTTCCGTTTTCGTCGGTCCCGAATTCATATTTCGTATCGACGAGGATCAGTCCGCGCTTGCGGGCGATTTCCTGCCCTCGTGCGAACAGGGCAAGGGCATAGTCAGACAACGTCTGCCATTGCTTTTGCGTCAGAAGCCCGTGTTCGACGATTTCAGTCGGCGTGAGGGGCTCGTCGTGACCGCCGTCGAATTCCTTGCTGGTCGGCGTGATGATCGGCTCCGGCAGGATCTGGTTGTCGCGCATGCCGTCAGGCAGCGTGATTCCGTACATTTCCCGCTGGCCTTTCTTGTAGAGCGTCAAGATGGACGTACCGGTCGTGCCGGCGAGATAGCCGCGGACGACGATTTCGACCGGAAGGATATTCAGCCGCTTGCCGACGACGACATTCGGGTCCGGATAGTCGATCACATGGTTCGGGCAGATGTCGCGTGTCTGTTCGAACCAGTAGCGCGCGGTTTGCGTCAGGACCTGGCCCTTGTAGGGAATGCACGTGAGGATGCGGTCGAAGGCACTGAGCCGATCGGTGCTGATAATGATGCGGCTGCCGTCGGGCAGGTCGTAATTCTCGCGCACCTTGCCGCGATAGTAGTTGGGCAATTCCGGAAAATGGGCTTCGGAGAGAATTCGCAACGTGTCCACCAACAAGCTCGTGCATCCGCCTGACGGACGCTTCTTGAGCGGACCCTTAGCGCATCACGGCCGGAATCGGAACGGTCTTCCTATATATAATATGTAATCCGTTGCTGGTCGCCTCGTCGCGCCGGCCAAAAGCCGTCAGTTCGGCTGGCGCCAGCAGCCGTTTTCGCTTCGTTCGAGGATCGGCGTGGAAAAGACGCCGACGATCCGCTCGCTCCATTGCTTGCCGTCGATATCGACACGATCGCGCCAGCGCTCGGATTGCAGCATGGCCGCCCCGATCACCGCAGGCTCGATGCCGCAGGACGTCAGGAGAGAAAGCCCGGAGACGATCGAGGCGCCGCTGGAAATGACATCGTCGATCAGCGCGACGCGCTTTCCTTCCAGCAGCGGCAGCATTCGTGGGTCTATATAGAGACGCTTCTCCTGGTTCGGCGTGGTGATCGAGGAAAGCGGGACCGACAACTCCTCGCGATACCAGAACTTGCGCGATGTTCCGAGCGGCACATAGCGCGCATGACCGAGCGCGCGCGCCACCGCTGCCGCCAGCGTCAGCCCGAGCGTCGGCAATCCTGCGACGACCTCGATATCGTGAGCCGCGATCCGCGCTGCCAATGCTGCCGCCAGCGCCTCCAGCACGGTAAAGCTCGACTGATTAATGATGAGCGATGCCAGCGCGTGTTCGCCGTCCCCGAGTACGCGGATCGGCAGGCGTAATTGACGTCCGTCCGGCAGTTCGGCCACATGGAAATCCGCTCGCTCCTCCATCAGGTCGAAGCTGCCGGGTGCATGCAGCTCCTGCCAGAAATCGTGGGGTTGCATTGCATTCCGCCTTCTATCTGTTGACTTTCATTCCGGCGCGCCGGCGCAGGCCAAGGATTTCGGCCTCGGTCAAGGCCCGCACGCCGCCCTTCGGCAGATCGCCGAGCGCGATATCGCCAAAGGCGACACGCACCAGCCGCAGGCATTCGATGCCAAGCGCCTCCAGCATGCGCCGGATCTGTCGGTTGCGGCCCTCCTTGAGTTCCACTTCGATCCAGCTGTTGCGATCGCCGCTGCGCAGCAGGCGGGCTGAGCTTGCCGTCAGAAGCTCGCCGTCGTCGACGATGCCGCGCTCCATGCGCGCAAGCTGTTCCTGATCCATGATGCGGTCGACCTGCACGTGATAGGCCTTGCCGACATGGCTGACGGGATCGAGCAGGGACTGGGCCAGCACCGTATCATTGGTGAAGAGCAGCAGCCCTTCGCTCGCCTTGTCCAGCCGTCCAACTGGCGCGAGGTGCCGGGCATCGATCTCCTTGAGGCAATCATAGACCGTCGGCCGCCCTTCGGGGTCATCGCGGGTGGTCACCAGCCCGCGTGGCTTGTTCAGCATGAAATAGAGCTTCTTTTCCGCTGATATCTCTCTGCCATCGACCGCGAATTTCGAATGCTCCAGATCGACCCAGGTAGTGGGATCCGCGATCTTCCGGCCATCCACGCTGACACGGCCGGCGGTAATCAGCGCCTCCGCCTGGGTGCGGGAGCAGTAGCCGAGCTTGGAAAGCGCTCGCGGCAAGGTCACGCGCTTGCCTTCGGGCTCCTGGGCGCGCTTCGCCGCCCTGCCGGATCTTTGCGGTGATTGCCGCTGGCTCACCCGTTCTGCCTCATGATCATCGTTGCTGTCTTCATCGCGTGGCCGGGCGTTGCGCCCGGGAAGGACATCCTTTCGCATGGCGGCGGCGGGGACGCAAACCGCATTGTGCGGGAAGAGACTATTGAAACGCAAACAGGGCTCGCACTTCGTGGATGCGAGCCCTGTCGTGGGCCGGAGCGGGCGATGGGGTCGGGTAGACGGCAGGGCTGCCGCCATTCGCTCCGGAGGGATAGCCCTTGCCCGAAAACCTGCACTGCTTCTTTTGCTGGTGTTTTTCAAAAGAGGAGAAATTTGTTACAGTTTGTAACGCTGGCCGTTTCCCTGTTGCCAAAACGACCTCTCGCCCCGCATGGAAGGGCCATGGTTTCCGCATCGCTTCTTCTGGTCGAGGACGACCGCGAGATTAGGGCGCTCCTGGAGGAGTTCCTGAGCCGTGAGGGTTTTTCCGTGCAGACGGCCGATAGCGCCGCCGTCATGGATCGCGTTCTGTCCAAGGGTTTTCCCGATCTGATCATTCTCGACCTGATGCTGCCCGGAGAGGACGGGTTGTCGGTATGCCGCCGCATCCGCGCGCGCAGCAAAGTGCCGATCCTTATATTGACGGCGAAGACGGAAGATATCGATCGCATCGTCGGTCTCGAAATGGGCGCGGATGATTATCTCGGCAAGCCCTTCAATCCGCGCGAGCTTCTGGCGCGCATCCGCGCCATCCTTCGGCGATCCGGGCCGGAACGGCCGGAAGACGCCAGTATCCCGTCACGCCGTAAGTGTTTCGCCGGCTTGACCGTCGATCTCGACGGCCGCGTCATCGAAATGGACGGCGAACGCGTCGTGCATCTGACGACGGCGGAGTTCGATCTGCTTGTCTGCTTCCTCGAGCGGCCACGGCGCGTCCTGTCGCGCGAACAATTGCTCGACTGGACACGCGGCCGCGGCGCCGACCCCTTCGATCGCACCATCGACGTCACGGTCTCCCGCCTGCGCACCAAGCTCGGGCACTGCCTGCCCGATGGCGCCCATATCATCACCACCGTGCGCAATGCCGGCTATCTTCTCACCACGGACGTGAAGGATGTCTGAGCCATGCTGAAACTCGGTCTCGTCGCCCGCATCATCATGATCGTCGCCGTGGCATTGTTCGTCATACAGCTCGCGGCTTTCGCCGCCGCCCAGCTGAAGCCGGATACGTCGTTCAATCCGGAGCTGTCGCCAGCCATGCGAGTCAAGACGGCGGTCCGTCTTCTCGATGCCGTCCCGCCGGAGACGCAGCCGATGGCCGTGCGGGCGCTGAATGCCAATGGTCTGGCGATCCGGCTCGCCGATGCGCCGGCAGCCGGTCAGAAGAGCGAGACTTCGCATCTGACGCTCACCGGCAAGCTGGCGCGTGAATTCGCCAACATCGCCTTCGGCAATCGTTACTTCAACATGCGCTCGCTGTCGGAAGAGCCGCAGGGCTGGTTCTCGGTCGGTGCGCCGGACCGGATCATGGAAGTGTCGATCGGCGTCGCGGGCGGCAAGATTGCGGTCTTCGATCTTCCCGAGACCCCGACCGTTCGATTGCACGGAATTCCTATCGGCCTTATCTCGGGCATCCTCGGCATGCTGGTTGCGGTCATCGCCATTGTCGCGGTGGCGCGCGAAACCCGGCCCTTGACGCGCTTGTCCCGCACCGTCAACTCGATCGGCAACGGATTGCAGCCGGTTCATATTCCGGAAAGGGGAGCCTGCGAGCTGCGCATGCTGATCAAGGCGATCAACGCCATGCAGCTGCGCATTTCCGCCTTGGTCAATAATCGTACCCTAATCCTCGGAGCAATCTCGCATGATCTGAGGACCTATCTCACCCGCTTCCGCCTGCGCATGGAAATGATGCCCGACACGCCGCATCGTGATCGGGCGATTGCCGATGTCGAAGCCATGCAGCGGCTGGTGGAGGATGCTCTGGGCTTTGCCCGCAGCACCGTCGTTTCGGACGGCAAGACCATTGCCGATCTCGACGCAGCCATTTTCGACCACCTGGCGGAGCGGCACGACGGACAGGGTCTTGTCGTCTTCACGCCGATCGGGCAGCCGGTCGCGGTGACCATGACGGAGACCGCTCTGGTGCGCGTATTGGACAATCTCATAGACAATGCCTTGCGCTACGGCTGTAGGGCCGATCTCGCCGTCGAACGTCGCGGAGATCAGGCCGCCATCATCGTCGGAGATCGTGGGCCGGGCATTCCGGCAGACCGGCGCAAAGAAGTGCTCGAGCCCTTCGTGCGGCTCGAAGAATCGCGCAATCGCGATCTCGGCGGCAGCGGTCTGGGCCTTGCGATCGTTCGCCAGATTGTCGATGCACATGGCGGCATGTTCTGCCTGGAGGATCGCGAGGGAGGTGGGCTGAATGCCGTTGTTCTATTGCCGTTGGCGGTGATGCAAAGGAAAGCAGCCTGAAATAGGCGCGATTATTTGACAATCGAGCAGATGCGCGATCGACGTGTTGTGCGAACAGTGCCTGCTCAGTGGCAGGTCAGGAATTTCCTGAGCTCTTCCTGGCTCAGCACGATACCGGCTGCCGCTTTCAGCGGGTCCGGATGGGTATAGGTAAAGCTCGGCAGGTCGGGCAGATCCAATGCCTGGCGCATGCTCATGATGCCGAGCGCGCGTCGGCCATTGGCGCTGACGAAACTGACTTCGATGATGCTTTCTGGTCTTGTTGTATGCATTGTTTCCTCCCTTCTCTAATATATAGCAGAAAGCTTATGTAAAATCTCGGTTTTTCTGAGGCTTGTGCGGGAGTTGCGTATCGGCGGGTTCGTATCGCTACCCGAAGGTCGCAATGAGCGGGTTGATTGGATTTGAAAGGGCTAGATCATCAGAAGCTCGCGATAAGGCACCCGCATGGAAATTTTGACCACTTGGACAAACTTTTTCGAGGTCTGTGAGGAAAACCTTCCGCCATTTCCCGTCTCCATCACAAATCCTCTTTTCCATTCAATCACTTACAAAAATGTCAGAATTTTTACAGCTGGAGTGTTGACTTGGTTCGGAGGTAGGGTCTATAAGCCCGA